>NZ_BAAGTD010000078.1:0-25767 GCF_054782095.1 Streptomyces capparidis | reverse complement strand
CGGGGGAGCGGCGGCCCCCTCGGCGAGCGCGGCGGCCGCGGTGGCGGCGGCCTCGGCGTCGCGGAGCCGGGCCGCGGCCGCCCGGTGCACGGCGGGCCAGCCGTCGAGCCAGCGGGCGGCGTCGTCGCGGGCGGCGTCGGCCTGCTCGCACTCCCGCCGCAGCTTCTCGCGCTCCCCGGCCGCCCGCGAGTGCTCGCGCTCGGCCTCCGCCGCGCCCTCCAGCCGCACCAGCTCCTGCCGCAGCTCCGCCTCGGCGCGGGCCAGCTCGGCCTCGCCGGCCCCGGTGCCGTCCCCGCCGAGGGCGGCGCGCGCCTTGGCCTCGCGCTCCGCGGCGGCGCGGTACTCGTCCGCGGCGTCCTGGGCGAGCGCCCACAGCGGGAGCACCTCGGCGGCCCGCCCCGCCCGGTCGAGCCGCTCCGCCAGGGCGGCGGCCCGCTCCGCCGCCGCCCGCAGCTCGGCGGCGCGGTCCAGGGCGCGGCGGTGCCGGTGCCTGCGGTCGGCCAGCAGGCGGGCGGCCTCCACGGCCTCGCCCGCCCGCCGGTGGCGCTCCTCGGCGGCGGCCAGGGCCAGGCGGGCGTGGTCGGCGCGTTCGCGGGCGTCGACGCGCAGTTGGGCGGCGGTGGCCAGCGCGGACTCCACCAGGCCGGGCCAGGAGGCGGCGGTGTCCGCGGACGGGGGCCGCTCGGCGCTGCCCGCGGCCTGGTGCAGCCGGTGCAGGGTGCCCAGGGCCTCGTCCACGGCCTTGCGGGCGGCCTTCTCGCCGGCCAGCCGCCGGTCCGCGAGCCACCGCTCGACCCGGGAGAACCGGCCGGTGTCGAACAGCCTGCCGAGCAGCGCGGCGCGGTCCTTGGCGTCGGCGCGCAGGAACTTCGCGAAGTCGCCCTGCGGCAGCAGCACCACCTGGCAGAACTGCTCCCGGCTCATGCCGCCGAGCAACTGGAGCAGTTCCTCGCCGATCTCGCGGTGGGAGACGCTGAGGTCCGTCCACTCCGGGGTGGCGCCGGCCTTCCACTCCCGCAGCAGGGTCCTGGCGCGGACGGTGGTCCCGCGGCCGTTCCGCCGCACCTCGTAGGCCGGGCCCCGGGTGACCTCCAGGCGCCGTCCGCGCACGGTGAAGTCCAGCACCACCTCGGTCGGCGTGTCCGGGCGGGCGTGGTGGCTGCGCAGGTGGTCCTTCTTCCGCTCGCCGGGCACATCCCCGTACAGGGCGAAGCACACCGCGTCCAGCACGGAGGTCTTGCCCGCGCCGGTGGCGCCGTGCAGCAGGAACAGGCCGCCGTCCGACAGGGCGTCGAAGTCGACCTCCTCCCGGCCGGCGAAGGGCCCGAAGGCGCTCAGGGACAGCCGGTGCAGCCGCATCAGCCGACCGCCTCCCCGGCGCCCGCCGCCTCCTCCAGGGCGCCGACCCGCACCGCGTCGAAGGCCTCGCCGATCAGGGCCCGTTCCGCCTCGTCGGCGGCGCGCCCGCGCACGTGCGCCACGAAGTCCACGCCGATCTGCACGTCGTCACGGCCCTTCAGCCGGGAGCTGTAGGACTCCTCCCGCGCCCGCGGCCCGTCGAGCTCGGGTTCGAAGGCCAGTTGCAGGGTGTGCGGGAAGCGGCGGCGCAGCCGCTCCATGGGGTCGGCGGGGCGCTCGGGGTCGGTGAGGGTGGCGTGCACCCACGCCTGCTCGTGGCGGTCCAGGGCGGGGTCGGCGAGCAGGTCCTCGAGGCGTCCGCGCAGCCGGGCCAGCGGGCGCGGCACCGGGCAGTCGATCCGCTCGGCGGTGACCTCGCCGTCGGCGGCCAGGTCGACCAGCCACACGCTCTTGCGGTGCGCGGCCTCGGAGAAGCTGTAGGCCAGGGGGGAGCCGGAGTAGCGCAGCCGGGGGGTGAGGGTCTGCGCGCCGTGCAGGTGGCCGAGCGCGACGTAGTCCACGCCGTCGAACACCGAGGCGGGCACGTGCTGGATCCCGCCGACGGTGATGTCGCGTTCGCTGTCGCAGCCCCGGCCGCCGACGACGAACGCGTGCGCGAGCACCACCGAGCGGGTGCCGGGGCGGGCGGCGAGGTCGGCGCGGACCCGGTCCATGGCCGCGCCCAGCACGGCGGCGTGCGAGGACCTGCGCACCCCGAACCTGGCCCGCACCAGGGACGGCTCCAGATAGGGCAGGCCGTAGCAGGCGACGGGGCCGTGCTCGTCGGACAGCAGCACGGGCACCCCGGCGCCCTCCGGGTCGGTGCGCAGGTGTATCCCGGCGCGGTCGATCAGCCCGGCGCCCACGCCGAGGCGGCGGGCGCTGTCGTGGTTGCCGGAGATGAGCACGGTGGGCACGCCGAGGGCGGCGAGCCGGTGCAGCGCGTCGTCGAACAGGGCGACGGCGTCGAGGGAGGGCAGCGCGCGGTCGTAGACGTCCCCGGCGACCAGCACCGCCTCGACGCCGTGCGCGCGCACCACCTCCACCAGGTGGTCGAGGAACACCCGCTGCGCGTCCAGCAGGCTCTCTCCGTGGAAGGTGCGGCCCAGGTGCCAGTCCGAGGTGTGCAGCAGCCTCAAGGCGCCGCTCCGAACCGCATGCGCATCTCTCCCCCGCCACAAGTCCCCGCCCCGGAGCCGCGGCGCTGGCGCGGCGTCCGGCTGTCAGCCGTCATCACACTAACGTCCGAACGTCCCCCGCGCGTCACGGGTCCCGCTTTTCGAACCTGCTTTCGACTCGGGTGCCGGGGGCGCGGCGCGGGCGACGCGAACCGCGGCCCTCACCCGCCGCGGGGACGGGGGCGGGGGCCCGCTCCCCGGCGCGTCACAGCGGGGCCGTGCTGCGCCGGGGCACCAGGACCGGGCCGCTCGCCCGCACGTCCCCGACCGGCTCGCCCGACACCACCCTCAGCAGCGACGCCACCGCGCACGAGCCGTGCTCGACGACGTTCCTGCGCACCGCGGTCAGCGCCGGGTGCACCAGTTGGCACAGCGCCGAGTCGTCCCACGCCACCAGCGACAGCCGCTCGGGCACGCTCACGCCCATCTCCTGCGCCACGCCCAGCGCGGCCACCGCCATCACGTCGTTGTCGTAGATGATCGCCGTCGGCGGCGCCGGGTCCGCGAGCAACTGCCGGGTGGCCCGCGCCCCGGCCTCGCCGCCGTAGTCGGTGTGCAGCGTGCGGGCCCGCTCCAGGCCCAGGCGGGCGGCGGTCTGCGCGAAGGCCGCCGCGCGCTCCTGGGTGTGCACATACATGCCGGGCCCCGCCACGTGCGTGATCCGCCGGTGGCCGAGCGCCGCCAGATACTCCACCACCTCGCGCATCGCCGCCGCGTCGTCCACCCACACACAGGGCAGGCCCTCCGCCGGGTCGGGCCGGCCGATCACCACCGTGGGCAGGCCGAGCTCCCGCACCAGGGCCAGGCGCGGGTCCTCGGTGCGCACGTCGAGCAGGATCACGCCGTCCACCCGGCGCTCGGCCCACCACCTGCGGTACGCCGCGAGCTCGGCCGCCTGGTCGGCGGTGACCTTCAGCAGCAGCGCGGCGGAGCTCTCGGCCAGGCGCTGCTCCATGCCGGAGATCAGGTCCATGAAGAACGGTTCGATGCTGAGCACCCTGGCCGGGCGGTCCACCACCAGGCCGACGGCGCCGCTGCGCCCGTCGGACAGGGCGCGGGCGGCGCTGCTGGGCTGCCAGCCGAGCTGGGCGGCGACGTCCAGGATGCGCCGCCGGGTGTTCTCCGACACCCCGGGCTTGCCGTTGAGCGCGTAGGACACCGCGCCTTTGGACACGTTCGCGGTGCGGGCGATGTCGGCGATGGTCGGACGCTTCACGGGCCCCCTCGTCCCTGGGCTTGCTGTACCGGTGCAGCTTAGTGCCCCTGCCGCCGATCGCCCAGGCAGATCACGGTGGCCGAGTCGTGTCCCAGCTATTTACGGGCGTGCGCGCCTCTGCCACTATCCAGCGAACTTAACCCGTTCAGGAGGTGCACGCACCCATGACCGGACACAACCCCTCACTCCCGCCCGGCCTGTCCCGCCGGGGGTTCCTCGCCCTCGGCACCCTCGCCTCCGCCGGCGCCCTCACCGCCTGCTCCGGCGGCGAGTCCTCGGGACAGCGCCGCGAGACCCTGTACGTCGGCGGCTGGCAGTGGGGCACCCCGCCCAACCACAACCCGCTCAGCCCCACGGCCGGGTGGCCCATCGCGGCCAACCAGATGCCGATCGTCTACGAGAGCCTGCTGCGCTTCGACCAGCTCGACGGCGCCCTGCTGCCCGGCCTGGCGACGGGCCTGGCCACCCCCGACGAGACCACGATCACCGTCACCCTCCACAGCGGCGCCGCCTGGCACGACGGGAAGCCGGTCACGGCGCAGGACGTGGTGTTCACCTACCAGCTCGCCAAGCGGCACGAGGACCTGTGGTACTCCAACGTCTGGGACCACCTGACGGACGTCACCGCCCCCGGCGCGGACACGGTCGCCTTCGCGCTGGACCCGGACAACCTCAACCCGGCGATCGTCAAGCACCACATCGCGAGCGTGTACATCCTCCCCCGCCACCTGTGGGAACGCATCGAGCGGGAGAACGAGCGCCTGCTGGAGTACCCGAACCGGAACCCCGTCGGCTCCGGCCCGTACCGGATCAAGAGCTACAACGCGCAGCGGGTGGTGCTGGAGCGGCACGACGCCTACTGGGGGAAGTCGGCACGCGGCGGGCTGCCCGCCCCGAAGACCGTCATCCACCCCATCTTCAAGGACAACGCCTCCGCCGACCTGGCGTTCGAGCGCGGCGAGGTGGACGTGATGCAGAGCTTCACCCCGCAGATCTGGAAGATGTGGGAGAGCAAGAACAAACCCGTCGGCACCTGGCACGAGGAACCGCCGTACCACATCCCGGGCAGCATCCCGATGCTGGTGCTCAACACCACCAAGAAGGGCCTGGACGACCCCAGGGTCCGCCGCGCGCTGGCGTTCAGCATCGACTACGCGCACATCGCCGAGACCGCCATGTCCCGCTACTCCGAGCCGGTCAGGTCCAGCGTGGTCATCCCCGCCGGGTCGGAGGAGAAGTACTTCGACGGGGCCGCCGTCGCCGAGCACGGCTGGCGCCACGACCCGGACGAGGCCCGCCGCATCCTGGAGGAGGAGCTGAAGGCCACCAAGGGCGGCGACGGCGTGTACCGGCTGCCCGACGGCACCCGCCTGTCGTTCGGCGCGCAGTGCCCCACCGGCTGGTCCGACTGGCAGACGGCGCTGCGCTCGGTCGCCGACAGCGCGAAAAAGGTCGGCATCGAGCTGAAGACAACGTTTCCCCAGGCGCCCCAGGTCACCACCGCCGTGCAGAACGGCACCTTCGAGGTCGCCGTGTGGTACGTCTCCGGCACCTCGCCCGCCGCGCCCTGGCAGCGCTTCCGCGACGTGCTCGACATGCGCGGCGTCTCCGAGCCCGGCAGCCCCGCCTACTACAACTACGGCCGCTTCTCCCACCCCGAGGCCGCCGACCTGCTCGACCGGGTCGCCCGCGTCTCCGACGACGAGGCGAAGGCCAAGGAGCTGTACGGCAGGCTGGACCGGATCTTCATGGAGCACGCGCCGATGATCCCGCTGATGTACCGGCCGCTGGACTTCTTCGAGTTCAACGAGAGCGTGTGGAAGAACTTCCCCGACGCCGCCAATCCCTACGCGCCGCCGATGTGGCGCGGCGCCGGCGACGAGTGGCTGTACAAGATCAAGGCGGCCGGGGCATGACCCTGCGCCGGTACCTGCTGCGCAAGGCCGCCTGGTACCTGGGCGCGCTGTTCGCGGCGGTCTTCCTCAACTTCCTGCTGCCCCGCCTCATCCCGGGCAACCCGGTGGACACCCTGGTGGCGAGCATCGGCCGGGGCGGGGCGGCCGACGCCGACCAGATGGCCCGCGTCCACGCCGAGTACGTCGACGAGTTCGGGCTCGACGAGCCGATGTGGGAGCAGTTCCTCGTCTACCTGAAGAACCTGGCCACCGGCGACCTCGGGGTGTCGTTCTCCTCCTACCCGGCCGAGGTGCGCGGCCTCATCGAGGACGCGCTGCCGTGGACGGTCGCGCTGCAACTGCCCGCGATCGTGGTCGGCTGGCTGCTCGGCAACGCCCTGGGCGCGGTGGCCGCCTACCGCGGCGGCTGGTTCGACCGGGGCGCGTTCACCACCTCCCTGTTCCTGTCCAGCCTGCCCTACTACTGCCTGGCGATCCTGCTGCTGTACCTGCTGGCGGTGGCGGTGCCCGTGCTGCCGCCGGGCGGCGGGTACTCCTTCGGGCTCGACCCCGCGTACACCTGGACGTTCTTCACCGACGCGCTGGAGCACTACTGGCTGCCGTTCCTGTCGCTGGTGGTGGTGTTCATCGGCGGGCAGGCGGTCGGCATGCGGTCCATGGCCGTGTACGAGCTGAACTCCGACTACGTCAACTACAGCCGGGGGCTGGGCCTGAGGGACCGCACGGTGGTGCGGTACATCTTCCGCAACGCGATGCTGCCGCAGGTCACCGGGCTCGCCCTGTCCATCGGCACCCTGGTCGGCGGCGCCCTGATCACCGAGATCGTCTTCTCCTACCCCGGCATCGGGACGCTGCTGTTCACCGCGATCAGCCAGAACGACTACGCCGTGATCTCCGGCATCACCCTGATCATCACCGTCGCCGTGCTGCTGGCGAACTTCCTCGTGGAGGCCGTCTACGGCGTCATCGACCCGCGCATCCGCGCGGCCGCCCGAGGGGAGCGGTGACCCGATGGGACTTACCCGGTTCACCACCCGGTTCTGGGTCTGCGCCGGCCTGTTCACGGCCGTGCTGCTGTTCGGTCTGCTCGGCCCGGTCCTCTACGGCACCGAGCCGGGCGACGTGGTCGGCGGCCTGTACGACGAGCCGTCCGGCGACGCCTGGCTGGGCACCGACAACCTCGGCCACGACGTCCTGGCCAACCTCATGCACGGCACCCGCACCTCCCTGTTCATCGGCCTGGTCGCCGGCGTCGTCGCCACCCTCGTCGGCGCGGCCGTGGGCACCACCGCCGGCTACCTCGGCGGCACCGTCGAGGAGGGCCTGATGGGGCTGACCAACATCATCCTGGCCATCCCCTCCATCGTGGTGCTGATCCTGCTGTCCGTGGCGCTGGACTCCCGCTCGGGGCTCGCCCTGTCCGTGGTCATCGCCGCCACGAGCTGGACGTGGACCGCCCGCGCCGTGCGCGCCCAGGCCAGCAGCGTCCGCACCCGCGAGCACCTGGACGTCGCGCGCCTGTCCGGGGCGAGCCGCACCGGGATCATCCTGCTGGACGTGGTGCCCTACATGCTGTCCTACATCTGCATGGCGTTCGTCCTCCAGGTCTCCAGCGCCATCCTCAACGAGGCGGCCCTGTCCATGCTCGGCCTCGGCCCCAGCGACCAGGTGTCGCTCGGCACCATGCTGCACTGGGCGCTGGCCTGGGAGTCGGTCAGGACCGGCGCGTGGTGGGCGTTCGTCCCGCCCACGCTGCTGCTCACCCTGGTCGCGTTCACCCTGCTGATGCTCCAGTCCAGCCTGGACGAGGTGTTCAACCCGCGGCTGCGGCGCGGCTCCGCCCGGGGCCGCCGCCGGCGCGGCCCGGCCGCCCTGGCCACCGCGGCGCCCACCGCCCCCGGCACCTCCCCGGAGACCCCGCCGCCCGCCTCCCCCTCGGCGAAGGAGCTCACGTGACCGTGCACCCACCGCCCCCGGTGCGCCTCGGCACCGACGTCCTGCTCGCCGCCCGCGACCTGCGCGCCGTCTACGCGGGCCCGTCCGGGCGGGACGTCCACGCCGTCGACGGCGTGTCGCTGACCCTGCGCGAGGGCGAGGTCCTCGGCATCGCGGGGGAGTCCGGCTGCGGCAAGTCCACCCTCGCCGCCGTGCTGTCCCTGACCGCCCGCCCGCCGCTGCACGTCCTCGGCGGCGAACTGGAGGTCGCCGGGGAGCACCTGAGCCTGCACCCGCGCAAGCGGCCCCCGCGCTCCTGGCGCGGCACCGTGGTCTCCCTGCTGCCGCAGGGCGCCCTGAACTCCCTGTCCCCCACGCTGCGCGTCGGCGACTTCGCGGTGGACGTCATCCGCGCCCACGAGCCGCGGGTGAAGCGGAAGCAGGCCCTGGACCGCGCCGCCGAGCGCCTGGAGCAGCTCGGCCTGCCCCGGCGGGTGCTGGCCTCCTATCCGCACCAGCTCTCCGGCGGCATGAAGCAGCGCGTGGTCACCGTGCTGTCCACACTGCTGGGGCCGCGCCTGCTCATCGCCGACGAGCCCACCTCGGCGCTGGACGTGTCCACCCAGCGCGTCCTGGTCGGGCTGCTGCGGGAACTGGTCGAGCGCCGCCTGGTCGGCGGGATCGTCCTGGTCACCCACGACCTGCCGGTGCTGAGCACCGTCGCCGACCGCATCGCGGTGATGTACGCGGGGCGGATCGTGGAGACCGGGCCCACCCGGCGGATCGTGGACGCCGCCCGCCACCCCTACACCGGGGCGCTGCTGGCCTCGGTGCTGGTGCCGGAACCCGGCATCCGCGGGCGCCGCATCCACGGCATCGAGGGCGCGCCGCCCGACCTGGCCGCGCCGCCGCCCGGGTGCCGCTTCCACCCGCGGTGCTCGCTGGCCGACGACCGGTGCGCCACCGCGGAGCCGCCCGAGGCGGCCGACGGGACCGGGGGCTTCTCCGCCTGCTGGTGGACGGCCGACCACCCGGGGCGGCCCGTCGGGGAGCACCTGTGAGCCCCGGCGGCCCGCTGCTGCGGGTCGAGGGGCTGACCAGGGTGTTCGGGCACGGCGAGGACGCGGTGCGGGCCGTGGACGGCGTGTCGTTCACCCTGCGCCAGGGCGAGGTCGCCACCGTCGTCGGGGAGAGCGGCAGCGGCAAGTCCACCCTGGCCCGCCTGGTGCTGCGGCTGCTCGAACCCACCTCGGGCACGGTCGAGCTGGCGGGGCGGGACGTGACCGCGCTGCGCGGGGACGGGCTGAAGGAGTACTGGCGGCAGGCGCAGGCGGTGTTCCAGGACCCGTTCAGCGCCTTCAACCAGTTCTTCACCGTCCGGCGGCTGCTCGGCCGGTCGCTGCGGCTGGCGGAGCGGCGCGCCGGCGACCCGGAGAAGCTGATGGCTCAGGCGCTGGAGCAGGTGGGGCTGCGGGCCGGGGACGTGCTCGGCCGCCACCCGCACGAGCTGTCCGGCGGCCAGCGGCAGCGGGTGATGATCGCCCGCGCGCTGATGCTGCGGCCCCGGCTGCTGGTCGCCGACGAGGCCACGTCCATGCTCGACGCGTCGCTGCGGGCCACCATCCTCAACGTCCTGACGGACCTGCGAGACGCGACGGGCATGACGGTGCTGTTCATCACCCACGACATCGGGCAGGCCGCCTACGTCGGCGACCGGGTGCTGGTGATGAGCCGGGGCCGTGTGGTGGAGGACGGGCCGGCGGAGGAGGTGATCTTCGCTCCGCGCGACCCGTACACCCGGCAGCTCCTGGCGGACGTGCCGCGGCTGCACGGGTGAGGGTTCCGCGGCGTGCCCCGCCGGGTGCGCGGGGCACGCCGCGGCCGCCGCGCCGCCCGCCATGGGGGGCGGCGCGGCGGCGCGGGCGCGGGAACCGCGGCGTCGCGCACGGTCATTGACACCGTTTCCGGGGCGGGATCACGATGGGCATACCGCCGTGGGAGCGCTCCCAAGGACTGCCGCCCCGCTCCCGCCCGCGAGCACCGCCTCGCCCGAGCAGAGCAGCACAGTCGCTGCCGGAAGGGAGCACCCATGCCCCGCAGACCGAGCCGTCCCTCCGCCCCGCCCGGTGGCCTCGCCGCCGTGCTCGCGCTCGTCCTGTGCGCGCTGTGCCTGATGGCGGCCCCCGCCCACGCCTCCTCCGGCGGCCCCTCCGGTGCCGCGGCCGCGCCCACCGCCACGTTCAACTACGCGGAGGCGCTCCAGAAGTCCCTGTTCTTCTACGACGCCCAGCGCTCCGGCGACCTGCCCGACGGCTTCCGGGTCAACTGGCGCGGCGACTCGGGCCTGAACGACGGCAAGGACGTCGGCCTGGACCTGACCGGCGGCTGGTACGACGCGGGCGACCACGTCAAGTTCGGCTTCCCGATGGCGTTCACCGCCACGATGCTGGCCTGGGGCGCGGTGGAGTACCCCGGCGCCTACGCGTCGTCCGGCCAGCTTCCCCATCTGCGCTCCAGCCTCAAGTGGGTGAACGACTACTTCATCAAGGCGCACCCGCAGCCGAACGTCCTGTACGGGCAGGTCGGCACCGGCGGCCCGGACCACGCCTGGTGGGGCCCGGCCGAGGTGATGCAGATGGCGCGGCCGTCGTACCGGATCACCGCGTCCTGCCCGGGCTCGGACCTGGCGGGCGAGACGGCGGCGGCCATGGCCGCCTCCTCGATGGTGTTCCGCGACTCCGACCCGTCCTACGCGGCCACCCTGCTCACCCACGCGCGGCAGTTGTACACCTTCGCCGACACCTACCGCGGCAAGTACTCGAGCTGCATCGGTGACGCGGCGTCCTTCTACAACTCCTGGAGCGGGTACAACGACGAGCTGGTGTGGGGCGCGCTGTGGCTGTACCGGGCCACGGGCGACAGCGCCTACCTGGCCAAGGCCGAGTCGTACTACGCCAACCTGAGCACCGAGCCGCAGACGAGCACCAAGTCCTACAAGTGGACGATCGCCTGGGACGACAAGTCCTATGGCGCCTATGTGCTGCTGGCCGCGCTGACCGGCAAGCAGACCTACCTCGACGACGCCAACCGCTGGCTGGACTGGTGGACCGTCGGGGTGAACGGGCAGCGGGTGCGGTACTCGCCCGGCGGGCAGGCCGTGCTGGACAGTTGGGGCTCCCTGCGCTACGCGTCCAACACCGCCTTCGCGGCCCTGGTCCACTCCGACCGGATCACCGACCCGGTGCGCAAGCAGCGCTACCACGACTTCGCCAAGCGCCAGATCGACTACGCGCTCGGCGACAACCCGCGCCGGTCCAGCTACGTCGTCGGCTTCGGCGCCAACGCGCCCACCAAGCCGCACCACCGCACCTCGCACGGCTCGTGGACGGACCAGATCACCACCCCGGCGCAGCAGCGGCACGTCCTGTACGGGGCCCTGGTGGGCGGCCCGAAGAGCAACGACGACGCCTACACCGACGACCGCCAGGACTATGTGATGAACGAGGTGGCCACCGACTACAACGCGGGCTTCACCAGTGCGCTGGCCCGCCTGTACCAGGAGTACGGCGGCACCCCCCTGGCCGGCTTCCCGGCGCCCGAGCAGCCGGACGGGCCCGAGGTGTACCTCCAGGCGTCCACCAACGCCACCGGCAACGGCTTCACCGAGGTGAAGGCGTACTACACCAACGTCTCCGGCTGGCCCGCCCGGACGATCAGCCAGGGCTCGCTGCGCTACTACTTCACCCTGGAGCCGGGGGTGTCGCCCAGCCAGATCTCGCTGTCCTCGCCGTACAACCAGTGCTCGGCGCCCACCGGCCCGACGCACGCCGGCGGCAGCGTGTACTACGTGACGGTGTCCTGCGCCAACACCAAGATCTACCCGGGCGGGCAGTCGGCCCACCGCAAGGAGATGCAGTTCCGCATCTCCAGCTCCGGGGCGTGGGATCCCACGAACGACTGGTCGTACCAGGGCCTGACCAGCACCCTCGCCAACCGCCCCAACATCCCCCTGTACGACGGCGCCACCCGGGTGTGGGGGCAGGAGCCCCCCGCCTCCGGCGCGGCGGCGCACGCCGGGCGCTGATCCGGCCGCCGGGCCCGGCGGGGGCCGCGGTCCGCTCACCGGCCGGTGGGCGGGCCGCGGCCCTCCGGGTCCGGCCCTCGGGTCCGGCCCCCGCCGGGCCCGGTCGCCGCGTGCCCGGTCGCCGCGCACCCGCCGGGGTGGCCGCGCGCCCGCCGGTTCCGGGCCGAAGATCTGTTGGCGGCACCCACGAACTCCGTTATCGTTGCTCGCGCCAACATTGACGCGACCAACGAAAGGCGGCGGAGCGATGCACTCCCCGGCCAACCCCGCCCTCGACCGGCAGGAACTCACCGGCCTGGTCTCCCGGCTCAGCCATCTGCTCGACGACCTCGACACCGGCGGCCTGGCCGCCATCTACACCGAGGACGCCGTCGGGCACAGCCCACGCGGCACGCTGCGCGGCATCGAGGAGTTCCGCGCCCTCATCGACGCCGCCGACCCCGAGGACGGCAAGACCCAGCACATCACCACCGATGTGCTGGTCGAACTCGGGCCGGACGGGCCGGACGAGGCCCTGGTCACCGCCAACGCCCTCACGTACTTCTTCCACCCCGGCCGGCCGCCCCACCGCACCGCCGGGCTGCGCTCCCGCTTCACCGCGCGGCGCACCGACGCCGGCTGGCGGTTCACCCACCACACGAACACGCTGCTGTGGATCCGGGAGAGCTGACGGCCCCTCGGGGCCCTCAGTCCCCGGCCGCCGCCGTCAGCCGGGGGTCGAGGAGACGGGAGAGGCGGTACGCCACCGGGCGGAAGCCCACCGCCGGCCAGTGCGGGGCGGACAGGCGCGAACCCGTCCACCACGCGGCGGTCGCGAAGCGATAGCCGTTGTCGTACGCCCACGCCAGCGCGGTGGCCAGCAGCACCCTGCTGACGCCCTCGCCGCGGGCCGCGGGCTCCACGAACGCCTCGGCGACCTCCACCGTGCCCTCCGGCACCACGGGACCCGCCTCCGCGGGCGCCAGCACCACCATGCCGACGTCCTCGCCGCGCCGCACCGCGAGCCACGCGGCGCCCCGCGCTTCGGCCAGCGCCTTCGCGCGGTGGCGGCGCAACCCGTCCAGGGCCGCCTCGGGCTGGGGCGCGAACACCGCGGACCGCTCGTCGCAGCGGGCGGAGGCCACCGCCATCCGGCCGATCAGCTCCGCGTCGCCGGAGCCGGCCCGGCGGATGGCCAGGCCCCCCACCTCGCGCGGCTGACGGCCCCGCGCCTTGATCGGCATCAGGCCGCGGACCCGGTCCAGGCCGAACCCGAGCCGGAACCACGCCAGGGCCACGGTGTCGTCGGCGGGCATGTCCACGAAGTGCGCCAGCCGGCCGCGGGCCACCAGGCGGGCGGCCACCGGAACGTACAGCTCGCGCAGCGCCTCCGCCTCCTGCCCGCCCGCGACGGCGAAGCCGCCCAGGCCCACCCGGGCGGCGACCGGCGGCACCCGCAGCGCCTGCGGCCCCTCGGGTGCGACGGCGAGCGGCGCCGCGGCCAGGAACCCGGTCACGGCGGAGCGCCGGGAGACCACCGCGGCCACGCACCCGCTCTCGGCGAGCCGCGCCCGGAGCAGGTCGGCCGCCGCGGGGAAGCCGCCACCCGACAGATGCGGCAGCGATCTGCGGGCCTTCGCGTGCCAGTGGGCCAGCAGTTCCGCGGCTTCGGGCACCCGCTCGTCCGCCAGCGGCGCCAACTCCCATGTCATGGTCGAAGGACGCTAACGGCCCGGTGCGCGCGGCGGCAATCCCCTACAGGGCCTTGCCCAGGCACAGGCTGCCCGGCTCGTGCCGGTACACCCCGAACTTGGTGATCTCCACATAGCCCACCGAGCGGTACAGCGCGATCGCCTCGGGCTGCTTGTCGCCGGTCTCCAGCACCATCCGGGTGCGGCCCGCGCCGCGCGCCCGCTCCTCCAGGTCGGTCAGGATGCGCCGGGCGTAGCCGCGCCCCCGCATGTCCGGGGCGACGTACATGCGCTTGAGCTCCGCGTCGCCGTCGAGGAAGCCCTCGGGCGAGGCGTCCTGGGCGCGCCAGCCCCCGCAGGCCACCGGGGAGCCGTCCGCGTAGCCGACGAGGAACACCCCGTGGGGCGGGTCGAAGTGCGTCGCGTCCATCGGGGTGATGTCTCCGTCGCCGTACCGGGCCACGTACTCCTGCTGCACCTGCGCCGTCAGTTTCGCGGCGTCGGGGTGGTCGTAGCGCACCACGTCGATGTTCACCGGCACATCGTACAAACGGGCGGTCGGGGCGAACGCCGCGGGCGGTCCCTCCGCCGCCCCGCGCCGATTCGCGCCCGGCCGGTCACACCCCAGCGGTCACGTGCCCCGGTCACGCCTCGCCGAACAGCTCCAGCAGCTCCGCCTTGCCGAACATGCGGGCGGTGTCCACCGCGGACGGCTGCCCGGCGCGCGGGTCGGCGCCGCCGGCCAGCAGGGCGCGCACCACCTCGGGCTCGCCCTTGAACACCGCCCCGGCGATCGGCGTCTGCCCGCGGTCGTTGGGCCGGTCGGGGTCGGCGCCGCGGGCCAGCAGCGCCGCGACCGTCTCCGCGTGCCCGTGGTAGGCGGCCAGCATCACCAGGGTGTCGCCGCGGTCGTTGGTGAGGTTCGCCGGAACGCCGGCGTCCACATAGGCGCTGAGGGTGTCGGTGCTGCCCTGCCGCGCCAGGTCGAACGCCGTGGCGGCCAGTTGCAGCACCTCGGGGTCGTGCGCGTGCTCCTGGTCCCGGCCGCCGTCCCGGCCCGGCTGGTGGGGGTGCGTCTCGCTCATGGTGTGTCAGCTCCGCTTCCACGGTCGTCGGGTCCGGCTCCGCCGCTTCCGGTCGAGGACAAGTGTCCCGCAGGGCACCTACCCAGGGGCGGGGCCCCGGTCCGCCGCCGCCGTGCCCGCAGGGCCGTCCCGCCACCCGGGCGCACGCGTCCGGACGGGTGAAACCGCTCGCGCGCCCCGCGCGGATGCGGCGCGCCCGCGGTCCGCCTCGACCAGGATCACCAGGCACGGCGGCGCCTCCGCGGTGCCGCCGGGCGACGGCACCGCTCCCCCGCACCGCCCGTCGCACCGCCCGCCGCACCGCCGGGTCCCGGGCCGCCCCGGGCAGCCCGCCGCTCACCCGCCGGGAGGCCCGAAGTCACCCATTTGCACCTTTCATCCATTATTACTTTCTGTGAACATGGAACAACCTCCTGTGACCCGCACCCTCCACTGGAGCAACCCCATGGTCCTGTCCATCTCGGGCGTCGTACTCCTCGGCGTCATCGTGTTCCTCTTCTTCCGCAAGGACGGCCTGAAGGTCTCCCACGCGCTGGTCTGCACCCTCTTCGGCTTCTACCTCGCCGGCACCGCCATCGCCCCGGGCATCAGGGCCGGAGGCGCCACCCTCGCCGGGTTCCTCGGCGGCCTCCAGCCCTGACCGCGCCCGGCACCCCGCCACGTCCAAGGAGGAAGCCGCAACCGTGCAGCTCCCCCGCGGCCCCTTCCCCGCCCTCCACCGCGGCCTGCTCCGCCAGTTCCGCTGGCTGCGCGCCTGGTGGGTCCGCACCCCGAGCGAGCGCCGCGGCTCGGCCCTGGTCGCCGCCGCGGCCGCCGCCGCCCTGGCCGCCACCCTGCCGCCGCCGGCCGCCGCCCTGCTGCTGGCCGCCTGGCTCACCGGCACCGCCTGGTCCGGACGCCGCCCCCCGCGGCCCGGCCACGACGCGGCCGCCGACACCAGGCTGCGCGCCCTGTACGACGCGCTGGTGCCCTGCTTCGCCGACCCCCGCGACCCCGACCCCCTCTACGGCCACGGCGGCGACTGGCGGCACGCCTTCACCGACCACCGGTTCGACGACGGGCACCGCCTGCTCCACCTGCGCCTGCGCTACCCCGCCTACTTCCCCGACCAGGCGCCCGCCGCCCGCGCCGGAGTGGAGGCGGTGCTGGCCGCCAAGGCCGGCCGGGACCGCGAGTACCACTACTGCTGGGCGGAGCAGGCCGGCGAGCTGCTGCTCACCGCGCTGCCCCCGCTGCCCGCCGACGTCGCCGCCCAGCGCTTCGCCACCGCCCCCGCCGAGATCGTGCTCGGCGTCACCGACACCCTCGCCACCCGCCGCACCACCCCCGCCCGCACCCTGGACGGCCACATCCGCCACATCCCCCCGCTCATCTGGCGCACCGGCCCCCGCTCCACCGAGCCGCACCTGCTCGCCCTCGGCCGGCCCGGCAGCGGCACCACCACCCTGCTGCGCTGCCTCGCCCTCCAGGCCCTGCACCGCGGCGACCTGCTGGTCGTGGACGGCGCGGGCGGCGGGGAGTACGCCTTCCTCAGCGGCCACCCCGGCCTGCTCGCCCTGGAGAGCGGCCCCGCCGGGTCGCTCGCCGCCCTGGAGTGGGCCGCCCACGAGACCGAGCGCCGCCTGGCCGCCGTCGGCCGGGCCCGCGCCCGCGGCCACCCCGTCCCCGCCGACGCCCGCCGCCCCCTGTGGATCGTCGTGGACCGCCCCACCGCTCTCAGCCAGGCCGCCGCCGCGGAAGGCCGCCCCGACCCGCAGGCCCTGCTGCACACCCCGCTGCGCCACGGCCGCGCCGCAGGCGTCACCGTCGCCGCGGCCGACACCCTGGACGCCGTGGCCGAGCTGACCCCGGCCCTCACCGCCCACACCCGCGCCCGCGTCGCCCTCGGCGCCCTCACCCCCCGCCAGGTCCACGACGTGCTCGGCGCCCCGCCCGCCACCAGCCCCGTGCCCGCCCCGCCGCCCGGCCGCGGCTACGCCAGGCTCGGCACCGCCGACCCCTGCCGACTCCAGGTGCCGCCCGCCCCCGACCCGCACGACGAGGAGGCGCACCCCGCGGCCCGCGCCGCCGTCCTCGCCCTGCTGGCCACCCCCCGCATCGAGGCCCCGGCCCACCCGGCGCGCCCCACGGGCTGACCCCGTGTTGCCGATCCGGCAACGGAAGTAGGCGAAACGGCATCCGGCGCGGCAGGCTCCGCGCAGACCGCCCACCGGGCCGCGCGACGCGGACCCACGGACACCGGAGCCGCCCCATGGCCGCACACCAGCACGCCCCGCACGCCGCCCACAGCCACGACCACACCCACACCCACACCCACGAGCACGCCCACGACCACGCCTGGGACATCGACTGGGCCATCCTCGCCGACGAGCTCGAACGCGAAGGCGAGCTCCACCTGCCGGCCCTCGGCGGCACCGCCGCCTGGCTGGGCGGACTGCTGCCCGGGCAGCCCGCCCGCATCCTCGACGTGGGCAGTGGCCCCGGCGTGATGACATGCGTCCTCGCCCGCGCCTTCCCGCACGCCCGGGTGACCGCCGCCGACCGCAGCACCCAGTTGCTGGAGCGGGTCCGCGTCCGCGCCGAGGGCGACGGCGTCGCCGACCGCGTCACCACCCTCGCCGCCGACCTGCCCGAAGGACTCGCCGGAGCCGAGCCGGCCGACCTGGTCTGGGCGGCCAGGGTGGTGCACCACGTCGGCGACCAGCAGGCCGTCCTCGCCGCCCTCGGCCGCGCGCTGCGGCCCGGCGGCGTCCTCGCCGTCCAGGAGGGCGGCACGCCCATCCGCTTCCTGCCCCGCGACCCGGGCACCGGCCGCCCCGGCTTCGCCGAGCGCCTCGACGCCGCCGTCGCCGCCTGGTTCGACGACATGCGCACCGGCCTGCCCGGCCACGTCCGCGTCGCGGAGGACTGGCCGGCCCTGCTCACCGCCGCCGGGCTCACCCCCACCGGCAGCCGCAGCTTCCTCACCGACCTGCCCGCGCCGCTGCCCGTGGCGGCCCGGGAGCACCTGCACTCCCGGCTCACCCGCATCCGCGACATGGCCGGGGAGCGGCTCGACCCCGAGGACCTCGACACGCTGGACGCCCTGCTGGACCGGGACGCCCCCACCGGTGTGCTGCGCCGCCCCGACGCCTTCCTGCTCGTCGCCAACACCGTCCACACCGCCCGCGCCGACTGACGCCGCCCCGCCCCTCAGGCCACGAACGGCTCCCCGGCCGCCTCGGCGGCGGCGCCCGCCCCCACCAGCCGCGCCGCCGCCGCGAGCCGCCGCACCGCCTCGTCGGCCACCGCCTCCCCCACCGTGAACGGCAGCCGCAGATACGACTCGAACGCCCCGTCCACCCCGAACCGCGGCCCCGACGCGATCCGCACCCCCACCCGCTCCCCCGCCGCCGCGAGCCGCGGCCCCGACAGGCCGCCCGCCCGCACCCACAGCGCGAGCCCGCCCCGCGGCACCGTGAACTCCCACTCGGGCAGCGTCCGCCGCAGCGCCGCCACCAGCGCGTCCCGGCCCGCCCGCGCCCGCTCCCGCTGCGCCGCCACCACCGGCTCCAGGTGCTCGGTCAGCAGCCGCAGCACCACCAGTTGCTCCAGCACCGGGGTGCCCAGGTCCACATAGGTGCGCTCCTCCGCGAGCCGCCGCACCAGCGCCGGGGCCGCCCGCAGCCACCCGATGCGCAGCCCGCTCCAGAAGACCTTGCCCGCGGAGCCCACCGTGACCACGGTGCCGCCGCCCCGGTCGAACGCCGCCGTCGGGCGCGGCATCTCGGCGCCGCCCTCCAGCGCCAGGTCCGCCATGGTCTCGTCCACCACCAGCACCGTGCCGCTCGCCCGCGCCCGCTCCACCAGCTCCCGGCGCTGGTCCTCGCCCACCAGCACACCGGTCGGGTTGTGGAAGTCCGGGATCACATACGCCAGCCGCGGCACCGCGTCCCGCAGCACCCGCCGCCAGCCCGCCATGTCCCAGCCGTCGGCGCCGACGCCCACCGGCACCCGCCGCGCACCCGCGCGCTCCAGCATCACCAGCGCGTTGGCGTAGCTCGGCGCCTCCACCGCCACCCGGTCCGCCGGGCCGGCGAGCACCCCGAACAGCAGCCGCAGCGCCGACATCGCCCCGCCGCCCGTCACCAGGATCTGCTCCGGCATCGTCGGCACCCCGCGCGCGGTGAACCGGGCCGCGAGCGCCTCCCGCAGCGCGGGCACCCCCGCCTGGTAGTAGCCGTGCGTGCCGGTGAAGGCGCCCACCCCGGCCACCGCCTCGCCCATCGCCCGCGACAGCCACGGCTCCGGCGCCAGCGGCATCGCGGCCCCCAGGTCGATCACGTCGCCCTCGTCGGCGGGCACCGGGCGCAGCCCCGCCGTCGGCACCGCCCGCCCCGGCGGCAGCGCCGTCCAGCTTCCCGAGCCCCGCCGGGACGCCAGGAACCCGGCGGACCGCAGCTCCCGCAGGGCCGCCGCCACGGTGGTGCGGCTGACCCCCAGCGCCATGGCCAGCTCCCGCTCCGCGGGCAGCCGCGCGCCCACCGGGAGCCGCCCCTCCAGCACCAGCAGCCGCACCGCGTCCGCCAGCTCCCGGTAGGCGGGCCCACCGCCCGCGGGCCGCCCCTCCAGAAGCCGGGCGAGCCGGGCGGCCCCGATCGAAGAAGTCCACTCCGCCATGGAAATCAGTCCACTTTCCTTCGATTGGCCATCGATCTCACCCTGCGCATGGCCACAGAGTGACACACGCAGTCCAATCCCGGCAGGCCCTCGCCGCGTCAGACCCAGCGTCGAGACCACACCGGCCCGGGAGGAACGGAAAGGAACGGTCGTGTCGCTCACCCGACGGCTCATCCAGCTCTACGCGGGCCTGGTCCTCTACGGCGTCAGCGTCGCCCTCCAGGTGCGCGCCGCGCTCGGCCTCGACCCCTGGGACGTGTTCCACCAGGGGCTCGCCGAGCGGACCGGCCTGTCCATCGGCGTGGTGATGACGCTGGTCGGGGCCGCGGTGCTGCTGCTGTGGATCCCGCTGCGGCAGCGCCCCGGCCTGGGCACCGTCTCCAACATCCTCGTCATCGGGGCCGTCATGGACGCCACCCTGCACCTGACGCCGGAGCCGGAGCGCCTGGCCGTGCGGATCCCGCTGCTGGCGCTGGCGGTGGTCCTCAACGGGGTGGCGATCGGCCTGTACATCGGCGCGGACTTCGGTCCCGGCGCCAGGGACGGCCTGATGACCGGGCTGCACCGCCGCACCGGCCGCTCCCTGCGGCTGGTCCGCACCGGCATAGAGCTCACCGTCCTGACCGCCGGCTACCTCCTCGGCGGCAGCGTCGGCGTCGGTACGGTGCTGTACGCCCTGACCATCGGCCCGCTGGCGCAGTACTTCCTGAAACTCTTCGGAGGGGCACGGAGGACGACCCCCGGGGACGGCTCGGGACCGGATGCGGACGGCGTGGTGGCTTCGGGGGGCGGCTCGACCGGAGGAGTGGACGGGGTGGTGGTCCCGGGGGGCGGCTCGACCGGAGAAGCGGACGGGGTGGTGGTCCCGGGGGGCGGCCCGGCCGGAGAAGCGGACGGGGTGGTGGTCCCGGAGAGCGGGTCGACCGGAGGAGTGGACGGCGTGGTGGCTCCGGGGCCGGAGGCCGGCGCGGGTTCGGAGCGGGACGGTGGTGCGGCACCGCGAGCGGGCGGGAGCGCGGTTTCCGGCTCGGGGGCGGGTGCGGCTTCGGGTAGGGGCGGAGGTGTTGGTTCGGGGGCGGCTCCGGGGCGGAGTCCCGAGGCGGGTGCGGCCTCGACGCCGGGGCGGGCCCCCGGCCGGGTCGGGGCCACGGCTCCGGAGGAGGACGCGATCCCCGGCCCCGCCCAGGCCGAACCCGCGGGCCCGGCGGCCGCGGTAAGCGCGGTGGGGGCGGTGGGCGCGGACCCCGCGTAGCGGCCGCGGTGGGCGCGGTGGGCGCGGTGGGCATGGACCCCGCGTAGCGGCCGCAGCCGCGGTCGCGGACCGGCGCCGGGGCACGGCGAGGGACGTGGCCGCGGGGGGCGCCCGGTGGGGGGAGGAGCAGGAGCAGAACCCGGTGCCGCTCCTTCCTGCCTCCCCCCAATCCCAATCCCAATTCCAATCCCAAGCCCGACCCCGATCCTTCGCCTCTCCCGCGTACTCACCCCATTCCACCCCTCACCCCCTCCCTTGGAGCTTCGCCCTCCGAGGAGGGGGCGGTCGGTACGGGCTGTGCGGCCTGCCTCCTGCGGCTCAGGCCTGTTATCTATCCCCCCTTCGTCATCCGCTCCCCTCACAGGCGCGCCCCCGCGCCATACTCGCCATGTGACCAGCCCACCCCTCCCCCGCCACCCCTTCCTCGACCACCCGCTCCCCCTCGCGTTCGCCCACCGTGGAGGGGCCGCGGACGGCAGGGAGAACTCCCTGGCCGCGTTCGCCAACGCGGTGCGCCTCGGGTACCGCTACCTGGAGACCGACGTGCACGCCACCAGCGACGGCGTGCCGGTCGCCTTCCACGACCCGACGCTGGACCGGGTCACCGACCGGGCCGGCGCCATCCGCGAACTGCCCTGGAGCGAGGTGCGCCGGGCAAGGATCGGCGGCTCGGAGCCGGTGCCGCGCATCGAGGAGGTCATCGACGCCTTCCCCGAGGCGCGGATCAACATCGACGTGAAGGCGCCGGAGGCGGTCGCCCCGCTGGTGGAGGCGCTGCGGCGCACCGGCGCGTGGGAGCGGGTGTGCGTGGGGTCGTTCTCCGAGGCGAGGATCGCCGCGGTGCGGGGGCTGTGCGGGCCCCGCCTGGCGACCTCGCTGGGCCCGCGCGGGGTGCTCGCGCTGCGGCTGCGCTCGCTGGCCGGCCGGGTGCCGCTGGACCGGCTGCTCGGCTCGGCCCTGCGCCGGGGGGCGGTGTGCGCGCAGGTGCCCGAGCACTCCTCGGGGGTGCGCCTGGTGGACCGGGCGTTCCTGCGGGCGGCGCACACCAGGGGCCTCCAGGTCCACGTGTGGACGGTGAACGACCCGGCGCGGATGAGGCGGCTCCTCGACCTCGGCGTGGACGGCCTGATCACCGACAACGTGGAGGGGCTGCGGGCGGTGCTCACCGAGCGGGGGGCCTGGCCGGACCCACCCCGCGGGACTCGCGGCGCGCCTTGAGCCGCATCCGGCGCCGGGGCACCACACTGGGCCGGTGGCGACGCGCTCGCGGGCACCGATTCGAACATACAGGCAGGTGTGTGTGGTGGTCCCACCTGGGCATGCGTAGGACAGGTGATCCGGACGGAAAGGGATTGGGGGTGGCGGGTGCGGGCGGGTAGTGTACGCGTCCGACCGCCGAGGGAACCGTTACTGCTCGTATCAAGGCGGAAAACATTGGGTGAGATCAGGCGCCAGATGTGACAAAACGGGCGACGGTGGGTACAACAGGGGCGGCACGACGGACGACGCATGTCCCGTTTCGGGAATCTTCACCGCCGACCGGACGTTGACCTGATGACGACGACAGTGACGACTGTCCTGTGGGCGACAAGCCCGGGAGGCACGATTCATGAGTGAGCGAGCTCTCCGCGGCACGCGACTCGGGGCCACCAGCTACGAGACCGACCGCGGTATCGACCTGGCGCCCCGCCAGACCGTGGAGTACGCGTGCGCGAACGGCCATCGCTTCGAGATGCCGTTCTCGGTGGAGGCCGAAGTACCGCCGCAGTGGGAGTGCCGCGCCTGCGGCGCGGAGGCCCTGCTGGTGGACGGTGAAGGGCCTGAGGAGAAGAAGACCAAGCCGGCGCGTACGCACTGGGACATGCTGATGGAGCGGCGCACTCGCGAGGAGCTCGAGGAGGTGCTGGCCGAGCGGCTGGCCATCCTGCGCTCCGGCGGCATCAACCTGGCGGTGCATCCGCGCGACAACCGCAAGTCGGCCTGAGCCGGCCGGCCCGGCAGCGGCCGGGAACACGACGACACCGGAACACTCACGGCCCGCCCCCCGGGCGGGCCCATAGCTCCCGGGCCGCGGCGCCACCCCCCCTGCGCCGCGGCCCGGGTACGCCCGCCTGCCTGGAGCGCTTCCGGGCAGGTCAGCGGTCTTGGCGTGCCCGCGGGCCCGCTCCCACGTACGAAGGGCGGCCACGCGGCCCGGCCACTCCCCCGCCGTTCACCCGGCGGGGGCGGTGTGCCGTCGGCCGGTGGCCGCCCTTCGTGCGTGGGGGCGCCGCGCGGGGCCGTCTCCGGACCCGCGCCCGGTCAGCCCTGCGCCTCGTCGTCGCGGTCGACGACCTCTCCCTGGACGACCTTGCCGTCGGGGCGGTGGATGCGGGCCTGCTGGTAGGCGGTGCCCACGGGGCCGCGGTGCGCGGTGAGGCCGCGCGGCAGCAGGCCCTTCAGCAGCGCGCGGGTCGGCGGGAACAGCAGGAGCAGCCCGACCGCGTCGGAGGCGAAGCCGGGCAGCATCAGCAGGAAGCCGCCGAGCATCGCCAGGGCCGCCCCCGAGGACTCCGGGGCGGTGGTGGCCCCGGAGCGCACGGCTTCGGTGAGGTTCCGCCAGGCACGCGCGCCGGCCCGCCGCACGGCGGCCCCGCCGACGACGAAGCCGGCGAGCAGCAGCAGGAGCACCAGCAGGCCGCTGGTGGCGTCGGCCACCACCATGAGCAGCCATATCTCCAGCACCACCCAGGCGGCGAGCACCAGCGGGGCGACGGTGCGGGCACGGGAGCGCCGGGGGCGCGCGTACGGCGCCTGGGGCGCGGAAGGGCTCGTCATGCCCTCAATTGTGCCCCCCGCCCTCCCGGGGGCGGCTGCCGTGCGCGGCGTTCTGCGGGCCCTCGGGCTGCTGGCCGGGCCCGTCGCTCTCGGCGGCCTCGGCGGGCCCGGCGCCCTTCCCGGGGGACTCGGGCTTGGTCTCCGCGCGGGGCGGCGCGCTCTCGCGCTCGCCCCGCTGCGGCGCCTCCGGCCCGGCCGTCTCTCGCCCGCCGGGGGCGGCGGTGTCGTCCCGTCCGCGCCCCAGGACCCTCCGCACCCGGTCCTGCGCGCCCCAGGCGGCGACCCGCCAGACGGCCTCGGCGATGATGTCGCGGCTCATCTTGCTGTCGCCGCGCTCGCGCTCGACGAAGGTGATGGGCACCTCCACCACCCGGTACCCGGCGGCCAGCGCGCGCCGGGTGAGGTCGATCTGGAAGCAGTAGCCCTGGGAGGCGACGTCCGCCATGCCGAGGCCGAGCAGGGCCTCCTTGCGGAAGGCCCGGTACCCGGCGGTGACGTCCCTGGTGGGCACGCCGAGCAGCAGGCGGGAGTAGGTGCTGGCGCCCCGGGAGAGCAGCTCCCGGTTCCTGGGCCAGTTCACCACCCGCCCGCCCGGCATCCACCGGGAGCCGATGACCAGGTCCGCGTTGCGCAGCGCGGTGAGCAGCCTGGGCAGCTCCTCCGGCTGGTGGGAGCCGTCGGCGTCCATCTCGCACAGCACGTCGTAGCCGTGCTCGATGCCCCAGCGGAACCCGGCCAGATAGGCGGCGCCGAGCCCCTGCTTGCCCTGGCGGTGCAGGACGTGCACGTGCTTGTCGTCCGCGGCCAGGTCGTCGGCGATCTTGCCGGTGCCGTCGGGGCTGTTGTCGTCGGCGACCAGGACGTGGACGTCGGGCACCGCCTTGCGCACGCGGGTGACGATCGCCTCGATGTTGTCGGCCTCGTTGTACGTGGGGATGATCACCAGTACGTCGCCGAGTGCACCCAGGCTCCGCTGTCCGCCGTCGTTCACGCTTGCCCCTTCTGTCCGTCACGCCGCCGGTCGCGAACCGTCACCGCGAGCCAGGCGAGGAGACCCAAGATACTGATCGTCCACTCGGGTATCGCGCCGACGCGGTCGGCGACGGTCTTTTCGTCCCGCAGAGGGAGTCGTGCGGTCAGCACCTGCTGGGTGAACTCCTCGGCCCGCTGCTCCACGGTGCCGTCGGGGGCGACCACGGCCGTGATGCCGCTCGTGGCGGCGGTGACCACGGCGCGGCCGTGCTCCACGGCGCGCAGCCGGGACATGGCGAGCTGCTGCTCGGGCTGGCCGGTGCTGCCGTAGGTGGCGTTGTTGGTCTGGACGACGAGGGCGCGGGCGCCGCTGTTGACGGTGTCGCGGACGATCTCGTCGTAGGCGATCTCGAAGCAGATCACGTCGCCGAGGCGGGCGGGGCCGACCTGGAGGACGCCGGAGCCCTCGCCGTGCCAGAAGTCGCGGGGGACGCGCTCCAGGCGGGAGATGAACTTGGTGAGCGTCTCCCGGAACGGCACGTACTCGCCGAACGGCACCGGGTGCTGCTTGGTGTAGCTGGCGCCCGGGCCGGTCCGCGGGTCCCAGACGATGCCCTGGTTCTGCACATGGGTGTCGTCCGGGCCGTCGACGAGGGCGCCGACGAGGACGGGCACGCCGATGGCCTTGACGGCCTCCTCGATGCGGGCGCGGGCCTCGGGGTTGCGGTAGGGGTCGAGGTCGGAGGAGTTCTCCGGCCAGATCACCAGGTCGGGGCGGCGCTCGCGGCCCTCGCGGACGTCCTCGGCGAGCTCCAGGGTGGCGTTGACGTGGTTGTTGAGGATCAGCATCGGGCGGCCGAGGAAGTCCATCCCGGGCTTTTGCACGTCGCCCTGCACCACGGCGATGTCCACCGTGTCGTCGGCCTTGGTGGGCACCGGGACGGCGTAGCCGCACAGCAGCACGGCGCAGGCGCCGGCGGCGGCCGCGGCGGCGGGAACGCCGGGGCGCCGGCCGCGGCGGTGCAGGGCGAGCGCGGCGAAGGCCAGCAGGGAGCCGGTGAGGGCGACGGCGAAGGTGACCAGGGGGGCGCCGCCGATGGCCGCCAGGGGCGTGAAGGGGGTGGCGGTGTTGGCGAACGCCAGCCGCCCCCACGGGAAGCCGCCGAACGGCACCCGGTCGCGCGCCCACTCCTGGGCGACCCACAGGCAGGCGCCCCACAGCGGCGCCCCCGGCAGCCGCCAGGTGACGGCGAGGCCCGCGCCGAGGACGACGAAGAACATCGACTCGATGACGGACAGGCCGAGCGTGGCGTCGAGGCCGACGACGCGCAGCCATATCAGCAGCCAGAAGAAGAACGGCAGCGCGAACGCGAAACCGAGCCAGGCGCCCTGGCGCGCGGTGCGGCCCCGGGTGAGCAGCGCGAGTGCGGCGACGGCCAGCAGGGACAGCGGCCACACGTCGTAGGGCGGGAAGGCGGCGGCCAGGGCCAGGCCGCTGACGGCGGCCACGGCGGTGGCGGGGGCCGCCGCGCGCACGGCCCCCAGCGGGCGGCGGCGCCGGGCGCGGGCGGCGGCCGCCGCGGCG
>NZ_BAAGTD010000077.1:0-26360 GCF_054782095.1 Streptomyces capparidis | reverse complement strand
TGCGTCTGGCCGTCCTCGCCGTGCACGACGACTTTGTCGTCGTGGAAGTCGATGTCCGCCACGCGGTAGTTCTGCTTGGCGTTACAGCCGTATTTGATCGCCACGGAGAACAGGTAGGCGTCGGTGTCTTGCCGGTAGTAGTGCACGGCCTTGTGCAGCACCTTGGGCAGGCGGAACTGGTTGCACTCGTACGGGTCCGGGTACTGGCCGTCCCGGTGGATCATGAATCCGAAGTGCCGTTTCACGCCGGAGGAACTGCCGATGTGCTTGGTGGTCTCCCCCAGGCTTCCCATGTTGCCGATCTCGGGCACGCCGTAGCGGTGCGCCAGCATGCGCAGGTGCACCAGCGTGTAGCCGACCGTGGACTCGCCGATGGCGAACCGCGGATGGCTGCTCGAGTCGATGAGCAGAACCTTCTTCCCCGCCCTGGCCAGGATGGCGCCCATGATGGAGCCGGCCAATCCCGTGCCGAGCACGATGACGTCGAACTGGTTCTCCCGTAATTCCATCTTCGTCGCTCCTCGCCGCGAGATGCCTTTTCAGGAATCCTCGCCAAGAAATCGCAACATTCGATGTCGAGGTTACCGGGCGCGTTCGGTCGCGAACACCCGTAATTTTCTCGAGGGGCCGGGCCCGGGTATTCCCCCTACAGGAGTGGCCGGCATACCCCGCAACAACGGGTGAGAGGACCCCGGTACGGGAACAGGGCATGGCCGACCGGGCCCGCGTCGCAGCAGCCGACGGGGCCTGGCCAGGGAGGTGTTCGAGGGATCGGGGCCGGACGGGGCAGGAGCGGCGGTCGGCTCGTGTGCGCGCCCCGTCGGCTCAGGGTTCAGTGTGCGGTCACCGCGCGGCCGGCTCCAGCAGGATCTCGTCGGGCAGGTTCTCCCGCCGCTTGATGTCGAGCTTGCGGTAGATACGGGTGAGGTGCTGTTCCACCGTGCTCACGGTGATCCGCAACTGGTCGGAGATCTCCCGGTTGGTGTGGCCGCGCGCGGCCAAGGCCGCCACCCGGCGCTCCGCGCCACTGAGCCGGCTGGCGGCGTGAGGAAGGGTCTCGGCCCAGTGGCGTCCTGTATTCGCGGCGGAGGCCTGCCCGGCGCCGGGCCCGATGCCGGCGGAGGGAAGTGCGCGCAGCAGCGACTCGGCGCCGCACTCCCCGGCGAGCCGGGCCGCCAGTCGCAGCACGGCCCGGGCGCGGTCGGGGTGCCCGGCCCGCTGGTGCAGCGCGCCGAGGTCGGCCAGGGTACGGGCGAGGTGGAAGCGGTCGCCGCACGACCGGAAGATGTCGACCGCTTCCGTGAGCAGGCCGACGCCCTGGTTGGGGTCGCCTGCGGCGGCCAGCGCGCGCAGTGCGAGACCCCAGGCGCGCGACCGGCGGTCGTGGATCAACGACGCGTGCTCGTGGGCCAGGTCGGCTGCCTTGCCCCGGTTGCCGAGCAGCAGGTGCACTCGTGCGGCCTCGGTGCGCCAGGGGAGCAGCGACGGGTGGTCGAAGCCCCACGCCTTCATGGAAGCGCCGCAGACGGTGAAGTCGTTCAACGCGGCGTGCAGCCACCCGGTCTCCGCGTGGTGGCGGCCCCTGGCGAACAGGTAGGGCAGGCAGAACCGGCTCTGAAACATGGCCTTGGGCACGGGTACATCCAGGTACGCGGCGGCGGTCTGGTGATCGCCCGCCTCCGTGGCCGCTTGGACCAGGTCGGCGAGCGGACCGCCGACGACCACCCCCCACCCCTCCGGGGGAACGTGGGTCAGGGCGGACTCCGCCAGTTCCCTGGCCTCGGTCAGATCTCCCTTGCGCAGCGCGACGCCCGCCCGCAGCCAGGAGAAGTGCGCCGTCCATGTGGGCACGTTCTTGGCCCGGGACTCGGCGAGCGCGCGGTCGGCCCAGTGCGCCGCCGAGTCCAGTCGGTCGCAGATCGTCAGCGCGGCCACCCCGGACTTGAACGACAGATACGTCTGCTCGGTGAGCCGCATACTGCCCAGCGCGGCCTCGGCGTCGGCGACCACGGCGTCGTCCGGGCCGTACGTGAGGGCGCGCGACAGCGACGTGGCGGCGAGGGTCTCCAGCGCTCTCCAAGGACCGGGATGCCGCGACTCCTGCTCGCACAGCGAGGTCATTCGCGCGCGCAGAGCCGGGAAGGAGGTGCTGAGCACCTCGGTCCGTAATCGCAGGTCCGCCGCTGCCACCGGATCGTCGAACGCGGGGGCACCGGCTCGGGACATCGCGTCGAACGCCTCGTCCATGTGGCCGAACCACAGCAGATGCGTGGCGAGCGGCATCGCGTGCCGTCCGGGTACCCTCCCGTCGCGCAGCGCCTGCGTCAGCTCCATGAGGTGGGGGCGGCTCAGCGCGGGGTTGAGGTACCACGAGACCCGCTGGACCAGGAGCTTCAGCTCCGTCCTGGCCACCTCGTCGCAGTCGCGCAGCGCCAGTTCGGCGCAGGAGTACGCCTCCTCGAGCCGATGCCCGGCCAGCAGCCGCTCCGCGGCCGAGCGCAGCACGGAGACGGCCCAGGACGCCGGTGCCCGCCCGGCGGCCAGCAGATGCCGGGACACCGCCGTGGGGCACTCGCCGTTCTTGTACAGCAGCTCGGCGATGCGCAGGCTCAGCTCGACGCTCTGGCGACCCGAGAGCGTGTCCAGCAGGGCGGCGCGAAGCGCGGGGTGGCGCAGCCGGGCCCCCATGAGGATGCCCATCCGGTCCAGCTCACGCATGCGCAGTTCGACCAGGTGGGGAGACTCCTCGGGCAGTAGGCGCCCGAACAGGTCCTGGGGGGAGACCTCGTCGTCGAGGACGGCGAGGACCTGGCACAGCCGCAGCAGCCCGGGGGTGCGCTCGAGCCAGCCGAGCGTGACGTCCACGTACGCACTGCCCACGACCACGTCGCCGGCGGACCCGCTCTGGTCGGTGTGCCACGAGTCGCCGACAAGGGCCTTCACCAGCAGCGGGATCCCGCCGCTCGCGGTGTGACAGGCGGCGGCGCGCCGTTCGGCGATACTGCGGTCCAACCGCTCGGCGAGCAGGGAGGCCACGCCGTCCGGACTCAGCGGGCCCAGGTGGACCTGGCGGAGCTTCGGCTGCCGCAGGAGCTGTGAGCGGAGCACAGGGTGCGCGGGCAGGAGCCTGCATTCGGTGAGGACCAGGGCGACCCGGGCGGAGCGGATACCCCGGAGCAGCAGCGTGAGCCAGTGCAACGAGGCGGTGTCCACGTAGTGGACGTCGTCCACGCAGATGAGGATCGGCCGCCGGGCGGCTGCACCCAGCACCGCGTCTCTCCCGCGGTGCAGCAGGGCGACGGCCGCCGTCGGCAGGTCGGGCAGTGGAAGCTCCGGCGCCGCCCCGCAGGCGGCGCGCGTGCCCTCGTCGTCTCTCAGCAGCGCGGCGGCGTGCCAGTCGGGGTCGTCCGGCGCCTCGGGGTGCCGCAGGAGCTGACCGAGCACGTGGGCCGGGAGGTCTCTCTCGCCGCGGGTGCTGGACGCGGTCAGCACCATGAAGCCCATGTCCGCGGCTCTCTCACCGAGGAGGCTCAGCGTTTCCGTCTTGCCGCAGCCGGTGACGCCCGTGATCAGCGCGGAGCCGCCTCGGCCCTGTGCGGCCTCGCCCAGCAGGTCGCACAGTTCGGAAATTTCCCTGTCGCGTTCGAGCATGACCATCGCCTATCGTCTCCCCCTTGGCCTGCCATCGACATGGTCGGGCGACGCGTTCGGGATTCTGCACGGCACTGCCGCGGCGCACAGTCTCAGCCGAGATGCCGCACGGGATGGCAAGATCCTGGCTTCCCCTGGGACCGCACAGGACTGATCCGGCTCGAAAGCATCCCTGATCTCGGGATGACCCGATGGCTTCACGGACACCGCTGAAAGGGACCGCGTCACTGGTGTGAGCCGTTCGGGAAGCTCAGATTGCCATGCCGGTCGCCGTTAAGGGCTACCAGGGAACATATCCGCACGTTCGGTCGGAGAAGTCGATGAACGGTCGGGTGCCGGTGGACCACGGGGCGAGGCTCCGGGCGACGGCGGTGGGGTCAGGCCGGACCCGGGGCTCCACCTGCGGGAAGCCGCTCCCCGCCGCGGGGCGGAGGTCTTGGTCCGGTGGCCGTCGACTCGGTTTCCAGTGATGCGGAATCGATGGTGTGGGGGGAATCGACCGTACGCCGAAGGGGTGGTACTGCCCGCCGCAACTCCGTTCGGGGGCGTACTCCACCCAGGCTCGATCGCGCCGGGTACCGGCGGCGCTCACCGGTGTGCGCCGTGCCCGGAGGATCGGGCACGGCGCACGGTGTTCTGCGGGAGGCGGGGGCCGTCAGCGGCGCCCGCCGTGGTCGCCCTTGCCGTGGTCGCCCTTGCCGTGGTCGCCCTTGCCGTGGTCGTCGCCGCGGCAGTCGTCCTTGCCGTGGTCGCCGTTGCCGTGGCCGCCGTTGCGGTATCCGTCCTTGCCGTGGTCGCCCTTGTTGTGGCCGCCGTTGCCGTAGCCGTCCTTGCCGTGGTCGCCGCCGCGGTGGTCGCTCTTGCCGCCGCCGCGGTGGTCGCCCTTGCAGTCGTCGCCCTTGCCGCCGTCGCGGTGGTCGCCGTTGCGGTGGTCGCGCTTGTCGTGGCGCTGGTCGTCGTGGCGCTGGTTGTTCTGGTGCTTGCCGTCCTTGTCGTCGCCGTTGCCGCGCGACGAGTCGCCGCGGCCGCGGTCGCCCTTGCCCGCCTCCTCCCACGGGGGGCAGTCGTGCTTGTCCTTGGAGGTGTGGGCGCGGTCGTCGCGCGAGGAGGAATTCCCGTGCTCGTGGCTCGCGGTGGCCTGCACCGTTCCGGATTGCACCACGAGCGCGGAGGCCGCCTCGATGTTGCCGAGAGTCACGGCGGTGGCCAGTGCAGCGGGCACGGCAAGGGCAGTGATGACGCGATTTCTCACGACGCACCTTTCTTTTTTGACAGCCGGACATCGCCGACAACGTCGGCACGGCTCTACCGGTGAATGTAATAACACCGTAGATTTCCATATTTTCCGTGTCAAAGAAGCCCCCCCACTTGCCTGAGGGTGTGTCGGTCGGCGCCCCGTGGATCGGCCTCGGCCGGCGTGCCCGGGAACGAATTCACCCGGGTGGCGGGCACGCGGCGCGGCCCGGGAGAGGGCCGCGCCGCGTGGTGGAATCCGCCGAACAGGGGAAAAGGCGCTACGCGTTGTTCGGGCCGTTGAGGATCCAGGAGAGGTTGAAACGGCGCCAGACGATGGCGCGGTAGGAGCCCGGGCCCGTCTCGTCGTTGAAGAAGTCCGTCTCCACCAGGGCGCCGATGTGGTAATCGGCGGTTTTCGTCATGCTGGAGTAGCCGCCCTCGTGGCCGACCCCGGAGATCCGGGCGTCGGCGAGGTCGCGGCTTTGGGTGTAGGTGCGCGCGTCGGCGTCGTAGCTGATGCGCACCCGCATCGCCCGCCGGCTCTCGACCGAGGCCGAGTTCATGAAGATCGTGCGGGCGGGGGCGTCGATGTTGTAGGAGAGCACCGAGCCCTGGCACCGCGGGTCGATCAGGCCGGAGTCCGGGGAGAAGGCGCCGAACCCGCTGAGGGTGCCGCGGGCGACCCACCGGTTCGTGCCGGTCAGCGGCCGGTCGTTGCGGTAGAGGTTGCCGTTGGGGGTCTGGGCGATCGTCCCCTCCTCGCCCGCGCCGCTGAGCGGCTGGTAGGACCACGTCCTGTTGCCGGTGGTGCCGCGGCCGACGATGTTCCTGCCCAGGGCCGGGACCACCAGCTCCCCGGAGCGCATCCGGATGCCGTTGCCGGGCCCCACGGCGTCCCACGCCCGGCCCGCCGGGACGAGCAGGGACGTCATGTCCTGCGGTGTCGACCAGGTGTTGCCGTCGTCGGTGCTCCTGGTCAGGTAGAGCCGGCGCCGGCCCGCCTCGGTCGAGTCGACCTTCTTGGTGCGGGAGCCGTCCGGCAGGAGGTCGTTGCCGTACTGGCTGCGGTCGGCCGCGTTCCACGACATGAACAGCAGGACGGTGTTCCCGTCCACCACCGGGGTGGGGTTGCCCCATGTGCCGTTCCCCGACCCGGCGACCTCCCGCAGCGGCTCCCAGTCGGCGGGGTCCGCGCCGTGGTCGGAGGTGGTCCTGGTGCGCTTGCAGACGAGGTTGATGTCGCCGTAGTCCCGGTTGTTGTGCCTGCGCCCCTCCGCGAAGGCCAGGATCCGGCCGGTGCTGGTGGTGACGACGGCGGGGATGCGGAAGGAGTGGAAGCCGACGCCGGAGGGGAGCCGGTCGGGGGAGGTCATGTTGGCGCTGCGGAAGAGGGGGAACGCCCGGTGGCTCTGGGGGGCGGACTTGGCGGGGTCCTCCACTGCCGCGGAGGCCGCGCCGGCGGATCCCACGACGAGGGGTGCGGCGGCCCCGAAGGCCATCATGCCCATGACATCCCGGCGAGTGAGGTTCACGTCAATCCTTTCCCGGCCCCGGGTGGTGTGGGGCTCTGGACGAGAGGTTCCGTACGGGCGTACGGGAGTGGGGAGGTTCGAACACGGGGTACTCCGCGCCGGGCAATGCGGGAGCGGAGTGGGAGTGGCGGTGAGGGCGGGGCGCGGGAGTGAGGGTCGGGGCGGGAGCGGGGGTGTACGGCGGGACGCCCCGGCGGTGGTGGGCCGGTTGTCCGGTGCGGCTGGGTAGGAGGGCTGCCTTCGGGGGCCGAAGAGTCCGGTGCGGGGCCGCGAACGCCCGCCCGACGCGCCACCGGGTCGCCTTCGTCCTGTGACCGGACCTCGCGGGACCCCGAGAAGCGCCGTCGCGCCGATCGGCTCACCGGACAGGGCTGACACCGGGGTTCCCGGCCGCATCACCACGATGCCCGACGATCTCATGGCCGATCCCCGACCACAAGGAGGGACAGGTGGGGCTGAGGGGGCGCCCGGGGCGACCGGGGCGCCGAGGACCCCGCGAGCCGACCGCCTGATCGCCGCCGGCGGCCGCCCGGCGCCGACAGCCGTCGCTGACAGCCACCGCCGACCCCCGATGCCCACCGCCGAGCGCCGACCGGCGGCCACCGCATCCGCCGATCGACGCCCGGCGCCGCCCGCCCCTCCCCGCCGACCGGGGCCGCCGCCACCGCCGCTCGACGGCCCACCGCCGCCCACCACCGCCGGCTGACGGCCCACCCGCCCGCCGCGCCCCACCCCCGCCCACCGCCGTCAGGCAGGGCGCCGAGGGCGCTGCCCGGCCGTCGGCGCACCCGTCGCCCGCGGGAGAAGTCGGTCGGTGGGGTGCCGAAGTTCCGGGCGGGGAGGGGGAGATTCCTCACGTGGGGCTGCGCCGACGGGGGAGGGGTGGCGTGTCAGCATGGGGTGAGGGTCGTCGGGGGGCGTGGCTGGGCGGCCCCCCTGCCGGAGTGTGCCCGGAGTGTGCCCGGAGTGGATGAATGACGGATGCCCAGCGGTCCGCCGCCCCGTGGCGGTCGGCGCCCGTGGCGCGGGTGGTCGGTTTCCTGGTGGTGCTCGCCGTGGTGTTCGCGGTGGCCTACGGCATCGGGGCCGCGGTGGGGCCGTCCTCGACGCGGCCCGACCCCGCCCCGAGCGGCCATGTCGAGGACGGCGGGCAGGGCGGCCACTCCCACGGCGGGGGAGGCTGACCGCGCCGCGTCGGGAACCCGGCCGTGCCGCCGCACGACTACCTCCTCACCGGCGCCGCGCGAGCGGCCCGTGAGACCCCTGACCCGAGGCGGTGGCGGCACGGCATGCACTGGTACGAGGACGACACCTTCTGGTCGGACTTCTCCGGGACGATGTTCTCCGAGCGCAGGCGGGCGGAGGTGGCGGCGCTGGTGGAGCGGTCGCCGCTGCTGGACTTCCCCGCCGGGACCCGGGTCCTCGACCTGTGCTGCGGGCCCGGCCTGTACCTGGTGCCGCTGGCCCGGCGGGGCTGCGACGTCACCGGGGTGGACCTCAGCCCGGTGATGCTGGAGCGCGCCCGCGCCGCCTGCGCCGGGGCCGGGGTGGAGGTCCGCCTGGTGCGGGGGGACATGCTGACACACGTCGAGCCGGGCGCGTACGACGTGGTGCTGAACGTGTTCACGTCGTTCGGCTACTTCGACGACCCGCGGGACAACGCCCGGGTGCTGCGCAACGCCCACGACTCGCTGGCCCCGGGCGGGCGCCTGCTGGTGGACGTGATGGGCAAGGAGGTGCTCGCGGGCTGGATCGGCCGGCCCAAGCTGGTGGAGCTGGACGGCGCGTACGTGGTGCAGCGCGACACCGTCCTGGACGACTGGTCCCGGCTGCGCACCGACTGGACGCTGGTGCGCGGCGGCACCGCCCGCGAGGCGTCGATCACCTCGTTCCTGTACAGCGGGACGGAGCTGCGCGCCATGTTCGAGGAGGCCGGTTTCACGGACGTGCGGTGCCACGGCGACTTCGACGGCAGCCCCTACGACCAGCACGCGCGGCGGCTCGTCGTGCACGGCACGCGGAAGCCCTGACCCGGCGGCGGGCCCGCGGCGGCGGCGCCGCTCCCGGAACCGGTGAGGTTCCCGGGAACCGCGGCGCGCCCCCGGCCGACTACTGCCACGGACACACGCGGCAGCAACCGTCGGCGAAGGGACCGCATGCCCGAGGAGTTGGGGAAGGCAGGCCGGCCGGCGCCGTGGGTGGCGCTGCTCTCCGTCCTGCTGGCGGTCTCCGTGGTGGCCGGCGTGGCGCTGGGCCCCACCGTCGTGCCGTTCGGCGACGTGCTGCGCTATCTGGCGGCCGGGGTCACCGGCGGCACCATCCCCGCGGCGGACGCCACCGACTACGCGGTGGTGTGGGACATCCGCACCCCCCGGGTGCTGCTGGCCGCGGTGGTCGGGGCGGGCCTGTCCGTCGTCGGCGTCGCCGTCCAGACGCTGGTCCGCAACGCCCTGGCCGACCCGTTCGTGCTGGGCATCTCCTCCGGCGCCTCGGTCGGGGCGACCGCCGTCGTGGTGTTCGGCGTGTTCGCCGGGCTGGGGGTGTACGCCCTGTCGGCGGCGGCGTTCCTCGGCGCGCTGGGCGCCACCGCCCTGGTGTACCTGGCGGCGCGCGGCCCGCTGGGCCTGACGCCGCTGCGTCTTGTGCTGACCGGGGTGGCGCTCGGGTACGGGTTCCAGGCGCTGATGAGCGTGCTGGTGTTCGCCTCGCCCAACGGGCAGGCGGCCCGCACGGTCCTGTTCTGGCTGCTGGGCAGCCTGGGCTCGGCCTCCTGGGAGTCGCTGCCGCTGGTGTCCGCGGCGGTGGTGGCCGCGGTCGTGGTGCTGCTGCGGCGCAGCCGGGCGCTGGACGTGCTGTCGCTGGGCGACGAGACCGCGGCCAGCCTGGGCGTGGACGCGCGGGCGCTGCGCCGCGACCTGTTCCTCCTCACCGCGGGCGTCACCGGGCTGATCGTGGCGGTCAGCGGCGCCATCGCCTTCGTCGGCCTGGTGCTGCCGCACATGGTGCGCATCCTCGTCGGCTCCACGCACCGCCGGGTGCTGGCCGTCGCCCCGCTGACCGGGGCCTGCTTCATGGTCTGGGTGGACCTGCTGGCCCGCACCGCGGTCGCCCCCGAGGAGCTGCCGCTCGGTGTGATCACCGCGCTGATCGGGGTGCCGGTCTTCGTCACGCTGATGCGCCGCCGCGGCTATCTGTTCGGAGGACGGTAGATGACGCTGAGCCTGCGCGAGCTGACGGTGGAGGCGGCCGGACGGGCCCTGGTGGACCGGCTCAGCCTGGACGTGGGCACCGGGCGGATCGTCGGCCTGGTCGGCCCCAACGGCAGCGGCAAGTCCACGGCGCTGCGGTGCGTGTACCGGGCGCTGCGGCCGACGTCGGGCGCGGTGCTGCTGGACGGCACCGACCTGGCCTCGCTGCCGCTGCGCGACAGCGCCCGCTCGGTGGCCGCCCTCACCCAGGAGCACCACACCGAGCTCGACTTCACCGTGGCGGAGGTGGTCGCCCTGGGCCGGGCCCCGCACAGCCGCGGCAACGCGCCCCTGACCGCCCGGGAACGCGAGCTGTGCGAGCGCGCCATGGCACGGCTGGACGTCGCCCACCTGGCGCGGCGCAGCGTGCTCACCCTGTCCGGCGGCGAGCGGCAGCGCGTCCTGGTCGCCCGCGCCCTCGTCCAGGAGCCCCGCGTGCTGGTCCTCGACGAGCCGACCAACCACCTGGACGTCCGCCACCAGGTGGGGCTGCTGTCCTTCCTGCGCGGCTCGGAACTGACCGTGCTCACCGCCCTGCACGACCTGAACCTGGCCGCCGCCGTCTGCCACCGCGTCGCCGTGCTCGCCCACGGCCGCCTCGTCGCCGTGGGCACCCCCGCCGAGATCCTCACCCCCGGCCTGGTCCGCGAGGTGTTCGGGGTGGCCGCCACCGTCGTGCGCCACCCGCGCACCGGAGTCCCCCAGCTCCTGTACGACCTGGTGCCCGGTGAAGGCGCCACCCGCGCCGACGCCCTCCCGGAAGGAAGACGCCCATGACCCGACCAGCCCCGACCGGCGGGCCCCGCGCCCGCACGGCCCTGGCCGCAGGACTGCTGGCGGCGGCGCTGCTCGCCACCGCCTGCGGAGCCGACGTCGAGCCGGACGACGAGGACGGCGAGGCCACCTCGGTCACCGTGGTCAACTGCGGCGAGAAGGTCACCTACACCCGCCCGGAGCGCGCGGTGGCCTACGACGTCAGCGGCGCGGAGAAGATGTTCGCGCTCGGGCTGGCCGACCGGATGCGCGGCTATGTGATGAACGAGCTCGGCGACCCGTCCATCGAGGGCTCGCCCTGGCGCGCGTCCTACGGGGAGGTGGAACGGCTCGGCACCGAGCGGATCACCCGCGAGATCGTGGTGAAGGCCGAGGCCGACTGGGTGCTCGCCGGGTGGAACTCCGGCTTCGGCGAGGACCGCGGCATCACCCCGGCCCTGCTGGAGAAGTCCGGCATCGCCTCCTACGTGCACACCGAGACCTGCTGGAACTACGGTTCCGGGGCCGCTCACGTGCCCCCGCTCCAGGCCCTGTACACCGACCTGGAGAACATCGGCCGCATCTTCGGCGTCGAGCGGCGGGCCGACGAGCTCGTCACCGACCTGAAGGACCGCGTCGCCGCGCTGCGGAAGACCTGGCCCGCGGGCGGCGAGCCGGCCAAGGTGTTCGTCTACGACTCCGGCACCGACCAGCCCTACACCGCGGGCCGGCACGCCGCGCCCACCGGCATCATCGCCTCCGCCGGCGCCAGGAACGTCTTCGACGGCCTCGACAAGGGCTGGACCAGCGTCGGGTGGGAGCCCGTCGCCAAGGCCCGGCCCGACGTCGTCGTCATCGTGGACTACGCCGGGCAGTCCGCCCGGCAGAAGATCGACCATCTCAAGTCCCTGCCCGCGATGAAGTCCGTCCCCGCGGTGCGCAACAACCGCTTCCACGTCATCTCGTACGGCGACGCCGTCAGCGGCCCCCGCAACGTCAAGGGAGCCGAGGACCTCGGCCGCTATCTGCGGTCCATCGGAAGGTGACCCAGGTGCCCCCCACACCCACTCAGCCCGCCCCCGCCACGGCGCCCCCCGCCACGGCTCCCCCCGCGACGGCTCCCGCCGCCGCGCCCCCCGCCGTCCACGACCACATCACCGACGCCCTCAAGGCCCCCGACCTGCTCCGCCTCACCGGCAACGTCGTGCTCGCCCGCTTCGAGACGATGAAGGTCTACGCCGCGCTGGGCGCCGTCCGCACCCTGCTGGAGCGCGGCACCATCACCCCGCGCCACACCCTGGTCGACAGCTCGAGCGGCATCTACGCCCTCGCCCTGGCCATGGCCTGCCACCGCTACGGCCTGCGCTGCCACATCGTCGCCTCCACCACCGTGGACGCCGCCATGCGCGCCCAACTGGAGATCCTCGGCGCCACCGTGGACCGGATGCCGCCCTCCAGCGACCTGCGCCTGGACCAGGAGCGCCGGGTGCGCCGGGTGCGGCAGCTCCTCGCGGAGCGCCCCGACCTGCACTGGATGCGGCAGTACCACGACCCCGTGCACTACGCCGGGTACCGGGAGTTCGCCGACCTCGTCGACCGGGCCCTGCCCGGCGTCCCCCTCACCCTGGTCGGCGCCGTCGGCACCGGGGCCTCCACCGGCGGCCTGGTGCAGCCCCTGCGGGAGCGGGGCCGCCACGTCACCCTGCTGGGCGTGCAGCCGTTCGGCAGCGTCACCTTCGGCAGCGAGCGGTTCAGCGACCCCGAGGCCATCATCGCCGGGATCGGCAGCTCCATCCCGTTCGACAACGTGCGGCACGAGCTGTACGACACCCTGCACTGGCTGGACTTCCGGCACGCCATGGCGGGCGCCGTCGGACTGCTGCGCGAGCACGCCGTGTTCGCCGGCCTGTCCACCGGGGCCGCGTACCTCGTCGCCGCCTGGGAGGCCGGGCGGCACCCGGAGCGCACCCACCTGGTCATCGGCGCCGACACCGGGCACCGCTACACCGAACGGGTCTTCGCCCGCCACCACGAGGCCCCCGACCCGCGCACCCTGGAACCCCGCCGGATCACCCGCCTGGCCGACCTCGCCATGCCCTGGTCGGTCATGCCGTGGAACCGGCGGCGCCACCGGACCGCGCCCGCGCCCGCCCCCGTGACCGAGGAGAGCCGCACCCCGTGACCGTCGCCGCCCTGGAAGCCCTCACCTTCGGCCTCGGACGGCTCGCGGAGGCGGCCGCCGCCGCGGGGCACCGCCTGTGCCTGCTCACCGGGGACCGCTCCGTGTACCGCCACGAACTCGCCCACCTGCCCCCCGACGCCGCGCTCGACGTCGTCGACGTGGACACGGGCGACGCGGCCGCCACCCGCGCCGCCCTGACCGCCCTGCGCGGCCTGCGCGGGCTGGTGAACTCCACCGACACCTGGAGCGTCCCCGGCGCCGACCTCGCCGCCGAACTCGGCCTGCCGGGGCCCGACCCCGACTCCGTGCGCCTGCTGCGCGACAAGCACCGCGTCCGCAACCTCCTCCACGAGCACGGCCTCAGCCGCGGCCGCGCCCTGGCCCTCGCCCCGGGGCCCGGCGGCGCGGACGCCGTCCTGCGCGGCGTCGGCCTGCCCGCCGTGCTCAAGGACTCCGCGGGCACCTCCTCCCGGGGCGTGTGGCTGGTGCGCGACGAGGAGCGGCTCCGCGCCGCCCTCGCCGAGGCCGGGGCGTACGCCCTGAAGGGCGGGCTGTTCGCGGAGCCGTTCGTCCCCGGCCCCGTCTACAGCGCGGAGACCCTCACCTGGGCCGGGGAGACCCGCCTCCTCGGCGTGCTCAGCCGCGCCCTCTCGCCCGAGCCCGCGGTCCGCGAGGAGGCCGCGTCCTTCCCGGTCGCGCTGCCCCCGGCGGAGCTGGGCCTCGTGCGGGACTGGGTCGCCCGGGTCCTCGCCGTGGCGGGGCACGACAGCGGCTTCGCGCACGTCGAGTTCGTGCTGACCGCCCACGGCCCGGAGCTGGTGGAGATCAACCGGCGCATCGGCGGCGCCCTGGTCGGCGAGGCGCTGTGCCGGGCCCTGGGCACCAACGTGTACGAGGCCGTGATCGACACCGCCCTCGGTCGGCGCCCCGCCCTGCTGGACGCACCCGCCCCCACGGGCCCCGCCACCGGTTTCGTCCTGGTCTACCCGGACCGCCCCGGCACCCTCACCGGCTGGAGCGGCCTCGACACCCTCGTGACCTTCCCCGGCACCCCCGAGTGGTACCCCACCGCCGCCCCCGGGGACCGCGTCGCGCACCTGGCCGACCAGCGCGGCTGCACCGGCATCGTGCTGGCCGAGGCCGCCACCGCCGAACTCGCCCTGCACCGCGCGCTGAGCGCGGCCGGCAGCGTGCGGCCGCTCGTCACGGCCGGCCCGGCGGCGGGGGCGCCGGCAGGGTGACCTCGTCCGTCTCCCCGTCCGGCCAGGTGATCCGTGCCGTGGACGGGGCGGGGCAGCGCACCGCCGGGGCGGGGCCCGGGGGCGGGGCCGCGGTGAGCAGGACGGCGAACGCCAGGACGCGGCCCCGCGGCGGCTCGGCCGCCGTCTCCAGGCAGGGGGTGGCGCTGTGCCGGCCGAGCGGGTTGGCGCCCTCCGCCCGGTGCACCACGGGGGTGACCTGCGGGGTGCCGTCGAGTGCCCGCACCTCGCTGGTCAGGCCGTCCGGGCCGGTCACGGCGGCGGAGCGGGCGCCGGTGGCGGCCGCGGGCGGTGCGGCGGCGGCGACGGCGTGGCCGCCCACGCGCAGACGGCGGCCGCCCGGGTCGCCGTCCACCCGCACCAGCCTGACCTCCCACGGTCCGCGCAGCACCGACGCCGTGGTCAGCCACGGGCCCGACGGCCACTCCCGCCGCGGCAGCGGGTCCCCGGCGGGCGGCGGCCAGTGCGGGCGGTGGCGGGAGACCGCGCACCGGCCGGAGACGGCCAGCCGCTGGAGGGGGCTGCGGTGGGAGGGGGCGCCGGAGGCGTCGAGCAGGGCCACGTGGGAGTCGGGGGCGGCACCGTCGCGGGCGTCGCCGTCGCGGTGGTGGGCCTCGGGGTCGGCGGGCGGGGCCGGCGGGCGGGGCGGCAGGTCGGGGGCGGTGCGGGTGGAGTAGGCGTGGCGGGCGTAGAACGGGTCGTCGCGGGCGGGCGCGTCGGCGGGGGTGTGGTCGGCGCCGTGGTTGGCGACCCGCACCACGCCGTCGGCGGCCGTGCCGGAGGCGATCCACCCGGGCGCGGGCAGCGGCAGCACGAAGTCGGCCCGCTCCACCGGCAGCGGCTCCTCCGCGGCCGTCCACACGGGGTGGTCCGGCGGCAGCAGCAGGCCGATGAAGCCCTTCGCCGCCCAGTACGGGGAGGCCGGACCCGAGTAGCGCTGGCGGATCGGCTCGAACGGGTGGTGCCAGCCCAGCGTCAGCAGCCCGGAGCCGTCCACCGCGCCCGCGTCCGTGAAGTGGCGCACGACGCCGCTCGCCGCCCGCCGGGTGAGGCCGGGCGGCAGCGGGGTGGCGTCGAACAGCGCCCCGGCCCACAGCGGCGCCGCGGCGGCGAACCGGTACGTCAGGGAGCGGCCCTGCACCAGCGGGGAGCCGTCCGCGCCGATCAGGTGGGGCGCGGCCGCCAGGAAGGCGCGCAGGCGCCCCCGGTAGCGGCCGGGCAGGCCGGGCGCGGCGTCCGGGCCCGCCATGCGGCAGTACCACAGCGGGTACAGGTGCATGGCCCAGCCGTTGTAGTGGTCGAAGTTGCGGTGCTCGCCCGGGTTGCGGGCCCCGTCGCTGTACCAGCCGCCGCCCGCGTACCACTGCTCGGTGCGGGCCACGGCGTGGTCGATGTCGGCGGCGCGGTACGGGGCGCCGACCGAGCGCAGGAACGCGGCCACCACCGCCCGGAACCACACCCAGTTGTTGTCCGGCACCTCAGCGCCGGACATGCCGCCCAGCCAGGCGACGGCCCGCTGCCGCACCGCGTCCGGCAGCCGGTCCCACAGCAGGTGCCGGGTCTCGTGCAGGGCCAGTGCCACGGAGGCGGCCTCCACCCTGGCCTGCCGCACCTCGTCGGGGCGGGGCCAGCGCTCGGGCGAGCCAGGGTCCGTTCCCGCGGCCAGGCCCCGGGCGTACCACTCCACGGTGGCGTCGGGCTCCCGCAGGGTCCCGCAGCGGAACGCGGCCAGCAGGAACGTGCGCGCGTAGCCCTCCAGGCCGTCGCTCCACCTGCCGGAGCCGCCGGCCGGTCCCGGCAGGTGGACCAGGGCGTTGCCGGGGGTGGCGTGCGGGCGGACGGCGGCCAGCAGGGCGTCGGCCAGGGCCTCCCAGTGGCGGCGGGTCCAGCCGGTGTACGGCGAGCGCCGCCGGTCCTCGGGCACCGCGGGCACGTGGTCGGCGCTCACTTCAGGCTCCCCTCCGCCAGGCCCGCGCGCCAGCGCCGTTGCAGCGGGATGAACAGCAGCAGCAGCGGCAGCGTGGCCAGCGCGGAGCCCACGACGACCAGCCGCGTGTAGTCCGGGTTCTGCCCCACCGCCGAGTACCAGGTGAACAGGCCCTGCCCCAGCGGGAACAGGTCGTTGTCGGTCAGCATCACCAGGGGCAGGAAGAAGTTGTTCCAGATGGCGATGAACTGGAACAGGAAGATCGTCAGCGCGCCCGGAGCCATCAGCCGCAGCCCCACCGAGAAGAACGTCCGCAGCTCGCCGGCGCCGTCCACCCGCGCCGCCTCCAGCAGCTCGTCGGGCACCGCGCCCGAGCTGTAGGCGCGGGCCAGGTAGACCCCGAACGGGTTGACCATCACCGGGATCAGCACCGACCACACCGAGTCCGTCATCCGGACCTCCGCCGCCATCAGGTACAGCGGCACCACGATCGCCGTGTGCGGGATCAGCACCCCCGCGATCACCAGGGCGTACCACTTCTCCCGCCCCCGGAAGGCGAACTTGTCGAAGGCGTACCCGGCCATCACCGACAGCAGGGTCGCCGCGGCGGCGCCCCCGACCGCGTACAGCGCGGTGTTGCGCAGCCACTTCAGGTACGCCCCGTCGTCCTGCGTCATCAGGTCGGCCACGTTCGTCCCCACCTGGGCGAGCGAGGACGGGGTGAAGCCGTTGCTGCCGTACAGCTCGGGCAGGGTCTTGGTGAGCCCGAACAGCATCCACAGCAGCGGGAGCAGGGTGTACAGGGCCGCGAGCGCGCACAGCGTGGTGGCGACGCCGCGGCGCAGCCACCAGGCGCCGGCCTGCCCCGGGGCGGGTGCGGTGTCGGCCATCAGGCTGCCCTCCGGTCGGCGAACGAGGTGACGGCGAACGACAGCACTCCGGCCAGCACCGCGATGAGCACCGAGACGGTGGCGGCGTAGTGGTAGTCGTTGGAGTTGAACGCGGCCGCGTAGGCCAGCATGTTGGGGGTCCAGCCGGTGGTCACCGAGCTCTCCCCGGTGCTCTGGAGGATCTTCGGCTCGGTGAACAACTGGAGCGAGCCGATCACGGTGAACAGCATCGACACCACCACGGCCGGCCGGATCTGCGGCAGCTTCACGCTGACGGCGGTGCGCAGCACCCCGGCCCCGTCGAGCACCGCCGCCTCCACGGTGGAGCGGGGCACCGCCTGGAGGGCCACGTGGACGAGGATCACGTTGAAGCCGAGGGACTGCCACAGCGACACGTTCACCAGGGACAGCAGCACCGCGGGCCCGTTCAGGAAGTCGGGGTCGGCCCCCAGGGTGCGCAGGGCGTCGACGACCGGGCTGAGCCCCGGCGTGTACAGGTACACCCACACGACCGCCGCGATCAGGTTGGGCACGATGTACGGCAGGAACAGCACGGTGCGGAAGAACGGCCGGGCCGCGGTGAGCGCGGTGTCCAGCAGCAGCGCGAAGCCCACCGCGAGCACGGTGACCACGGGCACGTTCACCAGCCCGTACAGCAGCACCCGGCCGGTGCCCTCCAGGAACTCCCGGTCCGTCAGCGCCCTGGTGTAGTTGTCCAGGCCGGCGAAGACGGTGCGCGGGCCGTCCCAGCCGACCCCGGTGAACTCCTCCCGGAAGAAGCTGAGTCCGAGCGCGTACACCATCGGGCCGAGGTAGGTGAGCGCGAACAGCGCCATGAAAGGACCGAGCAGCAGCAGCACGGCGGACCTGCGCTCGCGGCGGCGGCCGGCGAGGGCGCCCGGCGGCCGGGCCTTGGCGGCGGGGGCGGACGCGGGGGGAGCGGGGGCCGGGCGGGGGCCGGGTGCGGACATGGGGACCTCGCGGTGTGGACGGCGTGCGGACGGCGCGCGCGGACGGTGGCGGGGGTCGCTCGTTCGTGGGGGCGGCCGTCAGCCGCCGGGGGTGCGGGCCCGCTCCCCGTCTCCGACCTGGTAGCCCCGCTGGCGCAGGTGCTCCACCGTGGACGACCGCCAGCGGTCCAGCGCCCGGTCGAAGCCGCCGCGCCCGCCGAGCGCGCTGGTCATCCCGTCCTGGAGCGTGACGAAGCCCGCGGTCATGTCCGGGCCCCACTCCCAGGACCCGTCCACCTCCTCCGCGGCCCGCGCCGCCGTGGCGAACAGGGCGTCGGCGTCCAGGTAGGAGTTGGCCTCGGCCCTGGCGCGGTTGGCCGGTTCCACCAGGTTCGCGTTCGCGGGGAACGCCGCGCTGACCGGGGCGAGGGCCCGCACCGCCTCCGGTGAGGTGGAGGCCCAGCGGATGAACTGCATCGCGGCCTCGGGCCGCCCCGCCCCGCTGGGCACGGCCAGCGCCGACCCGCCGAGGTTGGCGACGGCGGTGCGGCCGGGCCACCGGGGGAGCGGGGCCACGCCCCAGGTGCCCTCGAGGTCGGGGGCGAACCGCTCCACGTTCGCGATCATCCACGGCGCCCCCAGCAGCGTCAGCGACCTGCCGCGCTGGAGGTCGGTGACGTGCTTCTCGGTGAACGCCGCCTCCGCGGTGACCGCCCCGTCGTCCACGAGGGACTGCCAGTAGCGGGTGACCCGGCGGGTGGCCGGGTCGCCGGTGTCGACCGTCCACCGCCCGCCCTCGGTGCTGAACCAGTGCGCCCCGGCCTGCCAGCACAGGCCCGCGAGCAGCGCCGGGTCGTTGCTGGAGAAGTTCGTCAGCCGCGCCCGCGGGTCCCGCTCGCGCAGCCTGCGCGCCGTGTCCGCGAACTCCTCCCAGGTGGCGGGCGGGGTGAGCCCGTACCGCGCGAACAGGTCCTTGCGGTAGTACAGCAGCATCGGGGCGATGTTCAGCGGCAGCGCGTACGTCCGGCCGCCCAGGTGCGTCTGCCGCCACGCCCAGTCCGGGTACTGCCCGGCGAGCTCGTCCACGCCCCAGCGGGTGAGCGGCTGCACCACCTGCTGGGTGACGAAGCCGGGCAGTTGCGGGTACTCGACGGTGACCACGTCCGGGGCCTTGCCCGCCCGCACCGCGTTGAACATCTTCGCGTAGCCGCCGGCCGTGCCCGCGGGCACCTTCTCGAAGCGCACCTCGATGTCGTCGTGGGTGGCGTTGAAGCGGTCGGCCAGCTCCTGGGAGCCGGAGATCCACGACCAGTAGGTGACGACGGTGCGGCCGCCGCCGTCGCCCGGGGCGCAGTTGGTGAGCGAGGCGGCGGCCAGCAGGCCCGCGAGCAGGCAGGCCAGGGCACGGGGGGTCCAGCGGCGCACGGGCACGGCTCCTTGTCCGGGGACTGTCCGGCGGGGCGGGGGTGGGCACCGGGTCGGCGACCCTTGCTGACGGTTCAGCACAGTGCGTCAGAATGCGCCAACGAGTCAATAGAAGTGACAAGAAGCGTCTATGACTGATCAGAAGCGTCAACTAAGCTTCAGCGGCGTCCGGCCCCCCGGACGCACCGCGACCACCCCTCCGGAAGGAGCGCGCGTGACCCGCACCCCCGCCGGCCCCGCCCCGGCCCGCCCCGCGGCGGCGCTCGCCATGGCCCCGGACATCGCGGAGGAGCTGTTCCCCGCGGACGGCTCGGACGCGGCCGACGGCACCGGGCCGGGCGGCAGGCAGCGCCTGCGCGCCCTCACCGACCTGCTGGCCGAGGCCCCGCTCACCGACTTCGCCACCCCGCGCGCCCGCGCCGTCCTCGCCCGCGCCCAGGTGCTGGTCACCGGCTGGGGCAGCCCCAGGATCGACGCGGCCGCCCTCGACGCGGCCCCCCGGCTGCGCGCCGTCGTGCACACCGGGGGCACCGTCAAGCGGCTGCTGGACGACGCCTGCTGGCGGCGCGGCATCGACGTCACCTCGGCCGCCGCCGCCAACGCGGTGCCCGTCGCCGAGTACACGCTCGCCGCGATCCTGTTCGCCGGCAAGGGCGTGCTCGCCGCCCGCGACCGCTACCGCGAGCTGCGCGGCGCCCCCGCCGACTGGCACCGGGAGCTGGCCGGGCACGGCAACTACCGCCGCACCGTCGGCGTCGTCGGCGCCTCCCGCGTCGGCCGCCGCGTGGTGGAACTGCTGCGCCCCCACGACCTGCGGGTGCTGCTCACCGACCCCTACCTGCCCGAGGAGGAGGCCCGCGCCCTGGGCGCCGAGCCGGCCGGGCTGGACGAGCTGTGCGCCCGCGCCGACGTCGTCTCCCTGCACGCCCCCGCGCTGCCCGAGACCACCGGGATGATCGACGCCGCCAGGCTCGCCCTGATGCGGGACGGGGCGACCCTGGTCAACACCGCGCGCGGCGCCCTGGTGGACACCGGCGCGCTCACCGCCGAGCTGGTCTCCGGCCGCCTGAACGCCGTCATCGACGTCACAGCACCCGAGGTGCTGCCCGCCGCGTCGCCCCTGTACCGGTTGCCGAACGTGCTGCTCACCCCGCACATCGCCGGCTCCCTGGGCAACGAGGTGCACCGCCTGGCCGCCTTCGCCCTGGACGAGCTCGAACGGTGGACCAACGGCCTGCCGCTCGCCGGGCGGGTGACCGCCTCCGGCCTGGCCCGGCAGGCCTGACGCCGGTCCGCACCCGCCCGCGCCGGAGCCCCGCGCCCTTGGGCAACAATCGCCTCGAGCCGCGACCGCGGCCATCCCGGCCAGGAAGGAAGACCCCGCGATGCTCGTGGAGAAGCGCCACGACTCACTGCTGGAGGAACTGCGCGCCACCGGTTCCGTGCGGGTCGCCGAGCTCGCGGCGCGCTTCGGCGTGTCCACCGGGACGATACGCCGCGACATCGCCGAACTCGCCGACCAGGGCAAGCTGGTGAAGGTGCGGGGCGGCGCGCTGCCGCTGCCGGGGACCGCGCGGGAGGGCGGACGCGCCGCCGAGGAGGCGGCGCCCGACGGCGCGGCCGACCGGCCCGGCCGCACCGTCGGCCTGCTCGTGCCGTCCGCCACCTACTACTACCCGCAGGTCGTGGCGGGCGTCCGCGCGGTCGCCGCCCGCCGGGGCGCCCGCGTCGTCCTCGGCATCACCGCCTACGACCACCCCAGGGACCTGGACCGGCTGGACGAGCTCGCGGGCGCGGGCGCGGACGGGTTCCTGGTCACCTCCGCCGGCGGCACCTCGGCCGGCGGCACCTCCGCCGGTGGCGACGCCCGCGGCGGCGGAGCGGGGGCCGGCGACGCGGGCCCGGAGGCCGCCCTGCGCCGCCTGCGCGCCCTGGACCTGCCGTTCGTGCTCGTCGAACGCCGCCCGCAGGACCCCTACGAGCCCTGCGAGTACGTGGTGTCCGACCACCGCCAGGGCGCCTACGCGGCCGTGCTGCACCTGAAGCGGCTCGGCCACGTCCGCGTCGGCCTGTTCACCACGGAGAGCCCCACCGCAGGGCTGGTCCGCCAGGGCCACGCGGACGCGGTGCGGCGCCTCGACCTCGACCCCGCCGCGCCCGTGCTCGCCCACCCCCGCGCGGTGTCCGCCGAGCGGGACTGCGCCGCGTTCCTCGACGCCTGCCTCGTCACCGGCACCCGCGCCGCCCTGGTCCACTCCGACCAGGACGCCATCGAGTTGCAGCGGTGCCTGCGCGCCCGCGGCCTGCGCGTCCCCGAGGACCTGGCCCTGGTCGCCTACGACGACGAGATCGCCGCGCTCGCCGAGGTCCCGCTCACCGCGGTCTCCCCGGCCAAGCGCCAGCTCGGCGAGCAGGCCGCCCACCTCCTGCTGGACCGCCTCACCGGCACCGCGTCCCCGGCGCTGCGCCAGGTCACCCTGCTGCCGAGCCTGGTGGTGCGGGCCTCCTGCGGCAGCGCGGCCCCGCCGCCGCGGGAGCGGAACGGCTGAGCGCGACCGCTCACACCGGGGCGCGGAAGGCGAACTCCACGCCGGTCAGCCGCTCCGACACCTCCCACAGGCGGCGCCCCGTCGCGGGGTCGGCCGCCGCGGGGGACAGCTCCACCCGGGTCGGCCCGCCGCGCAGCTCGGCCACGCCGTCCGGCCCGATGAACTCACCGCCCGCCACGGACGGGTCGGTCGCCGCGTACAACTGCGGCAGCGCGCCGCGGGCCGGGGACTGGGCGAGCGGTCTGCCGACGCGGCCGAACAGCACCCGCCACAGCCGGGTCGGCGTGCCGTGCTGGAGGTTGCTCGCGGTGTACCCGGGGTGGGCGAGCACGCTGCGCACCGGGCTCGCGGCCTCGGTCAGCCGCCGGTGCAGCTCCTGGCCGAAGACGGCGTTGGCGAACTTGGACTGGTCGTAGAAGCCCATGGGGGAGTAGCCGCGCTCGCCGTCGAGGTCGTCGAACCGCAGGCGCCCCTTGCGGTGGTTGACCGAGCTCACCGTGACCACCCGGGGGTCGCGCCCGGCCGCCAGCAGGTCCAGCAGCAGCCCGGTCAGCGCGAAGTGGCCCAGGTGGTTGCAGGCGAACTGCACCTCGTGGCCCTGCGCGCTGAGCGTCCTGGGCGGCGCCATCACGCCCGCGTTGTTGACCAGCACGTCCAGACGCGGGTGGTCGGCGCGCAACCGGTCGGCGAAGGCGCGGACCGAGTCCAGGTCGGCGAGGTCCAGGCGGCGCACCTCCAGGGCGGCGCCGGGCTGCTCGGCGGTGATCTCCGCGACCGCCCGGCGGCCCTTGTCCTCGTCCCGCACCGCGAGGATCACCCGCCCGCCCCGGCGGGCGAGCGCCCGGGTGGTCGCCAGGCCGAGACCGCTGTTGGCTCCGGTGACGACGAACACCCGCCCGCTCTGGTCCGGGATCCGCTCGTCGGTCCACTGCTGCTGCGTCATGTGTCACATACTGACGTGTGTGTCACTCGGTGTCAAGATGTGCCTGAGTGTCACGGGGGGCACGGCGGTACCATGGCGCGGTGGACTCCCGCCCGCACGTCACCATGGCCCAGCGCAAGCGCCAGCTCGTCACCGACGAGCTGACCGAGGCGGCGCTGCAACTGCTCGCGCTCAAGGGCTACGACGCGGTCACCATCGACGAGATCGCGACCACCGCGGGCGTGTCCAAGCGCACCTTCTTCCGCTACTTCGCGTCCAAGGAGGACGTGGTCGTCCGGTTCCTGGCCGACATGGGCGCCGGAATCCGCGCCGAACTCGCCGCCCGCCCCGCCGGCGAGCGCCCGTCCGTGGCGCTGCGGCACGCCGTGTGGGTGTCGGTGTCCGCGTGCGGCGACCACGCCGAGCGGGCCCTGCGCGTGGTCCGCCTGATCCTGGGCACCCCCGCCCTGCTGGCCCGCTTCCTGGAGCGCCAGGCGCAGTGGCGCGACGACCTGACGGCGGAGCTCGCCCACCGCTTGGGCCTCGACCCGGCCGCCGACGTGTACCCGAGGCTGGCCGCCGGAATGGCCCTGACCGCCTTCGACGCCGTGCTGCACCACTGGGCCGCCAGTGACGGCACCGAGGACCCCGCCGCCCTGCTCGACCGGGCCTTCGCGGTGCTGGCGCCAGCACTGGACGCCGAGGGACGGGGTTAGCCCGAGCCGGTCCGAGCCTTTCGGATTTTCGGACTGGAAATACTCTGACGCCTGATGAATAAATAGATAATCAGGCGGACGGCGCCCCGGGGGCGGCCGGAAAGTCCCGCTCGTGTCGCGCGCGGCAGGACTTACATAAGTGAGTATACCCTCACATACATATTCCCGTCAGAGATCAGCAATACATCAGTGAGTTAATATGCCTGACGCGGCGGATGAAACCTACACTCTTTCTCCTCCCACCGACAACGCCCCCGTGTTCGTCGATTCCACCGGACGCAAAGCACGGGTGATGTGCCTCCTCGGCGCCTCCGTGTGCGCGGCGTGCGTCGCCTTCGCCGCCGCCGTCGTGGTCTCCTTCACCGGCGGCACCCCGCTCGCGCCGGACACCGGACTGCCCGCCCCGCCGACCGTCGGCGCCGACCACGACGAACGGGACGACCGGGACGACGGCGGGGACGGCACGGACGACCGCCGCCCCCGCGTCGTCGCCTGGCGGCCCCCCTCCGTCCCGCCCGCGGTGCGCGCCGTCCCGGCCGCGGCCGCCCTCCCGCGCCCGACCGCCTCCGCCACCCCCTCGGCGACCCCGCCCCGCGAACCGGCCGCGTCCGGCAGCCCGCGCGCCGAGCGCCCGTCACCCAGCCCCTCCGCCTCCCGCCGTGACCAGGCGCGTCCTGCCTCGCCCCGGCCCAGCGAGCCCGAGCCGACGGCGGCGCACTCCTTCGCCGACGACCACGGCGGCGACGACGCCACCCACCACGACGACCCCACCCACCACGACGCCCCCGCGGACCGGGGCCGCCCCTCCCGCCCGGACTCCGGCGCGCCCTTCCCCGGCGGGTGGGAAGACCTGTGGGCGACGCTGTGAGCAGGCGCCGCCCCCTCCGCCCGGCGCCTTCCGAGGACGGCGGGCGGAGGCGCGCGGTGCCCTGGCCGCGGCTGGTCGTCGCGGTGCTCGGTGTCGGCACCCTGGTCGGGGCCCTGCTGCTCAACGGCTATCTGCACGCGGGGACGGGAGGCCCGGGAGGCGGCGCCCCGGCCGGGAAGCCCTCGCCCGCCCCCGGCGCCGTGCCGGGCGGCGGACCGCTCATCACCACCAGCGAGGGCAGGCTGGCCAGCCACTCCGTCCCGGACCGCACCATCGTGCTCTCCTTCAGCGGCGGCCCCGACCCCACGTGGACGCCCCGGATCCTGCGGGTGCTGCACCGGCACCGGGTGCCCGGCACGTTCTTCGTCGTCGGCCGGAACATCGCCCGCCACCCCGGCATCGTCCGGCGCACCGTGGAGCACGGCCACGAGATCGGCGTGCACACCTTCTCCCACGTCGACCTCACCTCCCAGGACAGGTCCCGCATCGACCGGGAGCTGGCCCAGACGCAGCTCGCCCTGGCCGGAGCCGCCGGGATCACCACCTCCCTGGTCCGCGCCCCGTACTCCTCCCGGGTGGACGCCCTGGACCGGCGGGCCCTGCCGGTCGTGTCCTACCTGGCCCGCAAGGGCTACCTCGCCTCCTTCACCGACGCCAACAGCGACGACTGGAAGCGGCCCGGGGTCAAGGAGATCGTCCGCCGGGCCACCCCGCCCGGCACCGAGGGCGCCGTCGTCCTGTTCCACGACACCGCCGGGGGCCGGGAGCAGACCGTCCGCGGCCTGGACGCGTACATCACCGCCATGAAGGCCAAGGGCTACCGCTTCACCACCACGGCCGAGGCCATCGGCGCCGACAGCGCCACACGCCGGGCGGGCGACACCGCCCGGTGGGAGGGCCTGGCCCTCATCGCCAGCGTGACGGTCGCCGAGTTCGTCACGCCGTGCCTGTCCTGGCTGCTGGCCGTGATCGGCGTGCTGGTGCTGCTGCGCTTCGCGCTGATGGTGGTCCTGGCCGGACGGCACCGCAGGCAGCGCAACCGCCCCGGGTTCCGCTGGGGGCCGGAGGTCACCGAGCCGGTGACGGTGCTGGTGCCCGCCTACAACGAGAAGGAGTGCATCGAGGGCACCGTGCGCTCCCTGGTCGCGGGCACCCACCCGGTGGAGATCCTGGTGGTCGACGACGGCTCCACCGACGGCACCGCCGACATCGTCGAGGCCCTGCGCCTGCCCGGGGTGCGCGTGATCCGGCAGGCCAACGCGGGCAAGCCCGCCGCGCTCAACACCGGCATCGCGCACGCCCGGCACGACATCGTGGTGATGATGGACGGCGACACCGTCTTCGAACCCGACACCGTGCACCGCCTCGTCCAGCCCTTCGCCGACCCCGCCGTGGGCGCGGTGTCCGGCAACGCCAAGGTCGGCAACCGCCGCACCGTCATCGGGGCGTGGCAGCACATCGAGTACGTGATGGGCTTCAACCTCGACCGGCGCATGTACGACCTGCTGCGCTGCATGCCCACCATCCCCGGCGCCGTCGGCGCCTTCCGCCGCGCCGCGCTGGAGCAGGCGGGCGGCATGAGCGAGGCCACGCTCGCCGAGGACACCGACGTCACCATCGCCATGCACCGCGCGGGCTGGCGCGTGGTCTACGCCGAGGACGCCCGCGCCTGGACCGAGGCCCCCGGCAGCCTCGCCCAACTGTGGCGCCAGCGCTACCGGTGGAGCTACGGCACCATGCAGGCCCTGTGGAAGCACCGCCGCGCCCTGGTGGAGCGCGGCCCCTCCGGCCGCTTCGGCCGGGTGGGACTGCCCCTGGTCGTCCTGTTCCAGATCGTCGCCCCGCTGCTGTCCCCGCTGATCGACGTCTTCACCCTCTACGGCATGGTGTTCGTCTCACCCGTCGAGTCACTACTGGCGTGGAGCGCGGTACTGCTGGTGCAGTTGCTGTGTGCGGCGTACGCCTTCCGGCTGGACGGGGAGAAGTACCGGGTCCTGCTCATGCTGCCGTTCCAGCAGATCGTCTACCGGCAGCTCATGTACCTGGTCCTGCTCCACTCCTGCGTCACCGCCGCCACCGGCGGCCGTCTGCGCTGGCAGAAGCTCCGCCGCACCGGCGAGGTGACCGCCCCGGTCCCGGCCTGAGCCGGAGACGTTCCGCGACTTCGGGGGGCTTGGGGGGTGGTTTTCGGTCATGTCGGGGGTGGGCTGCTCGGCGGGGTGGCGCGTGCGGTCGCCGGGTGGGTGAAGGGG
>NZ_BAAGTD010000076.1:0-26421 GCF_054782095.1 Streptomyces capparidis | reverse complement strand
AGGTGGAACGCCAGGGGCCGGCACCGGCCGTCGGCCGCGAGGTGGATCTTCGTGGTCACCCCGCCGCGGGACCGGCCGAGGGCGTGGTCGGCGGGCTCACCGGCCGGGGCCCCTTTTTGCGGGCCCCGGCCGCGTGCTGGTGGGCGCGCACGATCGTGGAGTCCACCGACACGGCCCAGTCGAGGTCCTCGTCGGCGTCGGCCCGGGCCACCAGGGCGGTGAACACCCGTTCCCAGGTGCCGTCCACCGCCCACATCCGCAGCCGGTTGTAGACGCCTCTCCAGTTGCCGTACTTCTCCGGCAGGTGCACCCACTGCGTGCCGGTCTGGAACTTGCAGGCGATCGCGTCGATCACCTCACGGTGGTCCCGCCAGCGGCCACCCCGCCTCGGTGTCCGGTCCGGCAACAACGGCTCGATCCGCGCCCACTGCGCATCTGTTAACGGCACAACCGGACCAACGACTAACTGATCCGAACGAAACTGCCTAGGAGACGGCCCGCCTGGCGGTGGGTGACCGCAGGACAGCACCAGGGGTCCTCGCCCTCGGCTTCGGCGGCCTCGGCGGACGCGAGAAAGGAGGGGCACCGGGGCGTTGCGGCCGGTCTTTCAGGTGATGTGGATGGTTGAGGACTGTGAGGTCATCTGGTTGCCGATGCAGAAGGGCAGGGTGGTGGTGCCCAGGGGGCGTCGTCGGTGGCGGTCACGCACACCCACATGCACGTGTGTGAGCCCTCGGTAGGGATGCGCAGGTCGATATCAGTGAAGGTGAGCGTCCGTCCGTCGGCGGACAGGGTGCCCTGGCGCGGGTGGTTTGTCAGGGTGGGGTCCATGACGGTCCGGCGCGCTCTTCGCGAGGACCTTGAAGGTGGTCAGGCCCCCGATACTACGGATGTCCGGCTGGTCGACGGACCACTCCTGATAGGCGTAACTGTCCCCTGGGCCACCTGCCACGCCTGGATCCTGGCGGTTCGACCCACCCGTACCGAGTAGAACTTGTCGTTCAGCCCGCCCCTGCCGCCGGGCAGACCCGTGGACAGATTCAAGTCCGCTCCGACGTTGTAGGTGTAGGCGGTACCCGTGTAGTTCGTGCCCGTGTAGAACGTCACCTGATTGCCGTACACCCTTCGACCTCCCAGCCACCCCACACGCCAGCACTGTCGGCCAGAAGGGATACCAACCACCGCACACGGTTCACACCGGACACCGACCAGATGGCCGCTACCACCCCGCACCACTCACAACGCCCCGACCGGAAGCCATGCCGCTCCCCGCGATACACGCCCCGCCTGCGCCGCCGGCCGCGGCCACCCGGGCTCGGGCACGACACAACGGTGAAGGAGTCGGCGCCCGCCAAGGACCTCGAGGTGACAACGCGTGCACTGGCAAGGTGGAAGCGGCTCACCCACGTGCACCGATGCGCCGCGCGTCAGGTACCTGCTACGGCTCGCGCCCGGCCTGAATCACACCGTGCAGCCGACCAACCGCAGCCCGGTGCCCGCCCCACCTCCCGGAGGGCCGACCCCCTGCGCCTTCACCGGCCTGCGGGAAAAGCGCTCCTCGCCGGAGCCCGCCGCCACCCCGCGCGGCCGACCTTCGGCAACGGCCCGACGGTGCGCGCCCGGCCCGGCACCACGGCAAGGCCCGGTCAGGGACGTCAAGACCGGCCCGCCGCAACGAGGTCACCCGCCCGCGCAGGCAGCGCAGCACGGCAACCGGCACGAGTGCAGGACCCCCGCCGGTCCCCCGGGGGCACCTCGCCGTCGCCCGCACCAAGGGCGCGCACGGGGGCCCACGGGCGCGTGCACCGAGGCCGCCGTTCACCCGGAAGGGTGGCGCGAGCCGCCCGGACGCATACCGTGGCCGCCGCAGGCGGAGCCTTCCGGCATGACAACCGCCTCACGTACCGCCCTGGCCGCCGCCGCCGCAGCGGCGGCCGCCTGCCTGGCCGTCCTGCCCGCCGCCCCCGCCCACGCCCAGTCCGACACCATGCCGCTGCGCACCGCGGTGGCGACCCTGCCGGTCGCCGAGGAGAGCCGGGCGGGGTATGTGCGCACCGCGTTCCGGCACTGGGTCGACGCCGACGGCGACGGATGCAGCACCCGCGCCGAGGTCCTGCTGGAGGAGGCGGTCCAGGCGCCGCAGGTCACCGGCCGCTGCACCCTGACCGGGGGCGCCTGGCACAGCTGGTACGACGACACCGAGGTCACGGACGCGCGCGGCCTGGACATCGACCACTTGGTGCCGCTCGCCGAGGCGTGGGACAGCGGTGCCGGCGCCTGGACCGCCAAGCGTCGCGAGGCCTACGCCAACGACCTCGGCGACAGCAGGGCGCTGGTCGCGGTCACCGCACGGTCCAACCGGTCCAAGGCCGACCAGGACCCCAGCGACTGGCTACCGAACCAGGAGGTGGTGTGCCACTACATCACCGACTGGACCGCCATCAAACACCGCTGGGACCTCACCGTCGAGCCCGCCGAGCACCGCACCCTGACCCAGCTCGCGGCCGACTGCCCGAACGTCCCCGTCACCCTCACCCCCGCCTGACCGGCAACCCACCCGGGCCCAAGGGCCGCCCCGACCGCGCCGGGCAGCTCACCCTGCCGCGGCAGAACCCGCCGCGGGGGGGTGACCACCGGCCCCAGGCCCGGCCACCGAGCCCGGGACCGACCGGGCGTGGTCGGTGGCCGGGGGCGGGCGCGGGCAGCCCCCTGGCGGCCCGCCCTCGGTGCCACCGGTCGGCAGCAGCGCAGGGTGGCCGGGCCCGAGCGCACCTGCCCGGTGGAGGGGACCCGCAGGAGGGATGGTTCGCGGCCGCGTCAGCGGGGTGGGCGTGGGCAATGTCGTGATGCGCTGCGGGCCGACGGAGGTACGCGCGGCCGGTCCGGTCTGCGTGATGTCCGCGGTCTGCGTCAGCCGTCCGTGGTTCGGTGCCGCTTCCCGTGACGGGTTGCGGTGCGCGGGGCAGGTGGGCGCGGTCCCGGCCATTCGGCTGGAGGCGGAGGGTGGCGGTGGGTGGTGCTGCCTTGGATCGGCGCGGTGTTTCCGCCGTTCGGGTACGGCCGACCGCTCTTCCGTTTTGTTGCTTTCATCACAATCCATGATCTGCCGTGGATGGCGTCCTCTCGGGCGCCGTGTGTCTGCCAGAAAGGGCGGTTCGCATGACAACAGCAGACGGAGAGCCGATCGCGTCGATCACCGACGCGACTCTCGCCGACATCGCCACCAACGGCATCTGGCGCGGCGCGGGCCTGGACATCAACCCGTCGGTGCTCGCCGTCGCCCGGGCGCTGCTCGCGGCCGTGCAGGGCACCGCCCCGGCCGGTGCGCTCCCCGAGGAGCTGCGGGAGCTGGTGGGCGGCGTTCGCCGGCGCGCCGAGGTGGCGCTCGGGCGCGTTCCCGTGGCGGAGGGGGTCAGCCTCTCCGCGTTCGCGATCAAGCAGAGCGCCGCGGAGCCGCGCCCGGTGGTGATCATGCCTGCGGGGTGGAGTCCGTACGGCTGGCTGCCGTTCATGGCCGGCTACCTGTCGCTGGCGGCGCGCGGCTACCACGTGCTGGCGTACACCCCCCGGGGCATCGGCAAGCCGGGGCTGGTGTCCACCTCGGACGGGTTCATCGACGTCGCCGGTCCGGTCGACTGGGCGGACGGGTCGAAGATGATCGACCACGCGCAGGAGCGGTTCGCGCCGAGCAAGGTCGGGTTCATGGGCCTGTCCTACGGTTCCGGGATCAGCCAGCTCGTCGCCGCGCACGACCGGCAGGACCGGGTCGCCGTCGTGGCCGCGCTGAGCACCTGGGGGAACCTGGCCACCAGCCTCTACGACAACGGCACCCGGCACGAGGAGGCCGTGCGGGCGCTGATCGAGTTCACCGGTGGCCCGGAGGAGGAGAAGTTCGACGAGGACACGCGGCGCATCCTCCAGGACTTCCGCGACGGGCAGAACATGCAGGGCGTGGTGGACTGGGGCGCCGAGCGCTCCCCGGAGACTTATGTCGACATCACCAACGCGCGGGGCATCCCGACCTTCTACTCGAACACCTGGCACGAGAGCCTGTTCCCGGTCGGGGAGGCGATCGCCGTTTTCGAGAAGCTCACCGTGCCCAAGCACCTGAACCTGTGGATCGGTGACCACGGCGCCCCGGAGGGCGCCGGCATCACCGGAGTGCCGACCGGGGTGGCCTTCCCCGGCCTGCTGGCACCGATGCGGGAGGCCTACGCCTGGCTCGACCACCACCTGCTCGGCGGGGCTGACGAGGTGCCCGACTGGCCGGTGGTCAGCAGCCAGGTCATGTTCACCTACGCCACCGCCCCGGCCGTCGGCGGCGGCCGGCGCATCACCGCCCCGGCCCGGCGTGAGCCGCTTCCCTCCTGGGCGGAGGCCACCACCGGCACGGAGTCCTGGTACCTGAACGGCAACGGCGGCGGGGTGCTGTCCGACAAGCCGTCCACGGGCTGGAGCCGCGGCTTCACCGCCGGCCACGAGACCTGCGCCACTGCGATGGACGACATCATGAAGACCGGGCAGAAGGAGTGGTTCGGCACCCCCAAGACCTACGACCCGGCCGGCTTCGAGCAGGCCAGGCTGCTGGTGTGGTCCACCGAGGAGCTGACGGGCGGCCGCCGGATCCGCGGCACCGCCCGGCTCCGGCTCACCGTCCGGGTCGATCAGGCCGACGCCGCGACCCTGGTCGCCTACCTCTTCGACATCGCCCCGGACGGCACCGCCCGCATCATCACCCACGAGCCCTTCACCGCCACCGGCCTGAGCGCCGGCACGGACCGGACCGTCGTCTGGAGTCTCCAGCCGACCGCCTACGACCTGCCCGACGGGCACCGCCTGGCCCTGGTCGTCAACAGCCGCGACAAGCTCTACGCGTTCACCGGCACCCAGGACAGCACCACCACCATCACCTCCCCGGCCGGAGAGGAAGCCGTCCTGGAGCTACCGCTCGGCTGAAGGACACCGCCGAGGTGAACGGACGGGACCGCACCTGCCGGACCCGCCCGTTCACCTCCCGGGCCCGGGCGGCATAGCGCGCCGGGCCGAGTCCCGGCGCCGCAGGCGATCACTGCGCCAGGTGGGGGGATCCCCGGCGCTGACGGCTGTTCCGGTGATCTTCTTGCCCGCGTGGCAGCCGCAGGAGTTGTAGCCGACGAGGAGGTCCAGCCCCAGCCCGCACGCCTGCTGGAACTGACAGGAGCGCGCACACTGTTCGCCGCCGACACCACCGCCGCCGCCGACCGAGGCTGATAAGCCCGACCCGCCCGACCCGCAGCGCGGTCCGGCGGCGGAACGCACTGCGACGCTGCCTGCCCGGCGGGCAGGCCGGTCCTGCGGCAGGCCGGCACGAGCGGGGCCGACACCCAGGCGGCGTCGCCCTGGTCGCCATCCAAGCCCTCCACCGGCACCTGGAAGATCTACGGGCGGAAGTCGCCGACCTGCGGGCACAGGTCGCCCGGCGCGCGGCGGGCGCGCCAGTACCCGTACCGCCGCCCGCCACGGACCCGGTCGGCGGCGCGGACGGCGGGACGAGCACCGACCGCTACCGCTGGCATCTTGCGACTGGGTGGCCCAGTACCGGTTCGTCTGCCCCGAGCTGAAGCGTGGGGACCGCGCCGTGGCCCCAACCCCGCAGTGCGAAGCAAGGCAGTCGACCCTCGTACCCGGGGATGCCTGCGCTCCGGTGATCGCCGCGGCGAGTGTCCGCGCGTCGGCCCGGAAGCGTGGGCCCGGTGTGCAGGGCCATCGAGCGGCCTGCCACGCTGACGCTCCTCGCCAGCGCGTCTCAGCAGCGCCGGTGTCCCCGTCAGTCACTTTCCCGTTGTTGTCTCTCCTGGAGAGATCACTCTTCTCCGGCGCTGGTGCTCTTGGTAGGGAACTCGACATCGATGACCTGGTAGAAGGCCCTGGCGGTGTCGGCGACCTCCCACACGGCGAGGATCACGTGGTATCCGGTGCGCGCGGGAAGCGGCACGGAGTGCTTCACCTCCGACGGAGGGGTGAGTTTGGCCCCGCACTGGTTGTCCCAGTACGGCTCGCACGGGTCTTGCAGCTTGGACAGGATCGGCTTGGTCTCGAACTGCGCCCGGGTGAGAGGCTTGCGCGGGTCCCAGTTCTGTTTGGTGATGAAGTAGTTCCAGCGCCGGGTCTTGTGCGGAGCCGTCAGCGTCCAGGTGAACGTCAGCGGCTTGCCGGAGGCGACTTTGGTGCGCGGCCAGTCCTTGCCGCTCGGGTCCTTGACCCCGTCCAGCTTGCTGGCCAGCGATATCCCCGCACTGGCGATCTTCCCGTCCGGCGGCGGGGCGGCGTTCGCCACATCCTGGGGCGCGTCCGGGTCCTTCAAGCCGCCCTTGGTGGCGGGGAAGAACTTGCCCGATTCCAGCCCGTTGGCATCTCCGCCCAGATACCGCGCAGCCCGGGACTTCGGGGATGTGACCCGGCCGTGCCGCGGTTCGGCAAGACCCACTACCGGTCCCTGCGCACCCTGGCCTGCTCTGCTGTCACTCATCTTGATCCTCCTCGGCAAGGTTGCGGACGGTTCGGGCACACCACTTATGCGGCGGCCAGCGTCCGAGCCTGTTTCTCTTCCATTCCATCCGCCGCTTCGCGCCGCACGTCATCTACGCCTAGCCCGAATGAGTGACGGATGCCGCCCGGCGACCAGCAGCTCGCCGTAACCCTCGCCCGCCACGCCAGCGTTTCCGGCTCCAGCCGAACGCTGCCGAGCCCGCGGTGCGCCGGGGCCGGCTCTGCGCCCAGCTTCACCCGCACACCCTTCACGCCCTTGAGCAGTCCGGCACCGGGGCAGAAGGCGTTGCCGTGTCGGCCACCGTTCGAAGCCCACGGCACGGGCGCGCCGGACGGTCCGGGGAAGTGGCCGTCGCCGACAGCGCCCCGGGAGGCAACGCTGTGCGGTCGGCAAGCGGTGGCCGGGGCGTGCCTGGCAGCCGCTACGACGGCAGGCCGGTGGAAGCACGTGAGGCGCGGCCTGGGGTGGTCACTCCATGCCACGGTCGCTGACCGGCACGGCGGCCAGGGGAACACGCCTGTGGGGAGGGTGATCACGGGGAGCTCGCTGGCCGCGCCCGCGCACGTGGTGCCGGGCTCTTCCTCATCAGCTGGGAAGGCGTCGGGGCTGGGAGGTCGAAGAGCAGGTCGTCGATCTGGGCCCGTGTCGTGCACGGCATGACGAAGCCGTATACCTGGGAGCCGACCGTGGCCAGGGACCACTTCGTGACGATGCTCTCGTTGAACCACCGGAAGATGAACCGCGCATCAGGCAGAGGTTGCACTCAGTGTCTGCCGTTCCGCTCCAGTCGGTGGCTTCCCGGCCCTTGCTCGAGGATGGCGCGAGGTCGCACCGTCCCCGTCGGTGTCCTGCTTGGTGCGCGTCGGGCGTCTGGGGCCTCCACGCGTCCCTCGGGCAGCGCGGCCAAGGCGTCCGTGTCCCCGTGGGCAGGCTTCAATCGCCTCGGGCGGCACGGCCACCAGAACCTTCGACGCGGAGCGATTCAGCCTGAGTCGTGGAGGTGCCGGGGAACGTGCGCCGGTCGGGTGGACTGCGGCGGCGGTGCCGCAGGCGGCAGTCGGAAGGATCAGCGGCACGCAGGTGCTGGACACCAACGGGTCCATCCCCCAAAGGATCTGCCCGACGCGCCCCGGCGCAGAGCGCTGACCCCGCCGATCCGACCGCACCTACCACCGCGGCGTACGGCACCAGCCGTGCGAACTGCCTGCCACGTCTTTCCCGCTGCCAGCCGCCTCGTGCCGTCCTGCGCGGCGCACCTTCTCCGCGCAGGAGCGCGAGGTGGTGGCCTGGGATCTGGAGAAGCCCGGCGGCGCCACCACACGCCTTGGTCCACCAGGCGACGACGGAGAAGCACTGCCTGGTGAACCGAGCGACGTCGGAGAAAAACGCCTGGTGCAGCCGGGCGTCGCAGATGTGGGGGCCGCCGGTGGTGGGGGCGCGTAGGGCGGTAAGTAACCGGTGCAGCAGTTCAAGGGTAAAAGGGGCGCCGCGGTGGTCGATGCCGGTACCGGGTGACAGCACCGCGAGGTAGGTAGGCGGCGAACGGGTTGCACCACAGCGGCGCACACGCGGTGGGCCGGACTGTGCACGGCTGGCTGGTGGGCGGTTCACCCTTCGCCGTCGGGTGGAAGCCGGTCCAGTGCCTTCCGGATGGCCGCGACGGCGTCGCAGACCTTCCGGGGTTCGTAGGCGGTGAAGCACAGGCGGAAGTAGCCGGGTTCCGGGCAGGACAGGGTCTGCCCGGGCAGGAGCTGCACATGCGCGTTCCGGGTGATCCAGGTGTCGAGCGCCGCCTCCTTGTCGTGGATCTCGGGAAAGAGGCCGGGTGAGCCCGGCGGCACCCACCGCAGGTAGCGGCGCAGGTCCAGCAGGAAGAACTGGGCGGGGTTCCGGCCGCTGCGACCACGTCCCACGTAGTCGATCCGCGCCCGGTCCAGGGCGTCGGCGACCCGGTGGTGAGCCTCGGTCAGCAGGCCGCGGTAGGCGTCCATCAGCTCCCGGGGCAGCCATGGCTCGCCGGGTTGTCCGGCGGCGAACAGCCGGCGCAGGTACACGTTCTTCAGCGAGTCCAGGGGGCCGAACCAGGACAGGGGGGCACGGCCGGGGGGATCGCCCCGCATCACCTTCCGCACCGGCGGTGACTTGGAGACCAGGAAGCCCGTCCGGAAGCCGGACAGGCCGAAGTCCTTGCCCAGGCCCCAGACCAGGTGGATGCGGTCGGGGTGGGCCGCGTAGGTGTCCAGGGACAGGACGCTGGTGAACGGCGGGTCGGCCGTCTCGATCTGGGAGTGCGCGTAGATCTCGTCCGTGACGATGTGCATGTCGGTGCTGGACATCACCCAGGAGCAGATCTCCTCCAGGAGGTCCCTGGAGTGGTTGACGCCCAGCGGGTTCTGCGGATTGGTCAGCACCAGCAGCCTGGGGCGCGGCGGCTGGAGGCGGTAGGCGTCCTGGATGTCCCGCAGCGTGAGCTCGAACCGATCCGGGTGCACGGGCACGCAGTGCAGCCCGGGCCGCTGCTCGAAGCACCAGCGGAAGCCCTGCCAGCAGGGGGCGGGCAGCAGGACCCGGTCGCCCGGCTCGAGGACACCACCGTCCCGCAGCGCGAACGCCAGCGATTCCAGAGCCCCGGACACCCCGGCGGTGGCGAAGACGTCGGTGCGCCAGTCGATCGCAGGGGAGAACGACGCGCGCAGCAGGCGCCCCACGTCCTCGCGGAGCCGGTCGAGGCCGTAGGGCGGCGCCTTGTACCGGATGTCGTCCTCCTCGACGGTCGCCCTGTCGAACACCATCCGTTTCAGCAGCGGGTACAACAGCACGTTGTCGGCGATGCCGAGGTTGACCACCGGCTCCCCGGTGGCCTCGTAGTACGCGGCGAGGCGCTGCTCGGGATCGGCGATCCGCAACGCCCGCACCAGCGGGCCGTGCTGCCCGCCGTCCTGGTGTCCGGCCGCGGGCGCCGCGGCCTGCCCGGTGTCTTCAACCGCCCTCGTCATGGTGCCCACCCTCACGCGCGGCAGCGCACCCCGCCACGCGGCACGGCCAACCGAGTGAACACGCCGGTCACGGCCGCGCCGAGCCCCCGACGCAGTGTTTCGCACGGTACGGGCGCGCCGGACGGCCCGGGGCGGTGGCCGCTGCCGACAGCACCCTGGGGTCATTGCCGCGTGGCCGGCGAGGGGTTGGCGCGGGGCGTGACCCGTCTCCGCCGGACGGGTCCTCTCCGGCCGGTTCCCGCTCGTCCGTCTCCCGGGCGGAGGGCTCCCGCAGGGCCTCCGCCACCCGCTGGGCCAGTTCGCCGGTGCCCTCCGCGGTCAGCGGCCGGACCTTCTCGGAGGCGACCACCAGCTGGGTGCCGTCCGGCCGGTTGATGGTGACGGTCACATTGCTCCGCCGGTTCTGCAGCCAGACGACGAGAGCGGCGCCCGCTGCCGCGGTGGGCCCGCCGGGGGCGAGCAGCAGGGTCAGCAGCTCGCTCCAGGCACCGCCCATCGCTCCCGCGGGCGCGCTGTCCGCGAGGTCGCGCCGCACCAGGCCGCGCAGTTCGGGATCCTGGCGCAGCCAGTCGTACAACTCGTCCGTGGCCCCCGCGTGGTCGCCGCTCGCCGCCTGTACGCCGAGTGTGAGACGCACCCTCGCTCCTCCCCCGGCAGTCGCGGCCGTACCGCTCCCGCCGCTCATGCGTCCGTATGTCCCTGTATCCCCAACCCCCCTTACCCGCTCGCCGGTTCCCGCACATCACAGTCACAGCTCAAAGATGCGTGCTCTGCGCACGTGGCAGCGGAGCTGCCCCGGATCGGTGAAGGGCATCGGGGAAGCCATCATCGGCTTCGCCGAGGAGATCCTCACCGACGACCGCCAGGACGTCGCCGACACCCTCCAGCGGTTGCAGGTCGCCGCCTGCATCCAGGCCCTCGAAGCGCACCACACCACCGTGTAGCGCGCACCGCGGACGGCGGTGGTCGGGGCCGGGCGCCCGGCGTGATCGCTGAGGGAGAAAGGGCCCGCCGCCCCGGCCGCGGGTCCTTTGTCGTCCCCGTGGGGCGGCCTGCTCTTCGCCCGGGAGGGTCCGCAGCGAAGTTGTCGGCGCCCCACGGCCCTGCCGAGCGCCCTCTTGTCCTCCAGGTCACAGGCCCTTTCGGGTGCGCTCCGCCGACCTGTGTGAGAAGACCCCGCAGAAGACCTCGCACGAGACTGCGCACAGGACTCCGCAGAAGACCTGGGAGGAGTGTCGTTCGCCCTGCGTGGGCTCGGTGGGTCCCAGGTCCTTCGGCGAGTGTGCCGGGCCTGGTGTCGGTGAGTGGCTGCTCAGGGCGCGGTGCGGGCCGACAGGTTCGTCAGGTGGTCGGCCGTGGTGAGCAGCAGTTCCGAGTGCCCGGGGTCGGTGGCCGCTTCCAGGCCGGCGGAGTAGCCGAGCAGCGGGATGACGCGCTGGAGCGCGGCTCGCAGGTCGGCGACGTGCTCGTCGCGGTCCTCAGCGACGGGAGCGGGCGTGATGTCCATCGGGTCTCCTCTGCGGCGGTTTCGCCACGGTGCACCGGATGTCAGGCTACGAGCCCGTGTCCTGCCGGTCCTCGGTTCCTGCGACCTCCTGCGGGCCGGGCCGGGATGTCCGTTTCGGCCCTTGACCTTGTCCGGACGGTTTGTCCGCAGCCGACGCCGCAGCGGCGCTGGGCGGCCAAGGCCTACTTGTACCGGCGCAGTCGCCGGGCGGTCAGCGACGGCTTGATGTGGGCCGGCGCAGTCGCCGGGTGGGGGGCTGTGGGGTCATCACACGGTCTTTCCCGTGGGCGGAGTGGGCGGGGCGGGGTAAGTGGGCGGCTGCTCACTGCGGCCCGGCGCGGCGGGCGGGATGGGCGCGGTAGGCGGGTTGTGGGCAGCGTGGTGTTGCCGGATGCGGCGGTTCGTGTCGGCGGTGAGGACGGCGAGGTGCTGCCGGGTGCCCTCCACCGTGGCCAGGTCGGTGTCCTCCACTCGGTCGCGGTCGCCGAAGCGCGGGCCGGGGTTCGGGGAGGCGCTGACGGCGCGCTGGAGTCGGGGGGGTGGCACCGGTCCTGCACCGGAATCAGCGGCGCGGTGCGGCCGAATGGTTGATGGGTCTCGTGCCCCTGGACGGTGGTGAGTCGTTTCAGCGGGCATGAGTCCGCGTCTGGCCGCCCGCGCCGTCTTGGTCCTCGCGTTCCTGGCCGCAGGGAGTCTCGGGCTGTCTGCGGCCCCGGCACGGGCCGGCGGGATCATCAACATCCTCAATCCCGCGTTCGGCAACGGCTGCGAGAACCACTACCAGCACGCTTCGGCCCGCGGCGCCGTCGCCACCCACCCCGGCAGCGTCTCCGGCAACGGCGTGGGCGTACCCGTGACCGGGCCGGTCAACCAGTGTGGCAACGCCGACCTGCCCCTCGGCAGCGCGAAGCACGACGTGTGCAACATCTACCAGTCCTTCCCCGGCTTCAACATCTCGTCCGGGCAGGTGCTCAACGATGCGGTCGACACCCCGAAAGAGGTCATCGTGCAGGTGATCACCCTCCTGACCACCGCCGACATCACCTCCGACAAGCCCATCACCAACGGAAGCTGCAACTGAAGGCCGCTGCCCGGTCCGGCCGACTCCCACAGCCCGGGTGAGCAGGGCCGGCAGGGCCCAGCCTCGCGGTCGGTGAACCCCGCGAGCCGTCACCACGACCACCGGCCCGGATGGCTGTGGCGCAGATCGGGGCCGGTGTCGAGCGGCGGGGGCGGGCCTTGGCCGAAGTCGATCGGTTGTGGGTGGAGCTTCAGCGCCGGTGGGTGCAGGGCAGTGCGTCGGTCGTCGCCTGGCGGACCTGTTCGGGCAGGCCTTGGCCGCCGGCGCGCCGGGGGAGGTCGTCTCGGAGCGGCTCGGAGGGCTGCGCCGGCAGGTTCACTGGCTTCCGCCGCAGGTCGCGGAGTGCTTGTCCGCGGCCGCGCAGGCGCCCGAGCACGACGCCGTCGGCGTTGTGCCCGCGCCGGCCCGCGCGGCGGTGGCAGGGCCGGTGGTGGCGCGGGGGCCGTCCGCGTCGGCGGTCACCAATCCGCCTTCGGCCGCAGTGGGCGCCAGCGCAGTGACGGGGCGGCCGGGGCGGCCGGCCCCGGGGTGCCGACCGGACAGGCCGGGGACGATGCGGACAGCGGAAGCGTGGAGGACTACGCGCTGGAGGCGGCATCGCCACCTGTGTCACCTGGGAGGAACTCGCCCGGCGGTTGGCGCAGGACGGGTACGCGGTCTCGGGCGCCAGGTGAGGAAGTGGCTGCGCGTGGGAGAAGGCGGGCCTGGTCCGGCAGACCGTACGCGGGAGCCACGGCCCCGCAGGCATCCCCGCCAAGGACTTCCCCCCGCCCGCCGATGGATGAGCCGGGAAGGCCGATGTCGGCGGAGGCGGGCGGATCGGCGCGGCGGTTCTGCGTCCGGGCGGCTGACCGTGGCAGGGCCCAAGCGGCCCGGGCGGCGGGGCGTCGCCCGGGCCGGGAGGGCGTGCGGGGATGCGTGCCTGCTGGTGGGCCGTCCGGGCGCTGTGGGTGCCCGGGCCGTGTCCGGCCCGGGCGCGGCCGCGTTGGGTCCGGCAACAGGACGGGGCGCAGGCGGTGGAGGCGGGTCGGTGGCGAGGATGCGGTTGCGGCGGCGGACGGTGCGGACGGTGACGGTGCTGGCGGTCTCCACCGCCGGGTTGGCTGGCGCGGCAGGTCCGGTGTCGGCCGGCACCGTTGTGGGCGGCCTCAACCCTGCGTTCGGCAACAGCTGCGTCGTCGACTCCACCGGGGGCCAGGCCGCCGGGACGGCGGTCCGCGGACCAGGCCTGGTCAACAGCAACGCCGTCCAGCTCCCTCTGGACTCCCCCGGCAACAGCTGCGGAACCGCCGGCATCGGCAGTCTCCCCTTCAGGGGGATGGGTATTTCGGACCGAGGGCTCAAGACCGCGGTGACGCCGGTGGTGTGGGAGCGATGAGCCCGCGCACACTGCTGCACCGTGTCCTGTCCGCGTGCCGTCCCTCGCACCGGGCCGCCCGCCGCTCCCCCGGCGCCGGAGCCGGCCTGGCCTCCGCCGCGGTCACCGGCGCCGTCCACGGCGCAGGGCCAGTCAACGGCTACCAGCTTCTGGAACAAGTCGCAGCCCTGCCAGTTGCCACGTGGCGCTACCACTGGGACCCGCCCCATGTGCGGCACCTGGGGCCGATGGCCCAGGACTGGCACGCCGCCTTCGGACTCGGCGGCACCGACAAAGCCATCTGCTGCACGGACGCCAACGGCGTCGCCCTGGTCGCCATTCAAGCCCTCCACCGCCACCTGCACGACCTACGAGCACAGATCACCGACCTACGGGCACAGGTCACCGACCTGCACACCCAACTCGCCGGCCCCCAGGCGGCCGTACCACCGCCCGCCCCGGCCGCGGACCCGGCCCGCCAAGTGATCCACTCCGCATGACGGTGGGATGCGACGACGGCGACCACCGATCCGCGGCACACCGCAGGTACTCCCCTGCCGCGGGCCACGCGGCAGGAGCGAGCGCACCGGCCCGGCCGGGCCTGCGCGCGGGCGTTCTCCCCCGCGCACCCCGGGCCCCGCGTGAGGCCACCGGACGGCCAGAGCCGCGCCCACCGCGCCGCAGGCACCACTGAACCGGTGAACACCGCACCATGCCGCGCATCCTCACGCCACCGCCCCGACGCGGACCCGGGCGCAGGACGGGCACCCAATACCTTGCACGGCCTGTGGCCCTTTCGTGCCGGGGGTTTTCAGGTGGCCTCGTCCTGTTCGTCGGTTTGGGGCCTGCCCTCCTGGTTTCCGGTGAAGGAGCCCTCCAACACGCTGTAGCCGCCCCCGCCCTCGGTGCCTCCGCAGTGGTTGAAAGGGCTGGTGACCAGCGCGGCGATCTGGTTGCCCGAGGCGGTGCTGCCCGAGCCAGTGACGGCGCCGTGGGCGGTCGCGTGCTGGTAGCGGTTCTCGAAGCCGTCGCCGAAAGAGGGGTTGAGGAGCTGAATGATCCCACCCGCCCACGCGGCATGTCCCGATCCCAAGCCGCCCGGCAGGAGCATCACGGCGACCACGGTGAGGGCGCGGGCAGCGCAGACTCATGCCTGCCTCAACGACCCCGCCACGGCTGTGGGCACGCCACCGACCGGCGGGGATGGGGGGCCGATCACCCGACCGGCCCCCGACAGCAGCCAGCCGGCAGCAGCGTGGACGCCGGTTCCTCACCACCCCGGTCGGCCCCAACTCCCCGCGCGAGGGTCAGGCGCAGTCTGCGAAGGTGCGGCGCGCGGGGTTGATTCCGGGCTGGAGGTTGTAGACGGTGGTGATCCTCTGGGTCGTGGTGTTGACCACGACTCGCCAGCGGGCGCTGTTGGGCACGCCCTGGGCGTCGCCCCTGGTGCCGTTCACCTCGTACCTCGTGTTGTCACCGCCGTTCGGCGGGTTCGGTCCTGCCTGACCGATGCCGTTGATGGGCGAGCCGGTGGCGCGCTGGATGCACCTGACGAGGGCGTCGATGTCGATCCGGGTCTGCATCGGTGTGTGCCGGTTGTCGATGTGCCTGAGGTCGGCACACCGCAGTACTGCCAGGCGGGCGTTGCCGGCCAGCCCTCGCAGGGTGAAAACAGGCGTGTTCGGAACCTGATCGTTGCGGTTGGCTTGGCTGACACAGTGGTGGCCGGAGGGCAGGATCTGAGGCGCAGCGGATGCCGTGGTGGCCGGAGGGTTGAGGAAAGCCAGAGCTAGAGCCAGGGTCGGCAGGACGCGGCCGGGAGCGGCGAGGGCCGTGCGGAGGGCTTGGGAGTGCGGTGCGTGTGCATACGGGTGCTCCAAACGGGTCTGCCCGGGGCGGGCGCGGCACTGGGGAGGGTTGCTCAGGCCAGCCCGGATCGGGCAAGCCAGGTCTTTTGCTGGGTCAGGATCCTGCGCTGGAGGAGGGCTGCGGGTGTTGTCGCGGTGGCCCGCAGGCCTTGCGGCAAGGTGGGTCCGGGGGGCGACGGTCCGGCGCGCATCGTGGGTGCAGGGCCGTCTGTCGGCCGGGGGCTTGCCCGGCTTTTGTGCACCCGGAAGTGCCTCACCCAAGGTATTCCATCGCGATGAGTACGGCATCGGGATCTTGACCGTGGGGCCGAGTCCCGGGTGGAGTTGGCTTTTGCGTTCACGGCCTGATGCTCTGCACAGGTACAGCCGACCGTCGGTGGTGGCGGTGGGGTGTTCGGGCAGGGCGGCCGCCAGGCGGGCCAAGAGGTGCGCCGCTTGGTAGTAGGTGACCGCGGGCATCACCAATCAGTCCATGCCCTCCGCCTCGGCGGCGGAGGGCATGGACAGCACCCGCTCCGCGAGACAGCCCGCGTCCGTGCGCCCACGCCGGATCGGCGGGGAGCACACAGGGCTGGTCCGGCCCGGTCTTTGTCATACCCACCAGCCTCCCGGCCGGCCGAACCCGCACCCGCACCCGCACCCGCACCCGCACCACCGAAACGGCGAACAACATCGCCCGCCGCGCGCCTTCCTGCCCCGCCCCGCCGCTGCCCGGCCTCTATTCCCGGCCGGGCGCCCTGGCCACGCACGGGGCCACCCAGTCGGCCAGCGCATCGCCGCCAGGCTCCCCCGCCACGCCGCCCGCCGTACCGTCGCCACCCCTTACCTCCTCCACCGACCGGACCGGCGAGAGGTGTACAGGGGGTTGCCGACGCCCACGGCGCACTCACCACGGACTCTGACCAGCAGCAACGGCGGCCGTCACGCTGAGGCCGGTCGCCGACCGCGCTTGGTGCGCCAGCCGGATACGAAGCCCCGCACCCGCACCCCACCCGCTCCGCGCCCTCACGAAGGTGCGCTGCCCGCACCAGAGCGCGGCGCGGGTGGTGCGCACCGGTGCGGTGGTGGGACGGGAGAGCTCACCGCGGTTGATCGCGGCCTGGGCTCGGGGGGGCAGGTTGGCGGCTGCGGGCGATGACGGCGGCGATGCACGCCGGGGCGCCGCAGGTGGTGCGGGAGCGGGCGCCGGGCGGCAGGCACTACATGGCGCCGCAGCCCCGGCAGATGGCCACCCGCACGCGGCGGTACCAGCAGGCCCTGGCCGCTGGGCGGCGCTGGGCGGCGCTGGGCGGCTATACTCCAGTCAGAAATCGTTGCCTGAGCTGGTTCTTCTTTGGTAGTGGCAGCGGCGGGCGGTCGCTTGGTGTTGTCTGCGCCAGACGGACCAGTTCAGCGCGTGGATGACTGCTCCGAGGCGGGGTGTGGGGCGGGGCAGGAGAGTGTCCAGGAGTCTGCGGACCTCCGCCACCGTGAAGCGGATGGTGCTGGTGGGGTCGTTTCTGCCACCCCCCTTTCGGTTGCCTGGGCTGCGACGACGGCCAGGAACGCGTGGGCGAGCATGGCCAGCGTGATGTGCCTGTACCAGCCCGGATAACGACGAACCTCGTACTGGTCCAGGCCGCATTCGTTCTTCGCGGCCTGGAAGGCTTCCTCGATCGCCCATCGCGAGCCGGCGCTCCGGACCAGGTCAGCAACGCTGGTGCCGTTGGGGGCGTAGGCGAGGTAGTAGGCGATCTCGTCCGGGCGGACCAGGCTGCGGCGGCCCAGTACCCACCTCTGGTGGGTGGGCCGGTCGCCGTCGAAGACACCGATCGCCGACAGGCGTGCGGCGGCCCAGTCATAAAGACGCGGGCCTTCGGCACCGTCGCCGCAGGAGTGGCGTTCCCATGCCTCGCCTGGGGCGTCGGCGACGGCCTGGTCGATGCGACCGAAGGGAGCGTGCAGTTGCTGCGACTTCGGCACGGCCAGGACACAGCCGACCCCGGCTTCCTCCAGGGTGCGGCGCATGCGCCATTCCTGGCCGTAGGCGCAGTCGCCCGTCACCCAGGCGATTGGCAGGGGCGAGGCCAGCGACCGCAGGATCATCGCGCGGGCCAGCTCGCCCTTGGTCGCAAAGACGCGGCTGTCGGGGACCTTCGCCGCCCGGCACCGGTCCGTATCCGAGGTCCAGGACTTCGGCAGATACAACTCCCGGTCCACCAGCGCTCTGCCCCTGGGCGAGGCGTAGGCGGTGAAGACCTCGATCTGGCAGTTCTCCGTCCGGCCGGCCGTACCCGAGTACTGCCTTTGCACCCCTGAGGACGTGGTGCCCTTCTTGAGGAAGCCGGTGTCGTCCACGATCAGGACCCCGTCCGGGGTACCGAGGCGTTCGGCGACGTAACGCTGCACGTCGTCCCGGACCGCATCGACATCCCAGGACGCGCCGTTCAGCAGGTGCTGGAAGCTGGCCGGCCCGCAGTGACCTGCGTACTCGGCCAGCTGCCAGCCGTTCTTCCGCTCCACCGGAGCCAGCAGACCACGCACGTAGTCCCGCATCCGCCACCGCAGATCCACCCGGGAGAACCGGCCCGCAACCCGAGCGAACACCGACTCCAACTCCGCGACCCACAAACCGGCTTCATCCGTCCCCACCACGACCAGCACAACGAAGCCGAGCAGCTCAGGCAACGATTTCTGACTGGAGTACTAGGGCCTGAGTGTAGGAGGGCATGTGCTCAACGCCCGCCTTCCTCCGCTCCGGCGCGGTCGCCGGTGCCGAGCAGGTAGGCCTGGCAGAGCGTGATCAGCTCGTTGAGTTGCTGATCCTCGGGGAGTTGGTGCCCTCCTGCAGCGTCCGGGCCGAACATGACCTGCCACATGGCCGTGCTGAACACCGCGCGGAAGGCCATGGGCACCGCTGACTCCGGGTGGGGGCAGGCGAGCTGTCCGGCGCGGTCCAGTATCAGCGAGGTGAACAGTTCTTCCGCCAGGGCGCTGGTGGCGTTCCCGCGCTTGCGCAGAGACGGGTCGGCAGCGGCCCGCAGGATCAGCGGCGCCATCACCGCCCCGTGCCGGACCACCTGCCGCGCCAGGGCATGCACCGCCTCCGCCACCAGCTGGGTCGGCGACATGCCTGTGCCTTCATCGAGCCCTGCGAAGGCGTCGCGCAGGTCCGCATCGACCTCGTCCAGCATGTCGTGCTGGACAGCATGCACGAGGCCGCCCTTGTCGATGAACCGCTCGTAGACCGAACCGACCGACACCCCGGCCGCCGCCGCCACCCGGGCCACGGCCAAGCCCTCCCAGCCGCCCTCAGCCAGCGCCTGCCGCGCCGCCGCCAGGATCTTTCGCTCCGTGATCCGGCTGCGCTCCTGCTGCGCCGGGCGTCGTCTCGGTGGTGCCATGGCCTTCCTCCCGCTCATTGCCCCACGGTTCCGGTTCCATCCTAACCAGAACCTGAATCTGAGTTTGGATTCAGGTATGACCGACCCCCGCTCTGACGTGTACGGGAGTGCGCGACGACCAGGACCAGGGGTGGCCCTCTCCTCGGATGGCCTACACCCTGGCGAACGACCTCTACCTGCCCCACCGGCACCACTGGCTCCGCGTCAGTGGCGATGACCTCGACTGCGGCAGGGTCAGGGAGAGCTCACATCTCGCTACTCACCCCGGCGTCGACGCCACGCGCTGGGCGTCTTCGATGCCAACATGCCGGCGGCCACGCCAAGGTGCTGGTCGCCACCTCGGGAAGGCGCCCGGTCCAGTTGAGGCGAGTGGCGCGTTGACAAACCACCCGCGCAAATTGATGGTATAATCAGCTATGTGGATATACTCAAACTTGCCACGCATCTCCGTACCTCATGTAGCGAAGTGGTCGATTTGATACTTATGTGAAAACTCTCACGATCCTATTGGTGCGGCTCTGCCGAGTCGCCGTACAGCGTCGGCTGGCGGTCGACGCGCCGGACGAGAGGTGCGATGAGCGAGAACGATCTGCACGCGAGATTCCAGAAGCTGCCCGAGGCCGTCCGTGAGCGCGTCGACTCGACGCTGGCGGACGCGAAGATCGCACTCAAGCTCCGTGTCGCTGAGCTGCTGGCCGACAAGGAGGAGATGGCAGAGCATGCCGTCACCACCGCCGGCCGAATTGGAGCCAAGAGCGGCGAGGTGTCCGAGCTGACCACGATCCTGCCGCTGAAGCCGAACGGCGCCGAACGTCTGCGGAAGTTCTTCAAGCTGGTGGGCGGGAATCTTGCGGGCGCCGGTCAGGTCGGCACGCTGCACAACATGCGTTTCGTGTTCCTCGACAACGACACCAAGCTGCTGTTCGCGACTGCTTTCGACGGCGAGTGGGACCCCTACATCGACGACTTCGCCACCAAGATCCCCGACTTCATGGACTACCTGTTCGCCAACGTCGAGGGCTGGCCCGGCATCACCTCGCCCGATGTGAAGGACTTCATCGTCAAGTACCAGATCCCGGCGGAAGCGTGGTTCGTCGCCCATCCCAACCTCACCGTCGCGGAAGCCCACCGGCTCAAGCGGCAGGAGGCCGCGGTGCAGCGCTTCCTGTCGGATCTCAACTGAAGGCAGGCGCACCATGCCTTCCCCGCTGTTCCGGCGGCTGCGTCGGCCCCCGACCCTGGACCTCGACGACATCCAGGCGACACTGCTGCGGGCCCGGCCAGAGCCCTATTTCGGCACTCACGCGATCCTGGAGATCACCGAGCCCGCCGCGGGCAGGGAACTGCTGCGCAGACTGGCTCCGCGGGTGACCTCGGCGGCCCGCTGGGACGAACCGCGGCCGTCCTGGCTGGCCCTCGCCCTCAGCTACCAGGGACTGGTGGCGCTGGGCGTGCCGGAGACGTCACTGGCCTCCTTCCCCGCCAACTTCCGTGCCGGAATGGCCGCCCGCGCCGAGCGGCTGCGCGACACCGGCGTGAACGCCCCCAAGAACTGGGAGTTCCCCTTCGGCACGCCGCGCGTGCACGTGGCCGTCACGGTGTACGCCGCGAGCGAGGACGACTGGCGTGCCGAGGTCGCCGCCTACGACAAGGAGCTGGGGGAGGTTTCTGGTGTGCGGCTGCTGTCCCACCAGGACTTCGCGGCCGACGGGTTCAACGTGTTCGGCTACCGGGACGGCTTCAGCCAGCCGGTGGTCGAGGGCAGCGGCGCCGAACTGCTGCCCGGCGACGGCCGCCCGATCAAGGCGGGTGAGTTCGTGCTCGGGTACCCGAGCGAGACGGGCGTTCCGCTGCCCGTGCCAGCTCCGGACGTCCTCGGCCGCAACGGCACCTACGTGGTCTTCCGCAAGTACCACTCCCACGTCGCCGCCTTCAACAAGTGGCTGCACGACAACGCCCGTACGGAAGCCGAACGCGAACTGCTGGCCGCCAAGCTCGTCGGCCGCTGGCGCAGTGGCGCACCCCTGGCCCTGGCCCCCGAGCGCGACGATCCCGCGATCGGCGAGGACCCGAACCGGATCAACGACTTCGACTACTCCGCCGACCCGCGCGGACTGCGCACACCGCTGGGTTCCCACATCCGCCGGATGAACCCGCGCGACACCAAGCTGACGGTCCTCACCGACGTCAGCATCCGCCGGGTCATCCGCCGCAGCACTTCTTACGGCGCCCCGCTGCCCCCGGACCGGCTCAAGGATGACGGCAAGCAGCGCGGCCTGGACTTCATCGCCCTCGGCGCCCGTGCGATCGACAACGTCGAGTTCCTGCAGAGCGAGTGGGTCGGTTCCGGCAACTTCATGGGCCTGGGCAAGGAGAAGGACCCGATGATCTCCCTGCAGGACAAGGGCGCCTACTTCACCGTGCCTGGCACTCCGCCCCGCAGGGTGCAGAACATCCAGTCCTTCAACACCCTGCTCGGCGGCGAGTACTTCTTCATGCCCAGCCTTTCCGCCATCCGCTGGCTCGGCAGCATCTGACCCCTTACTCCCGCGCGGAGGCCACCCATGACCACACCCCATACGTACGTCAAGTACCGCCCCGACATCGAACAGCCCTTCCCCGACGAGGAGGAACTGATCCGCCAGGTCGTCGAGGCCATGGGCAAGGCCAACCAACAAGTCGCCGACAAACACCGGCACGGCCTGCGCGACGCCCACGCCAAGAGCCACGGCGTCCTCGCCGGCGAACTTCGTATCCACTCCAGCCTCCCCGCCCACCTGGCCCAGGGCCTCTTCGCCGAACCCGCCACCTACCAGGTGATCGTCCGCTTCTCCTCCGCCCCCGGCGACCTGCGCTCCGACCAAGTACCCGTCCAGCGCGGCATCGCCATCAAGGTCATCGGCGCGCCCGGCCCCCGCGCCCTCGACGACGGCCACACCACCCAGGACTTCCTCCTCGTCAACCACCCCACCCTTCCCTTCGGCAACATCGCTGAATACGCCAAACTCCAGGAGCTCCTGGAAAAGCAGCCCCGCCAGAGCGACCAGCAGCTCCAGCTCACCGGGCTGGCTGCCCGCGCCGCCGCCAAGGCCCTCACCCGCATGGGACGCCCGCTCCCACCGGCCGTGGAGACCCTGGCCGCGGCCAACCACCACATCCTCGGCGAGACCTTCCACTCCATGGCCGCGCTGCGCTACGGCGACCACGTCGCCAAGATCTCCGCCGCGCCGCGCTCCGCGAACGTGCGGGCCCTGACCGGTCGGCCTGTCGAGAAGAATGCTGGCGAGTCGGCGCTGCGCGACCTCGTCGTCGACTTCTTCGCACACAACAGCGCCGAGTACGACATCCGCGCCCAGCTGTGCACGGACATCGACCGCATGCCCGTGGAGGACGCGTCGGTCCTCTGGCCCGAGGAACTGTCACCCCACAAAGTCGTGGCCGTGCTCCACCTGCCCGCACAGGACGCCTACAGCGACGCCCGCCGCCGCTACGCGGATGACGTCCTGTCCTTCAGCCCCTGGCACGCCTTGGAGGCCCACCGTCCGCTGGGCTCCATCATGCGCTCCCGCCGCGCCGCCTATCCCAGCTCCAGCGACTTCCGCCACCGGCTCAACGGGATCGCCCCCCAGGAGCCGGAGAGCATCAAGGAGCTTCCCGCCTGATCAGGCAGGCCGATCCGCGCATGCGGCCACGGATCGGGCCGGGACTCACGTGTCAGAATGGAAGTGCCCGTTCTTCGTCCGGTTTTCATCATCGAGGTTCATCCGTGTCCCAGCCCGTTGGCCGTGTGCCGCAGCGACGCAATGCACGGTCCAACCGGGCGCGCATCCTGGCCACCGCGCGCCAGGAGCTCGGACGGAACCCCGACACCACCCTGGAGGAGCTGGCCCGCGCCTCCGGTGTCGTCAGGCGCACTCTTTTCGGGCACTTCCCCGGCCGGGCGGCGCTCTTGGAGGCGCTGGCCGAAGAGGCCGCCGAGGCTCTCCAGGCCGCCGCAGCGGCTGGAGTGAGGGCGACCGAGCCGGCCGAGCGGGCGCTCGCGCACTTCTCGTTGTCGATGTGGCCCGTGGGTGACCGTTACCGGATGCTCTTGGCGCTGGCCCAGCGGGACCTGGGCATGGAACGCGTCGGTGAGATCCTCAAGCCCGCCCGGTTCAGGGTCACGGCCATCCTGGAGCGGGGACAGCAGGACGGCGTCTTCCACTCCCACCTGCCGCCTGCGGTCATGGGCGCCGGCCTGGAGGCGATGACGGTCGCCCTGCTGGAAGAGGTCAACACCGGCGCGCTGGAGGACGACGGGACGCGTACGGCCGTCACCACGCTCATCGCGGCCGGTGTGCCGGAGAAGCAGGCGCGCGTCGTGGTCGATGACGTGGCCGCCGCGTTCGCGGCGGAAGCCGTCGCCGATAGCTGAGTCGCAGCACGGCTGCTGGCGCAGAGGTGGAAAAGACCCCGGTGCGAAGGCATCGGAGTCTTGGCACGTGTGCCCCCGCCTCCGACGCCGTGGTGACGTCGCGCACCCCGGTGGTGAGAAGCGAGGTCGCAGCGGGCAGCATCGTGGTCGTCGTCACCGAGGACGCGGGGGACGAGTCGTCGGACGACGGGACACCGGCCGGTGCCAAGACGGTTGACGACACTGCGACGACATCGTCGTCGACGACCGGCGGTCACGGAGACCTACCGACGCCAGACGACACCGAGCCCTCAACCGCCCGTGCGCGGTTGAGGGCTCGGTGACGTCGTCCTCAGAGGTTCCGGTACGACGGGTTGTTGTGGAAGCGAGTCGGCCTGTACGGCGGTGGACCGCCCTTGAATACGAGGTCGCTGCGCGGCTGGTCGCCGGTAGCCGTTCCGTGAGGTCCACGGGAGTTTGCCCTGACGATCCCGGGTCTGCCGCCGATGGGATCCCGCTCGTCGGGCGGGCCCTGCCCGCGGCCTCGGCGATGTTCCGAGCCGGCTGGCAGGGGCGCGGCTCAGCGTTTCCAGGTCGCGTCGGCTCTTCATGTGCGGACAACGAAAAGGGACGGTGCCGGGTGTCCCCTCCCGGCACCGTCTGGGGCCGTGCGCCGCTCAGGCACGGCCCGCTTGGGGGTGGAGGAGGCCGGATCGGGTGTCCGACCTCCGATCGGCGCTTCGGGTCGCGCCGGGCCTGTGGGGCTCAGGCGGCGCCCACGGTCTCGGCCTCTGCCGCCGCCGGATCTTCCTGGCGGTGCTTCCCGGTGGCCTTGCGACCGGGAAGCACGGCAATGACGATCAGGGTGCCGGCGCCCATGATGATCGCGCCGATGAGGCTGGTGTGTGCGATGGCGTGGGCGAAGGACTCGTGCACCGCCTCGATCAGGGTCTGGGCCTGCTGGGGGCCACCGCCCGGGGTCTTGGCCACGTGCTCGGCGACCGCGAGGCCGCCGCCCACCGAGTCCTTGGCGGTGTCCATCGCCTCGGCCGGGAGACGACCGCCGATCATGTCGGTCAGCTTGTCCTTGTAGGACGTGGCGAGGAGCGAGCCGAGCACGGCGATACCCAGTGCGCAGCCAAGTTCCAGCGCGGTGTCGTTGGCGCCGCCGCCGACGCCCAACTCGGACTCGGGGAAGGAGCCCATGATGGTGTCGGTAGCCGGGGCCAGGCTCAGGCCGACGGCGAAGCCGAGCATCAGCAGGGGCGTCAGGAAGTTTGTGTAGGTCGAGCCCGACTCGATCTGCGTGAGCAGGAAGACGCCCGCCGTGCCGATCACCATGCCGGTGCCCACGACCAGCTTCACACCCAGTTTCGGGGCCAGCTTGCCTGTGACCGCGGCGCCGACGAAGACGGCTCCGGCCAGCGGCAGCAAGCGTATGCCGGTCTCCAGGGCGTTGTAGCCGAGAACGAACTGCAAGAACTGGGTGGAGTAGTAGATCGAACCGAAGGTGCCGAAGAAGAAGAACAACACAGCGAGCATCGAGCCGCTGAACGGGCGCTCGGTAAACTTGCGCACGTCCAGCATCGGGTTCGGGTGCTTCAACTCCCAGGCGACGAAGGCCAGCCCGCCGACGGCGGCAACGACGGCCGCGGTGATCGGGCCGACGCCCCAACCGAAGTGCGGGCCCTCGATGGTCGCGTAGACCAGGCTGCCGACGGAGACGATTGAGAGCAGCCCGCCGATGTAGTCGATCCGGCCCATGCTCTCCGCCTTGGACGGCGGAACCAGGAGCAGTGCGCCGATGACGCCGAGGACCGCGAGTGGGACGTTCATGAGGAAGGTGGAACCCCAGGCGTGGTCCTCCAGCAGCCAGCCGGCGGCCACCGGGCCGGCGGCGATGGCGAGACCGGACGTGGCGCTCCAGGCCGTGATGGCCTTGGCGCGCTCCGCCCTGGGGAAGATCGCGACCAGCAGCGACAGGGTGGCCGGCATGACGACGGCGGCACCGACGCCCATGATCGCGCGGGAGATGATGACCAGGTTGGTCTCGTCGACCAGGCCGCCCATCACCGAACCGCCCACGAAGATCACCAGGCCCAGGATGAGTGCGCCGCGCCGGCTGTATTTGTCGCCTATCGCGCCCAGGACGAGCATCAGCGCGGCGTACGGGACGGTATAGCCGTCGATGACCCACTGCAGGTCACTGCTGGACAGCCCCAGGTCTTTGGTCAGGTCCGGCGCAGCCACGACGAGCGACGTATTCGCCATGACGACGATCAGCAGGCTCAGGCAGAGCACCAGCAGGGCCCACCAGCGCCGTGGATAGGGCCCAGTCATCTGCTCGGCGGGTGTGTTTGCAAAGAGCGGCATCAAAAGGCTCCTCGACAGGAGGCGAAGCTGAGGCTTCAGGGTTCGCGGATGGGGTGTGAAGGGCGGGCGCGGCCGCGGCCGTAGACCGGCGAGGCACCGCGAGCAGTTAATTGCCCACTGATGTGCAGACTAGTTTATTGCCCATCGATGTGCAACTATCGAGCTGTCCCCGCCCCGTCGACCGGAGGTTCCGACATGACCCGCGCACACGCCACAGACGCCTCAGGGCGCAGCCGGACCCGTCTCACAAGGGCCCGCATCCTCGAGGCGGCCAAGCAGGAACTCGGCCGCGATCCCGAGAGCAGCGTGGGTGACATCGCCGAAGCGGCGGGCGTGGTGCGTCGCACGGTCTACGGCCACTTCAGCGGCAGGGCCGCGCTCGTGGAGGGGCTGGTGGAGGAGGCTGCGCATGCGCTGCGGCAGGCGCTCGCGGCACCGGGGACTCCCGGGCCGGACGCCGTCACCGCGCTGGCGCGCTTCGTCCTCGCCGTGTGGCCCGTCGGTGACCGCTACCGCATGCTGCTCCGCCTCGCCCCGCAGGACCTCGGGGTCGGGCGGGTCGACGAAGTTCTCGCCCCCGCGCGCGAAACGGCGGCGTCGATCATCGACCGGGGACAGCGGCAGAGATCCTTCCACGCAAGCGTTCCGCCCGGCCCCCTGAGCCGGGCGCTGGAGGGACACCTGCTGGGGGTCCTGGAGTGCCTGAACGCCGGGACCTGGACCGACGACGGCACGCGCACCACGACCGCCGCTCTGATCGCCGTGGGAGTGGACGGCGACCGCGCCATCACCTGCGTCCGAGGGCTCGGCCGGCCCGAGTCCCTTCGGGTCTAGGGCCTCTCGTTTGGATCATCGGGCGGACCACAGGAAGATGCCTGCGATGTGGAGTCCGGCCAGGTAGATGGTGGCGGTCTTGTCGTAGCGGGTGGCGATG
>NZ_BAAGTD010000075.1:0-27211 GCF_054782095.1 Streptomyces capparidis | reverse complement strand
TTCAGTCACTACAAGCGCCGTGGACACAGCCCCTGAAAACTGCCCAGCACTCAGAACAAACACCGTTGCAGTACTAGGGGGTGTCTGACAATCCCTATGCGGGTTGGCGGAGCCAGAGGATGGCGGCGGCGAGGTGGAGTCCGGCCAGATAGCGTGCGGCGAGTTTGTCGTACCGTGTCGCGATCGCCCGGAACTGCTTCAGGCGTCCGAAGCAACGCTCGACCACGTTCCGCCGCCGGTAGGCCTCGGCGTCGAAGGACGGCGGGCGGCCGCCGCGCGAGCCCTTGGCCTGCCGGTTGACGACCTGGTCGGCCGGCTCGGGGATGGCCGCACGGATGCCGCGCCGCCGGCACCAGGCGCGGATCGCCCGGGACGAGTACGCCTTGTCCGCCGCGATGCTCACCGGCCGGGTCCTCGGCCGCCCGCGCCCGGCGCGCGGGACGCGGATGGTGTCCATCACCCGCTCGAACACGGTGGAGTCGTTGACGTTGCCCGCGGTGACCACCATGGCCAGTGGCAGCCCGCGGCCGTCGACCGCGAGGTGCACCTTGGTGGTCAGTCCGCCCCTCGACTTCCCCAGCGCCTCAGCTGCCGCCGCGCGTGCCGGATCCTCCAGTTCGTCCCCGCCCGGCGCCCCCTTTTGCGGGCACCGGCGGCATGCTGGTGGGCACGGTGGAAGCTGGAGTCCACCGACACCGTCCACTCCACGCGGCCCGCGGCGTCGTCGCGAACCTGGAGGTGTTCCAGCAGGCGGGCCCACGTGCCGTCGGCCTCCCAGCGGGCGAAGCGCTCGTAGACGGTCTGCCAGGGCCCGTAGCGGGTGGGAAGGTCCCGCCACGGCGCCGGTCCGCAGTCGCCACAGCACTCCGTTGACCACCTGCCGGTGGTCCCGCCACGGCCGCCCACGGCCGTCCGCACCCGGCAGCAGCGGCGCGATCCGCTCCCACGCCGCATCCGTCACCTCACCACGACCCACCACAAGATCAATTATCAGACACGGCCTAGTGGGCGAGCTGGTGGCCGACGGTGAGCCTGCCACGGACGAGGTTCTCGACTCCGCGGTCGATGCGGCGGTGCTCACCAGCCTACTGGCGCTGCAAGAGGCGCGCGCCGCGTCCGATCCGGGCACGGCGGCCGAGCTGTGCCTGGGCGCCGTGCCCCACATCGTGCTCGCGGTCACCCTGGCCAGCACCGCGGCGGCCATCGGCTGCCCGTCGTCGGCGGGCAGTCCATGGGGTCGGTAGTCTGCGGTCGTGGCGTTGGTTCGCAATGGAGCACGGCGCATCGTGGTCGAGGGCACGGCCTACCGCTGGCGGCTGCGCGGAAGGCCGACCTACGGCCAAGGCGTGTGCTGGTCCCCTTGCACGTACGCCGTCGAGCAGACGGGAAGCCGTGGGACGGTGCTGGTGGTCACCACCGGCCAACCCCACCCGAGCAACTGGATCGGGCGCCCGGCCGGCCCCGTACAGCCGTCCCATGTCGCCACAGCCATCCGGCACGCGCTCGGCCAGGGCTGGACACCCACCCACTGCGGCCCGCCTTTCCACCTCGACCAGTCCGCCACCTTCGAACCCTTCCACTGAACCCCGCCCCCTCCGCAGCGCCGGGACCGGACCGGAAAGCCGGGCTCGACACACGCCCCCAACGCCTGCGGCAGATTACGGGGTGCCGACCCGTTCACCGACGCCCCGGACCCCGGGCAGCATGGAGAGGGCCATCACCTGTGCGCCGGGCCGGGCCTGGGCTCAGGCCATCAACGACGCCTCGGTGCCCAGGGCGGCGAGCGGGGAGCGCTGCCCCTTGCGTAGGGCGCGCAGCCGTGCCCATGACCATCCCCTGCCGCGGCCGCGATTGCTGCGGCCTCGAGCGCGAAAGCCCTCGCATGCGAGACGATACCTAGCACCGCTATCTCTCAACTTGTGACCGAACTGGCCCGCCGCCGGTGAGGAGTAGCTCCACAGGGGCGGGTCAGCAACGGAGCGTCAGAGGCGGGGAGCGGGGACAGCGCGGAGCAGGCTGGCTGCGATGCCGATCAGGGCTTCGGCTTCCCCGCGACTGTAGGTGAAGTCCTTGGTCACCTCGTCGGCGTGTTCGGCCCCTGATGCCTGGTCGAACGCTGCCTTGTAGATCGCGCGCCACCGCTGCGTCTGGCTGCGGTGGTGTAGATCGTCGTTCTTGCTGATCTGCGGCCAGTTGGCTACGGCGAGGATGCGTTCCATGGCCTGGCGGGCGCTGCCGATCGCCTTGTCGAACTCCCCGGCGTGCAGCAGTCGGCGAGCGTCCTGCAGGTACACCGCAGCATCCCGCTGCGCCCCCTGGGGGACTGGTAGGGAATGGCCAGCGCGAAGCTGAAGGAGGTGCCAAGCCGTTCCAGCTCGGTCTGCCACACGCTTGCCGGTACCCGCATCTGCTCGCGGCTCTCAGCGGAGGCGTTGTCGAACGGGAAGAAGCCGCTGACTTTCAGCTCCAGGAGGAGATCCTGCCCGGCTCGGTGTTCCTCGAGGGCCAGCACTTGCTGGTTGGTGACGGGAAAGACGAGCTGGAGGCTGGTGTGATTGTGGTTGCTCAACCTGGTGCGTATGGGGCTTGCTGTTGCGAGCCACCGCCAGCCTGGGGGAGCGGCGTAGGCCTCTGCCTCTATCTCGCACAGCATGTCGTACTCCAGGCCTGAGGGCAGCAGTTCGGCCGCGATAGCGAGCCGGTGCACATCGAAACCGGGAGTGAGGCCTACTCGGGTGGGATTGATGCGGATCTGCACGTGCTTGGTGTTGTCGAAGTGGACCACAAGGGGCCTCTCTGCCGGACTGGTTGACAGGGCATTGTCCCTGTTGTGGCAGTGGCGGCGCCCCCTGTTTCTGAGCGATCTGCGCACCACACTGCCGGATCGCGTCGCCCTTGGTGCCGCTCGCCGCGCCGCCCCCTGCCCCGTTCCCTTCTGCGGCCCCGGGCCGCTGTCCGGCGGCGGGTTGGACGCCGAGCTGTTCCAGGCGTTCGCGTTGCCCGGAATGGACTCCCGCCCGGCACGGTCGGGGCGGCCCTTGGGCCCCCGGGCGGGTTGCCGGTCAGGCGGGGGTGGTGATGGTGACGGGGACGTTCGGGCAGTCGGCGGCGAGCTGGGTGAGGGTGTGGTGTTCGGCGGGGTCGGCGGGGTCGGCGGTGAGGTTCCAGCGGTGTTGGATGGCGGTCCAGTCGGCGGGCCCGGCTGGCTCGGGGCGTTCCCACAAGCTCCAGTCCGCTGAGCAGCTGATCAGGGAAGAGGCGGGTGGCGGTGTATCGCCGCGCCGGTTTCACCGCCGTCGGCACCGCTGAGAACGCTCTGAAACCGCGCTGAATGTGGGGTCGGCCACGCTCTGCTGCATGACAACGACGGCCCCGCCAGGGGTGGCGGCCCAGGAGGGGATCACCATGAACGGCCTGAGGCTGATCCGTCGGCACGCGGCGGCCTTCGGGCGCTTCGCCGGGCTGGGAAGCGGAGTCACCCTGGCTGCCTCGGCGGCTCTGGTCCTGCTTTCGCAGTGGATCCCGTGGATGGCGGCGAACGCGCTGACCACTGTCGTCTCCACCGTGGTCGCCACCGAACTGCACGCCCGCGTCTCGTTCGGCCACGGACGGCCCGGTCTGGCCGGCCACATGAAGAGCACGGCCACCATTGCCCTCGGCTGGCTGGTCACGTCCGCCGCAGTCGGCTCGCTGGCCGTGCTCCGTCCCGGCGCCGGACTCGTCCTGCAGCAGACGGTGTACCTGGCGGCCACCGCGCTCGTCGGGATCGGCCGTTACCTCGTGCTGCGTCTGGCTGTGTTCGCGGAGCGCGCCCCGAGGCCCCGGACCGGCGGGGGCGTCCGGTTGCGGGCCGCGTACCGTGGCGGCGGCGTGAGGGCCGACGGGGAAAGTACTGCGACCCGGGGCCGACTCGCAGAGGTCGTCGTTGACCTGCGTCGGGTGGTCGCCGTGCTGACGCTGGACACCCCGGCGGTGCGTATTCTGGCCACCACCGTGCGCCTGCGCGCTGCTGGACGGCGCCGTCCGGGAGGCGTACCGGCACATCACCGCGGCAAGGCCGCCGGGATCCGCTGCTGACCACCGTGCGGGCCGGGCCCGGCGAGGCAAGGGCTGGCCGTCCTGGCGCTCGTCGTGGGTGACCGGGGCACGCAAGGCCCCGCCGGAGTGCTTCCCACACGCCTGCGGGGTCCCGGGGCCGCTCGGGCCGCAGAGGCACCGCTATCGGTCAGCCGGTGTCAGTGGTGGCACTGCGGTGTGGGGGCGGCCGGGACGGACCGGGGAGCAGACGTTGACGGCCGCGCTCGACAACCCCGATGGCCACGCCCTCTACCGCGCCCAGGAGGCCCGCGCCGACGCGCAGGACAAGCAGCGCCGCGCCGTACAGCGGGAGGCGCAGCGCCCAGTGTGCAAGCGCTGCGGGCAGAAGTTCACCGACGAGCGCTGGGAGGAGGTCACCGTGCACCGGACCGCCGTACGGGCCGGGGACAAGTCGGTGTGCGCCCTTGCCGCGCCGACGACGTCGCCCGCGAGGAAGTCGCTGCCGAAGCCGCCCGCCTCGAGGCCGTCGCGCCGCCGGAGCCGCAGGACGACCCCGAGCCGGACCGGGGCCGCGGCTGGGTTCCGCTGGCGGACCTGACCACACAAGCCCGCTGTGCGGTCGGCAGCCGTCAGGCCGCACAGCGGGCGTCGCCGGAGGTGATCGCCGACCTCGTCGCGGAGCTTGGTCCGTTGTGGCACGAGCGGCACCGGGCCGCGCTCGCCTCGCGTTCTCGCCGCCGGGCCGCGGGAGCCGGTGTAAAGCGCAAGCTGGTCTCCGCGTCGACCACCTGCTGCCCGACACGACCGATATGCAGGCTCCCGCCGTCACACAGGTCCAGCCGTCCGAAGCACAGCCCCTCCTCGGCCGCCTCGTACCCGGCGAGCAGCCGCCCGCACAACTCGACGGCGACACCGCGCTCGACCCGGGCCTGCGCGCCACCCCCCGCCTCCCGCAGCACAGCGGCGAGCCGCAGCCCGACCTCCTCCCGCAACTCGTCGAGCCGCCGATGAAGACGATCGACACACCGCTGCTCACGGGCGGTCTCCTCCTCCCGGACACCCTTCACGACGGCGGACCGGACGGTGCCATCACCGGCATCGAGGACAGAATCAACAGGCACGCACTCTCGCGAGTTCAAGGCTGCTCCACCATCGGCTCACGGGGGACGTCCGAGCACATCGCCACCCCCGACCCGCCCGTTACACCCCACCCAGCGACCAGTCGGCCAACCCCGGGCACAACTGAGGCCCTGCACCCGACCAGTTCCCCATGCGACCAAGGAGGGACCCAGTGGTCAGCGACCGGTACCCCGCCGCGGTCGACGACAAGGCGCTCCTGCCCGCGGCGCTGCCCGCGCCGCGCGCAGGCCGGTGACCCGACGCCGGTCGTCAGAAGGACACCGCCGCAGAGGGCCTTGGGGCCGGGTGCCCGGGGCGCGCCGCCAACGGCGGCGAGCGGTGCGTCACGGCACAGGGCTGGAGCGGCCACAGGTCGGCGGCGGAGGGTATGGCAGCGAACACGGTGCTCGGCCGACCTCGCCGTCAGCCGTACGTGCGAGCAGTCAGCCGGCGCGCATGGTGCTCAGCGCCACGCGAAAGGTGGCCCGCCGGCCGGAGGAATCGACACGGGCATGCACCAGTAGGTCCACGGCAACGTCAGACAACCTCACCCTCGCGGGCCGTGACCACTCCGCAGCGGGAAGCAGGGAGTGGCGCGTCACCTCGTCGGTCGGGCAGGCCCGTAGGCAGCGGTGTCCTGCCCGCGAGCTGCCGCCCGCCCGTCGGAGTGCTGTCGCTCGGATGTGCGGGGCCACGCCGACGTGGCCGCCGTGCGCCACAACCTCAGCGTGCCCATTGACGCCGACGAGCGGCACAGCGGCGCCCACAGCCGCGGCGCGATCGTGCGGTACCTCGTCACCGACATCCCCACCATTGCCCGCGCGGGAGAGCCCGCTACCGCCTGTGCCGCATCTGCACACCCCCGCTGTCCGGGCCGCCTCCCCAGCCAGGCATGTGCGGTGGCGGGCCGGCGGGACGTGGGCGGTCGAACCAGTGCCTGGCGGTGTCCTGGTTGAACAGGGCGATGAGGATGATCGCTCCCGTGAGAGCGTAGAAGCCGCCGAAGGAACCTTTCAAGATGTTGATGAGCGAGCACAGTATCTGAATGCTCGCCACGACGATCGTGGAGATGCGGACGCCGGCTCCGCCCCGCCCGTACCAGAACGCCAGCACGAGCAGGGCAACCCCGGGAAGATTGATGGCGGACTTCTCCACTCCGATCCACCAGCCCTCGAGAGCTCCGACGATCACCCCCACGAGCACACACAGCCCCATCGTCACGAAATTGGTGATCCGCGCGGCCCGGACGTTGGCCGGCATGACCGGCGGCACGCCTCCCCACACAGGCGGACCGAAGTAGGGCGGCTGCGGAAAGGGTGGGGGAGTAGTACTCAAGGGGTACCGGGCTCCTTGTGGCAGTGGCCGAACCGACCCGGACAGCCTAGTGACCACCCGCGCCCGCGCCGCACCGCCCCGTGATGCGGCCTCAGAACCCGCACAGCCCCACGGGCGGAGCGATCCCGGGACAGACGTACGCCCCCGGGAGAACGTCCGACGGCAGGCTCGAACGCGCACCCGGGGTGACAGGTCGAGGACGGAGTCCGAGGGCGTGCCAACTCCCTGGCTCGCCCGTGCCCAAGCCAGGCGGCATGCGCGGCCGGGAACGGTCCGCGGTGAGCATGCCGGAGACCGTGCCCCCTTCCGCGTCCCGGTGGAACGGATGGTGTCACGCCAGGCGATGCACCCGGCACGGGCATGGTGTACAGCGCACCGTCCCGGACGGGTCCGTGCACGCCACCATCGCCTCCCCGCGCATCTCGACGAGCGTGTAGCCGGGCCACCGCCCCCAAGGGCACCCCCCGGCCGCCGGCCCCGCTACCTCGGCCCGCGACGCACCGCTCCAACCGATCACCGCCACGGCACGCTCTGCCCGCGGTCGTGGCGGTGGGATCGGTGGCCGCCGTCGCCGATCACGGCGGTACGGCTGCGTCGCTGTGGCTACGTCAGGCCACGGCGGGCACCCCACACGGGCCAGGCTGTGGCCTGCCAAGGGCCCGCCGGCTCAGCCAGATGACTGATGGTCTGGTCAGCCAGGGTCTTGTTGTCGGCGAGGCACGGCCGTCCTGTTGGAGCCCGGGCGCGCCCGGTAAAGCGTGAGGCGTGGGGGCCGGGCTCCGGCGTATGTCGGCATGCAGGTCGTGGGGAGGGAGGGGACAGATGGGCATGGCGATCACCGAGACTGCCCAAGGCGTCCGGCGGTATGCGGTGGAGCGGCGGCCGCAGGTCGGCGGGTGCGGTGACAAGGGCGGCGACTCGGATGGTCACTGGTGCATGGACGCGGTGTGAATGTGCAGCGCGGTGGCGTTCCTGCCCGGGTTCGGGCTGTGGGCAGTGGCCGCCTGGAGAGGGCTGTCGTCGATGAACCTGTCGAGCTGCTGCCCGTCGATGACCTCCGTGGCAGGCGGGACGTGCAGCGACACGGGCTCGTTTCACTATCTCACGCAGCGCTCCACGCTCGTACGCGCGTACCCCAGTGCGGCACGCTCTCAGTTCCGCCTTGCCCCCGCAGGCCCTCGCCGGGCCGGGGAAGCGTTGCCCCGGCGGCTCGTGTGGTTCCAGGCGACTCCGCCCTGTGGCGTCGGGCAGGAGAGGAAAGTGGACGTGGTGGTGCGCGGGAGCGGAGGCTTCCCTCCCCGCCCGGCGAGGCAGCCGGTCATCCCGCGGCAGGGGTGTAGCCTGCCGCGGCGTCCGGGACGTCCGTCGCAGTGATGTCCGCACGCAGCCGCAAGGCCCGGACGGGGTGGCGCCAGCGGCCGGCGTCGACCGCGGTGTCGCCGGAAAACTCCACCACGGCGGTAGGCTCCACAGGGGTGAAGTGCAACGGCTCGCGGCTGCCCCACCGGGCCCTGACCCGCAACCCGTGCCATGGATGGCCGGACGCGGCAGGGGTGAGGGCGCGGGCGAGGTCGGCGGCCAGGGCTTCGGGCAGCGGGGCGGTGCGGGCAACCGGGCGGAGCGTGCCGGTGCGGTCGAAGCGGCCCAGCAGCAGGGTGTCGGGGCGGGCCGGGCGGCTGGTGACTGCGCCGACCACGGCTTCAGTGGAGTGCCGCGAGCGGACCTGACTCCACGGTCGGCCCTTGCGCACCGGACCTGTGTTTCAGCGCCGCGGCGCTGTGACGTGCTTGCCGAGCGGACGCGGGCTCGGCCGGGTGAGCGGGGCTGTTCAGGTGGCGGTGGTCCGCGCCGCAGTGGTGCCTTTCCCGCCGCGATCTGGTGTCGTCCTGGCCCCCGCGTTCAGGTCTGGCGCAGATTGCGGGTGGAGGCGTCGTCGGCCGGGCCGGCCACGGCGTGCACGCCGCCGAGACGGACAGCGCCGGAGTCGTCACCGAGCTGCGTGACGAGCGTCCGCGGCCTGCCCTGCACCGTCGTCCGGAAGCCACAGCGGGCGGCAATCCCGACCGCATGCCAACCGGACTTCCTTCGCAGCCCTAAGCGGAGCAGCACCCGATTCCGCCTCCGGCGACTGAACCAACCGGCATTCGGCGGACATCACACCGAGCTCGCCTCGTTGGGTGGCCGGCAGGGGAGCGATCATCTCGGACGTGGCGTCATTGGCGAGCAGTTGCGGCCTGGCCGGGACGTTCGCGCCTGACCATGTCCGGCGTGCTCGATCACGTCCGCGTGTCGGCAGTGCCTTCCGCAGGCCGACCGGCGCGAACGAAGTCGCCGTACTCGTCCTGGACGACGCCCTCATTGACCCAGCGCCCTCCCACGGCCCCGGCGTGCTGCTCGGCGAGCCGCAGCGCGGCCAGCGGGTCCTCGCTCATGCCCAACAGCCGGCCGAACTCGCTCGCCTCGTCGCCTGGATCGAACGGCGGGAACTCACCCAGGTCCAAGAAGCTCTCACTGCCGACGTCCTCGACCGTGTGGAGAAGAACCTCGAACCCTTCCCGTACCGGGCGAACCTCTACGTAGCGCACTCCAGAGTGCTCCGCCGAGCCGCATGACCCAAGGAACTGTTCGACCGAACGGCCCCGCCGCAAGGCCCCGAGAACGAACGACTCCGCCAAATACCGCACTCGCCCACGATACGGCCCCTGTCCCACCGCATGGCCGTCCACGGCACCGGCAGCCGCGAGGCGCAGCCCCAGCGTGTGAGGCGGTCAAGTTTGGCGAGGGCTACCCGTAGACCCGGTGGGCGGCGCATCGCATGGTCTTGCATCTTGCGCGCGACTTCCTGCCGCCTACGCTTCGGGTCCCCTTGGAGGGCCACCGGCGCCCCGCCCCGGACGCACGGGGCGGGGCGCGCACCCTTTAATGCGGGGCGTCCACCTCAACCGGAATCCGCCACGGCCGGTGCCCCTCCTGATGGCATTCGATCGACAACCGCACGGGCGCCCGTTGGTAGCGGCGACGCCACACCTCAGAGTCTGCCCACCGAGGGCAAGGCGTCCACGACAGCGACAGCCTGCGCCAGTCCCCGACCTACATGCGCTTCGCGGGGACGTGCCGCCCATCTCCCGACGCGCCGTCGATGCCGGGCCGGAGCATGTCAGGACAGCACTCACATCGCCTCCACCGACGCGAACCGGGTGACCATCAAAACCTCTGACTCCAGCTACGCCCTGGCGGACCGGGCCTTCAGCTTCATCGTCATCGGCTGAACCAGCAGCCCGAGCGGCCCGAGTACGTTCTGTGAACCGGGAGCCTGTCGGACCAGCCGCGAAGAGCCGCTGACCTACCGGACGTCGTCGATGGCGGCGCGCAGCAGCTCCGCAGTCGACCACGCGGCCGCGCGGGAGCCTCCGGCTCGGTGGCCCGACAGCGGCCCCCGCCGAGCCCCGCCGGGGGACCGCCGCCCGGCGCCGGGCGGGCCGTCAGGGCGCGGAGGCGAGTGCGTCGACGAGCAGGCGCAGTTGCACCACGAGCGCCTGGTCGATGTCGGCAGCCGCCTGGCCCAGGACCTCGACGGCCGGGACCAGGACGTCCAGCAGCCGGCCCCCGCGCGCCCCGTGCGGCACGTGGTCCAAGGCGGCGCGGAGGTGGGGCATGCCCCAGGGAAGGCGGGCCAGGCCCTCGGCGAAGTTCCGTCCCGCCCCGCTGGGCACCCACCGGCCCGCCTCGAGGTCCTCCAGCAGCACAGCGGCGTCATCGCAGCGCCTGCCGGGCCTGCTCGTGCCCGGCCTGCGCCGTGCCCTCCAGCACCACCACAGCCTCCCCCTCCCGTCCCGCCAGACCGAGCAGGAGGCCGAGGTAGCAGGCGGCGTCGGGGTGTCCGGCATCGGCTGCGGCACGCCAGGCGGTCTCGGCTTCCTCCCCCGCGCCGTCTTGCGGAGCAGGAGGCCGATGTTCCGGGGATTACGCGTAGGGGGGACCCTCGCCTGCGCCCGTGCCGACGGGGGTGTCGGCACGGGCAGTGCCGCACGGACCGAGCAGCAGAGCACCGATCAGCACCAAGCGCAGGACGGCGACCGCTTTCACCGGGCAGCCAGGCGCGGGTTGAGCGCGATGATGATCTCGTCGACTGCTCCGAGCTTTCTCGTCATGTCGGTGGTGATGGTGTGCCCCTGGTGAGTGAGCCGGTACAGGTAGCGGTCAGTGCTCGAGTCACTGACACTGCCCCCGGGCAGGCTGCGGAAGTCGACGGAACTCAGCAGATCGCGCAGACGTTCCAGTTCCTCTGCGGGGAGTCGGCCCTCCGTCTCGTCCGACGTCTCGTGCCGGGTGAGGAAGGTCCCGTCCTCATCAACACGGATCTTGCCCCACGTCCCCTTCAGCCCGCCCTCGCGGTGAAGGGACAGCAGCCCGCCGGTATCGGACACCTTGTCGTCACATCCCGCCCCCGGCGCCGCGACCAACGCCGCGAGCATCAGCAGCGACCTGCGGCCCAGCCTGCTCGGGTCTCGGGTGCCCTCTGGTGCGCTCATGCCAGACTCCACACCATGCCGTCCAGAGCGCGGAGCGCGTCGTCCTCCCCAGCGACTCCATGGGGGTGCCCTTGCGGACGGCGCTGTGAGCCGTGAAGTCCGCATAGCGACCGATTCGGTGGTCCGGTTCGCACAGGAACGCCTCGTAGTCGTCGGTGTCCCGGCGGTCCCACCGCAGCCGGCGGCCGTCGGCCTTGTCCGTGGACGCGGCGCCGAACGACCACTTCTCCGCCCGGACGTACAGATGCTGGCTGTTTCTGAGCAGTTCAACGTTGGTCCCGCCAACGGTGAGGGTGCCGCTGCACTCGCCCGCGCCGTTGACCGACATGCGACTGGAGGTCACTGTTCCCTCACTGACCATCCTTACACGGATGGTCGCCGAGAACAGGGGCCGGGTGGCCTCGACGGCCGCGTCGGCGCGCCTGCCCCTCCTTGCCCGTCCGCGGGGCACTGGCGCTCGCACTGGGGCTCTGCCCGGAGCAGGCGTTGCCGCCGGATGGACGCAGCCGGCGGAACCGGCTGCGAGCAGCAGTACCACGACCATGGCACCCGGCGTCCACCTGGGCACAGCGCGCCTCTCCTTGGAGTGTCTGATGGTCCGACATGACCAGGGAACTCCCTCATTCCGGGTGCGCCGCGCGTCGGTCCGTACACCGACCGTGGAACCGGTGCGTGGAGCGGGTGCTGGCGGTGGAGGTGCTCGACGGTTACCCCCGCACGTCATCGGCGCGGTGGGCGGCGGCTTGGGTGGTGCTGCTTTCGCGCTCCCGGGCGCGCGGCGGATACTTCCGGTGGATGCCTGTGGGGATCAAGCGTGTCAGTATGCCGCCCAGGGCCAGGGCGTAAGGATGCCGTGTACGGCGACACCCGGACCGGGCGCCGCGCCTCCGCGGCCGCTGGGAGCTGAATGGGGGGACAAGCTGCTCGTTTCACCCTGCACCGGCAGTGGTGCCGCGGCAAAGTGAATCGAGTCCCTCTGCCCAGGAAGACTGCCGGACATCCTATTCGCCCGCGAGCAGCTTCGATCCCGATGGTTGCCGCTCGGCATGAGTGCGCAACGCAAAATTGCGGAATTCGAGATGGTCAAGACGATGCTGAATTCGGAAGGTGATCGGTCATGAGGCGCAAAGGTGCCCTTGTTCTGGCTCTGTGGGGCATGCTGGTGACATCCGTGCTGGCAACGCCTGCGACCGCCGCTCAGCGCGAGGCGCCCGGTGTCTGGCGGATCGTGGACGGTGACGAACCGGCCCGGCCGTCGCATCCGCGCGCGGTCTCGTCCGCGAGCGCGGCGGAGAGGGTTTCGCTGCGCTCTGGCCGCAACAACAACTACGTCACCACCGAGCTGGACTACGCATCCCCCCACACGGGCGCGCTGCGGGCCCGCTCGGCGACCGTCGCGGGTTGGGAGAGCTTCGAGCTGGTGTGGGACGAGGGAACGGAAACCCACTCGCTGAAGTCCACGGCGAACAACCTGTACGTGGCCGTGGAGCGCAACTACACCGGTGACTCACAGAACGTGCTGCGCGCTCGATCCGCCACGGTCGGCAGCTGGGAGCGCTTCACTCTTTGGCGCAACCAGCAGAACAACGCCTATGCTCTCCAGTCCGAACTCAACGGACTTTTTGTCACGATGGAGAACGACTACACCGCTGATCTCCAGTATGTCCTCAGAGCTCGCTCGAATGGCATCGGAGGAAGCTGGGAAGAATTCTACTTGCAGAACTGAACGCCCTGATTCGCCGGCAGCTCGCCCCAAGGTGCGGGCGTTTCTGACGGACCGCCTTGGCTTGCGGATATCACCTTCGCGCCGACGGCTGTCTCCCCCTCGATGCCCGGTGCCGGCCGGCCGATGTCCTCGGCGGGCCGGCACCAAATCGGGAGTGGGTGGGCAGGCATCGAGCCGAGTGGGCGACGGGCGCAGAGCGCAGGCCTCGGGTGGTGCCAGACGGGTCCGGCGACGAGTGGAGCGAAGGCGTTCACAGAGTGACAGGGCGGCGCTGCCGCGTGGTAGGTGACGCAGCCGTGGCGTCGGCGGGGCCAGGATCTTCCGCCTGCTCCAGTGCACTGCCGTGCCGCTGCCAGGTCTGACGCTCACTGGCGCCCCGTGCTTGATCGGGTGACGCAGGCAGGGTGAATTCGAGGCGCCCGACCGGCGCGACCTCCCAGGAGACGCGGGGATGCGGAGGCCCCGGCCCGCTCGCCGAGCTCGACGTGATCGCCTCCGTCCAACCCGCGTTCGACGCCGTCTGGGGCGGGGAGGACGGAATCTACGCCGAGCGGCTCGCCGGGGAGCGCGCACCCTCAACCCCTGCGTTCCGCTGCGGCGTGCCCGGGTGGCGGTCGCCTTCGGCTCCGACGCCCCCGTCGCCCGGCGGCCTCGTTGCTGGCGGCCGTCGGCGCCATGAGTGCCGACAGGAACAAGCCACTGGCAGCTTCTGCCACCGACGCCGCCAGGTCGAGCGAGCCCCTGACCGGAAGTCCGCCGCCCGCCCCGGGTTCCCACCCCGTGGCGGACGGCAGGTGATCACGCTCCGTTCGAACCGACCGACCGAGTGGCTGCCTGCGTGTATGCCACATCCACACAACCACCTGCCGCAGCGGCAGAGTGCGACCATCGGTCACGGGATCGGCGTCCCACGGGCGCGTTCTTGACCGGCCGCCGGTAGGAGCCTGTGTGAGGGATGCAGCTTCTTGTGGCCCGTGATGCCGGTTCCGGGAGCACTCCAAGGTGGCTGAAAGGTCACCAACAGGTCTCCCAGGGCGTGCTGCACGTCACACCAACCGTGCTCGTTCTTGTCCCTTGTTGTGCCTATAAGTGCTACTGGTTGTCCGCTCCTTGGCCTGGCTAGCGTTGCCTGCGCTCACATGATCTTTACAAGATCTTGGATTCGTGGGGGGCGGGGATGGCGGAGCGAGGGCATCGCTGGAGAGGGCGGCGGGGGGCGGTGACGGCCGCCGCGGCACTGCTGGCATTGGCGGGCATCACCACAGAGGCAGCCGTGGGCGCCGGCGCGGCGTCTGCGACCGGAGGCGGCGAGCAGGCCGAGGCCCGCGAGGCAGCCTCCAGTGACCCGGCCGACGAGGCGGCACGCGGGAAGGAGTTCTGGGAGGACGACGTCCTTCCCGCCACAACGGCAGAAGAGCAGGCTTCGAAAACGGCGGTCGCATCAGGACAGCGGGTCGAAGTCGCAGACCTGACCACGGCCACCACCGCGGTGTACGCCAACCCCGACGGCACCTTCACCGCCGAGACCGCCACTTCCGCCGAACGCGTACTGAAGGACGGCAAATGGACCGCGGTCGACACCACGCTGCTCCAGCGGCAGGACGGCAGCCTGGTCCCCCGCGCCGCGCAGGACATCGCGCTGTCCGGGGGTGGCAGCGACGCTCCACTGGCGCGGATGGCGATCGGCGGCAGGCAGTACGCCCTGTCCTCCCCCTGGCCACTCCCGAAACCCGAGGTCCAGGGATCCGCCGCCGTGTACCGTTCGGTGCTCCCCGACGTGGACCTGGCCGTGCAGGTGCACCCCGACGGGTTCACCTATCACCTGGTGCTCCACACCCGCGAAGCCGCCGCCGATCCCGCCCTGAGAACCGTCCGGTTCCCCGTGCACACCCAAGGGCTGTCCGTACGGGCGGGCGATGCCGGAACCGCCACGCTCGTCGACGCCGGTGGTCACGCGGTCATCTCCAGCGGTTCGGCGCTGATGTGGGACGCAGGCACCTCCTCGGCGCCGGCCCGGCGGGCCGCCGTACGGGACTCCGCCGAAGGCCAGGATCCGCTGGACGTGGCGGACACCCTCAGGCCGTCCGCCACGTCCCGCACGAGCGTGGCGGACACCGACGCCTCCGACGAGGCGCTGTCGATCGTCCCGGACCAGGACTTCCTGACCGACGACGCCACGGTCTTCCCCGTCGTGCTGGACCCGCCCGCGGTCAAGGCAGCCCTGACCGGCTGGACGAGCCTGTGGTCCAACTCGCCCGGCACCAGCTTCTGGAAGACCAAGCACGCTCTCGGCGTCGGCTACGACGCCTACGTCGACAACAAGAAGGCCCGCTCCCTCTTCCAGTTCGACACCCGCAGGGTGGCCGGGAAGAAGATCCTGAACGCGACGTTCACCCCGTACGCGATCTGGTCGGCGAACTGCGACAAGAAGAACATCGACCTGTGGCGCACCAGCCAGATCTTCTCCTCGACCACGTGGAGCCGCCCGCCGAAGTGGTCGGCGAAGGTGGACACGGTCTCCGCCGCCAAGGGACACTCCTCGGACTGCCCCGACGGTGACATCGAGTTCGACGCCACCGCGGCCGTCGCCCACACCGCCAAGGCCAAGGACACCCTCACCACGCTCGGCCTGCGGGCCGACGAGGACGACCCGATCGCGTGGAAACAGTTCATGTCGCCGCTCGATCCCGACGCGACTTCCACCAGGGCGCCCCGGCTGTCGATCACCTACGTGACCCCGCCGAACAGCAAGCCGTCGTCGGTGAAGATGTCCGACCCGAAGGTCTCCTGCTCGGCCTCCACCGCCCCGGCCGTCATCCGGGACGCTACGCCGCGGCTCACCGCCACTCCCACCTCCAGCGACGCATCCAACGCCTCCCTGCGCCCGAACTTCGAGCTGTACAAGGGCACCAGCACATCCCCCACGTCCCTGAAGCCGACGACCTGGACCGCCAGCGGCACCGCCGGCACCGCGGTCACCTCGACCCTGGAGGAGGGCGCCACCTACAAGTTCCGCGCCCGCACCGAGTACCGGTACACCTACAACGGGGCGACCGGCTACCTGTACGGCCCGTGGTCCGGCTACTGCTACTTCAAGGTCGACTCCAAGGGGCCGCCGACGCCGACGGTGACCTCCGCGGTGTACCCCGAGTGCGCGGGCACCGTCTGCGACACGGCCGACCCGGAGCACGGAAGCGTCGGCATGACCGCCGCGTTCAAGGTCGCGGCAGGGGCGAGCGACGTTCGCCGCTACGACTGGTGGCTCAACGGGGTCAAGCTCGGCAGCAAGACCTTCACGGCCAACACCTCCTCCTACGAGATCGAGGCGGCACCGGACAAGCGGCTGACCAACACCCTTCGTGTGCAGACGTTCGACGGCGCGGGCAACCCCAGCCCGACCTACGACTACCTGTTCAAGGTGGCCAAGGGCGCCGACCCCGTGGCCCAGTGGTCACTGGACGACGGCACCGGCACCACCGCGACGGACACCTCGGGCGGCGACCACCCGCTGACCCTCAGCACCCCGAACGCCTGGACAAACAAGGCCCGACTCGGCGGCGGCCTGCAGGGCAACGGCACCAGCGTCTTCGGCTCCGCCCCGCCCCCCGCGGAGACAACCAACAGCTTCACCGTCTCCGCCTGGGCGCGGCTGGGCGCCAAGGGCCACGCGTCCACCGTCATCAGCCAAAAGAGCAGCTTCCAGATCGCCTACTCACCCACCCAGGACCGCTGGACCTTCAGCCGGTACTCGGCCGAAACCGGCTCCACCAGCGTCGCCCAGTCCCGGAAGCCGCCCGTCGTCGGCGCGTGGACCCACCTGCTGGGCGTGTACGACCAGAACAAGAAGCAGATCCGCTTCTACGTCAACGGGCAGCTCCAGGCGACCGCCGCCTCCACCACCACATGGGGCGCACCGGGCTCCTTCCAGGTGGGCCGCGTAAACGCAGGCGGCACCCACACCGACTACTTCGAAGGCCAACTCGACCAGGTCCAGGTGTGGAACCGGGTGGTCTTCGACAACGAGCTGTGGGCCATCGTCAACGCGGAAAACCCGTCCACGGGCCACACCCAGGCCGCCCTGCTCGGCCACTGGACCGTGGACGAGACCACCGGCACCATCGCCGCCGACAGCTCGGGCCGCGGCAACACTCTGACCCTCCAGCCCGGCGCCACCTTCACTCCCACCGACGATCCCGCCCACGGCAACGTCCTCAACCTCGACACCGCCCTGGAAGGCCACGCCACCGCGCCCGCGGTGCTGGACGACGCGGGCAGCTTCACGGTCGCCGGATGGGTGAACCTCGCCGCGCAGTCGGCCCTGGAGGACATCGCCGTCGCCCACTCGCCCTCCGTCTTCGCACACCCCGGAGCCCAGCGCAACGCCTTCCGGCTGTGGTACCGGCAGGAAGCCGGACAGACCGTGGGCGACTGGAACTTCGGCCTGTTCGGCACCGACGCCATCGGCGGCCCCGCCTACCAAGTGGCCTCCGACGAGGTGAACCCGCCCGGCGGCTGGGTGCACGTGGCAGGGGTGTACGACGCGGTCACCCAGTCGGCCAAGCTCTACGTCACCGGCCAGCGCCAGGGAGACGAGGACGGCGTCCACGTCGCCGACACCTTCCAACCCACCGGACCGCTGACCATCGGCCGCGCACGCCGCCACGACACCGGAACCTTCGGCAACCACCTGCCCGGCCAGCTCGACGACCTGCGCGTCTACACCGGCGTGCTGTCCGAGGCGGAGATCACCCAGTTGGCCACCGTCGACGAACCCCCGGTGCCCATCGAGTAGCCCTGACCCGCCCCCCGAGCGCCCCCTCTCGACCGCGGCGGCGTGCCGGAGACAACACCGGCACGCCATGCCGCCCTCAACATGCGGAGACCCCCCGTGTCCAGGCACACCTCAGTGCTGCTCGACTGGGCATGGCGCAAGGCAAGTCGGCGCCGTATGGCCGCTCTCGCCCTGCCCGTGTCCGTGGCCATCACCGCCAGCCTGCTCAGCGCCGCCCCGCCGCCCTCGGCCACCGAGCGCGCCCACAGCGCCCTGCAAAAGCCCGAGTACGGCAAGGCCGAGCCCTTCGACCCGCGGATCACGAAGACCAACGATCCCACCGAAGCGGCCGCCAGGAGGACGCAGGCCAAGGCTACCGGGAAGGTCACCTGGCCCAGCCCGGCAGCAGTGAAGGTCGCCCTGCCGAATGCCCCGCGAGAGCAGGCGAAGGCCCCCGGCCTGCCCATCACCCTGGCGCGGACCACCGGCACCCCTGCCACCTCCACGGCGCGCTCCCGCAGCACCGCCGCCCCCGACCAGGCCCGCATCCAGGTCCTGGACCGCAAGGCCACCCGCACACTCGGCGTCGACGGCCTGGTCCTCACCGTCGCACGTGCCGACGGTGACACCGACGCCGCGAGCCTGGGCACCACCGTCGACTACAGCGGCTTCGCGGACGCCTACAGCGGCAACTGGTCCTCCCGGCTGCGCCTGGTGCAGCTGCCCGCCTGCGCCCTGACCACCCCCGACAAGCCGCAGTGCCGCCGCACGACACCGATCGCCTCCTCCAACAACACCGAGGACAAGACGGTGACCGCCCAGGTCACCACCCCGGCGGCGCGCTCCGTCGACTCCGGAACGACCGTCCTCGCGCTGTCCGCCGCAGCCGGCTCGGACCAGGGCACCTACGAGGCGACCCCGCTGTCGCCCTCCTCCACTTGGGCCGCGGGCGGCTCCAACGGCGACTTCACCTGGAACTACCCGCTGGATGCCCCGCCCGCCCCGGCGGGCCCTTCCCCCAGCCTGTCCATCGGCTACTCCGCCCAGAGCGTCGACGGCCGCACCTCCGCCACCAGCGCCCAGCCCTCCTGGATCGGCGAGGGCTTCGACCTGACCGCGTCCTACATCGAACGCTCCTACGCCACCTGCGAGGACGACGGCCAGGACAAGAAGTTCGACCTGTGCTGGAAGGAGCACAACGCCTCCCTCGTCCTCAACGGCAAGTCCACCCCGCTGGTGAAGGACCAGACCACCGGCGAATGGCACCCCAAGAGCGACGACGGCGAACGGGTCACCCTCGGCACCGGCGCCCCCAACGGCGACGACGGGGACACCGACGACAAGGGCGAGTTCTGGACCGTCACCTCCACCGACGGCACCCAGTACGTCTTCGGCAAGAACCGGCTCCCCGGCTGGACGACGGGCAAGCCCGAAACCGACTCCGTGTGGACCGTACCCGTCTTCGGCGACGACTCCGGCGAACCCGGCTACTCCAGCGGCGACACCTTCGGCGCACGCGCCAAGACCCAGGCCTGGCGGTGGAACCTCGACTACGTCGTGGACCCCCACGGCAACGTCATGACCTACTGGTACGACAAAGAGATCAACCACTACGCCAAGAACGGCACCACCGGCAACGGCACCGCCTACACCCGAGGCGGCCACCTCAAGCGCATCGACTACGGCCAGCGCAGCGACACCGTCTTCTCCACCACCCAGCCCGCCGCCGCCCGTGTCACGTTCACCGTCGCCGAGCGCTGCCTGCCCAAGACGGGCGGGGAGACCTGCACCTCGCTGACCGAAGCCAACCGCAACGCCTGGCCGGACGTCCCCTTCGACCAGATCTGCAAAGCCGACACCCCCTGCACCGACCAGCCCGCACCCGCCTTCTTCTCCCGCAAGCGGCTCACCGACATCACCACCCAGGTCTACAAGGGCACCGGCACCGGCGCGGACACCGACTACCGGAACGTCAACACCTGGCACCTGGAGCATTCCTTCCCCGACCCGGGCGACGGCTCCGACGCCGGACTGTGGCTGGAGTCCATCCAGCGCACCGGCAAAGTCGGCACCGACGCCAAACTGCCGCCGGTGACGTTCAGCGGCGTCCAGATGCACAACCGCGTCGACAAGGTCGGCGACGACGTCGCACCGTTCATCAAGTGGCGCGTGCGCACCATCACCTCGGAGACCGGCTCCAAGCTCACGGTGAACTACTCCTCCGAGCAGTGCCTGGCCGACACCAACATCCCCGCCCGACTGGACGACAACACCAAGCGCTGCTACCCGGTCAAGTGGATCCCCCCGTCCAACCCGACCCCCGGCGAGAACCCCCAGCCGCGCACCGACTGGTTCCACAAGTACGTCGTCACCCAGGTCACCGAGTCCGACCCCACCGGCGGCGCCCCACTGAAGCAGACCGACTACACCTACCACGACGACGGCGCCTGGGCCTACGACGACGAGTCGCCCATCACCCCGGCCAAGTACCGCACCTGGGGCATCTGGCGCGGCTACCAGAAGGTCACCACCACGGTCGGTGAGCCCTCCGGAACCCAGTCGAAGACCACCGCCCTCTACTACCGCGGCATGAACGGCGACAAGCAGTCCGACGGCACCACCCGCGAGGAGACCGTCACCGACTCCAAGGGCACGGCGAAGACCGACTCCGAGCAGTACGCCGGGCAACTGCGCGAGGAGATCACCTACAACGGCGCCAACGGCGGCGAGGTCTCGGCGACCATCCACACCCCCTGGTCCCGCACCTCCGCCACCGACAAGCACTCCTACGGCACCGTCCACGCCTACATGGTGCGCACCGCCGGCACCGTCACCCGCACCGCCCTCAACGGCGGCGGCGAGCTGACCTCCACCAAGACCACCACGTACGACCCGGTCAGCGGCCTCCCCGTCAAGGAGGAGATCGACGCCGCCGGGGAGAAGGACTGCACCCTCACCGAGTACGCCACCAACACCGACGCGTGGATCCTGTCCCTGCCGAAGAGGATCGAGAAGGTCTCCGTCGGCTGCGACGCCACCCCCCGGCGCACGGGTGACCCGAAGACCACCGACGTCATCTCGGACATCCGCTCCTCGTACGACGGGCAAGCCTGGGGCAAGGCCCCCACCAAGGGCGACGTGACCCGGGTCGAGCGCGTGACCGGCTACACCAACGGCACCGCCCAGCTCCAGACCACCAGCACCGCCGCCTACGACGCCCTCGGACGCCAGACCGACGGCTACGACGCCCGCGGCATCCGCCGTACGCACACCGAGTACACCCCTGCCGCCGGCGGCCCTCTGACCAAGACGGTCGAGACCAACGCGCTCAACCACACGGTCACCACGGACATCGCCCCGGACTGGGGCGTGCGCACCTCCACCGTCGACGCCAACGGCAACCGCACCGAACTCGCCTACGACGCGCTCGGCCAGCTCACCGACGTCTGGCTCGCCGACCGCGACCGGGCCGCCAACCAGGCACCCAACTACAAGTTCGAGTACAAGATCTCCAACACCGCCGCCTCATGGACGGCCAGCAAGTCCCTCAACAACGACGGAACCACCTACCAGACCTCCTACGCCATCTACGACGCGCTGCTGCGGCCACGGCAGAGCCAGTCCCCGGCGGCCAGCGGCACCGGCCGGGTCATCAGCGAGACCAAATACGACACCCGCGGCCTGGCGGTCGAGACCTCGGCCGACTACATCGACACCACCGGCCCCTCGGGCCAGCTCGCCACGCTGCTGACCGCCGCCCCCGCCGGCACCGAGACCGTCCACGACGGAGCCGGCCGCCCGACGGTGGAGAAGATCCTCACCAAGGGCAAGGAGCACTCGCGCACCACGCACACCTACGACGGCCACTCCACGCTCGTCGAACCGCCGACAGGCGCCCCCGCCGTGCGGGAGACGGTGGACGCCCGCGGCCGGCTCCTGGAGAAGCTGGAGTACGACGGCAACAAGGTGAGCACGAAGTTCACCAAGCTCACCTACGACTACGACCACGCGGACCGTCTCACCCAGGTCAAGGACAGCGACGGCAACACCTGGGCCTACGGCTACGACTTCCTCGGCCGCAAGACCACCACCAGCGACCCCGACTCCGGCGCCAGTTCCTCCACCTACGACGACCTCGACCAGGTCATCGACACCACCGACGCCCGCGGCAAGACCATCGGCTACACCTACGACATCACCGGCCGCCCCACCGGCCGGCTCGACGGCAAGGTCCCCGTCGTCGACGGCAAACCCGCCCCCGAGGACGCGAAGTACCTCGCACGCTGGACCTACGACTCCATCGCCAAGGGCCAGCTCACCTCCGCCATCCGCTACGTCGGCGGAAAGACGGGCAACGTCTACGCCATCACCAACGCCAAGTACGACAAGGCCTACCGCGTCCTCAGCGAGCAGTACACGATCAGCCGAGCCGAAGGCGACCTCGCCGGAACCGGCACCTACACGATCACCAACTCCTACAACATCGACGGCACCCTGCAAAAACGCACCATCCCCGCCATGGGCGGCCTCGGCCAGGAAGTACTGGAATACGGCTACACCGCCCAACGCCAACCGGACACACTCAAGGGCCTCACCGGCATCGTCCAGAACACCGACTACCTGCCGGCCGGAGAGCGCATCCGCACCACCCTCGGCGTGTCCACAACGGCGTCATGGACCGAGATCAACCGCACCTACGAAGACGGCACCAAGCGCCTGGCACGCCAGACCGTGGTCTCCGAAACCCACTCCGGGACGGACACCGACACCCACTACCGCTACGACCTCGCCGGCAACCCCGTCGAGATCGAGGACAAGTCCACCAGCCCCACCGACCGGCAGTGCTTCACCTACGACGGCCACCGCCGCCTGAGCGCGGCCTGGACCACCACGGCCGACTGCACCACCACCCCCAGCACCGCCAACGTCGCCGGCCCCGCCCCCTACTGGCAGTCCTTCACCTACGACACCGCCGGCAACCGCAAAACCGCCACGAACCACCTCGCGGCAGGCGGCCCGGCCACCACCACCTACACCTACAAAACAGCCGACCAGCCCCGCCCCCACGCCCTGGCCTCCACCGAGACCAAGCAGGCCAACGGCACCGTCACCGCCACCACCGCCTACACCTACGACGCCTCGGGCAACACCGCAACCCGCACCCTCGGCGCCAAGAAGCAACAGCTCGAGTGGAACCTCGAAGGCCGCCTCGAAAAGGTCACCGAGGCGGACAACACCACCACCGCATACCTCAACGACGCCGACGGCAACCGGCTCATCCGCCGGGACAGCACCGGCACCACCCTCCACCTCGGCGAAACCGAACTACGGCTCGACAAGGCAACCGGCACAGTCCGGGCCACCCGCTACTACAGCCACGCCGGCGAGACCATCGCCGTACGCACACCCACAGGTTTGACCTGGCTCGCCGGCGACCACAACGGAACCGCCAGCCTCCAGATCCACGCCACCACCCAAACCCTCACCCGCCGCCGCACCATGTCCTTCGGCGAAGACCGCGGCGAAGCGACCAAGGCATGGGTCGGTGACCGAGGCTTCATCGGCGGCACCCAGGACCCCACCGGCCTCACCCACCTCGGGGCCCGCGAATACGATCCCGCCACCGGCCGCTTCATCAGCGTCGACCCCGTCGCCGACCTCACCGACCCCCAACAGATCAACGGCTACGCCTACAGCAACAACAACCCCGTCACCTTCGCCGACCCGGACGGCAAATTCTTCGACGCCCTCACCGCCATCATCACCGGTATCGTGCAAACCGCCGCCGCGGTGATCAACCACAACCACTCGAGCAGCAGCAGGTCCCGCTCGTCCGGAGGCACCTCCGGAGCGGGCAGCGCCAACTACGCCTCGGCAAGTAGCAGCATGGGTTGTCCCTTCGGCGCATTCATCTGCATCAACAGAGAACCCTTCAGCCCTCGGAAACTGGGCTCTACTGCCAAGGGATTCCTCGGCGGTGCAGTAGGGAAGCTCCTGGACGGCGCGGAGCAGGCGAGCGAGCCTACGTGCTGGTTCAGTGTCTTCGACTGCAACATCAGCGACAAAGGCTGGTACGAAAGCTTCATAAGGAAGCTCGGCTTCGACACCAACTCCGACGCATACAACGCCGGACAGGATTTCGGCGACGGCTTGATGCTCTTCGGGTTCGGAGGCGGAGCCAAGGGCATGTTCAAGGGCTTCGGCGACTTGGCGGAAGCGGCCAAGAAAAAGGCCAAGAAGAAGTCTGACGAGGCGCCCGGGATCACATGCAAGAAATGTTTCCTGGCAGGCACCGACGTCGAGATGGCCGACGGATCGACCAAGAACATCGAAGACATCAAACTCGGCGACGAGGTGCTCGCCACAGACCCCAGAACCGGCGAGACCGGCCCTCGAAGGGTCACCCAACTCATCATCACCGAGGGCGACAAGCGCTTCAACGAACTGACCATCGCCACCCAAACTGGCGACAGCAAGCTCATAGCCACACACGAACATCCGTTCTGGGTCCTCTACGAGGAGCGATGGGTCGACGCCGGCGAACTGAAACCCGGCACGACCCTACTGACAGACAACGGAGCCGTGGCCACCGTACGGGCCAACCACGCCTACACCAAGCACGCACGCACCTACAACCTCACGGTGGATGGCCTCCACACGTACTACGTGCTTGCGGGCAAGACACCGATCCTGGTTCACAATGCAAATTGCGGTCCGTCCCTGAAGCACCTACAAAAGGACTATCCCCGGCGCACAGTGGGGATTCTTGACGTCGGGGTCGATCAGCTTCCGATGATCAGTGGTCCAGGCGGACAGTCGGGGCTTCTCAAGAAACTTCCGGGCAGAACCAAAGCCAATGCAGAGCACGTGGAGACGCATGCGGCAGCGTTCTTGCGTATGAATCCAGGCATCAGAAAGGCCGTGCTCTATATCGACTATCCGACGGGGACGTGTGGAACGTGTAGAAGCACCTTGCCTGACATGCTTCCCGAAGGTGTTCACCTATGGGTGATATCACCGCGGAAGACTGAAAAATTCGTCGGGCTTCCTGACTGATAAAGGAATGGGGCTCGGCGGCCGATCCAAATGGATCGGCCGCCGAGCCATGGTTTTGCTATTTACCAGGGGAGTGGCTCATCGGTTGTGCTGTCCTGAATCTTGATGTATGAGCGCCACTTGATTCCTGGAAGATTGTCCGCCCAGGCGAGATTATCTTGGGCGACCGCCGCCAGAGTGACGTCTTGGCCAGCCTCGGGGTCATCGCTCGGGTGCACGAGAGCCAGCCAGTTCTCGCCTGAGACGATATGTGAATTATGGGCTGGCCAGTTCCAGGCAGGGAAGGGGAAGTTGGTACTTCCTTTCTGAGACCAGAGCCAATCTGCTTGTACTCCTTGCGCGACTTTCGTCACGGGAGCACTCAGGATGGCTTCCAGGACTGTGGCGTGAATGAGAAATTCTGAGAGTCGCTCGCCAGTCCGCTTCCAGGGAGCCGGTTCGTCAGATGGCTCTCGCTCGTACACAGGGTGGTCCTCATCATTCGGGTCAAATGCCCAAATCCAAGTCCCCTGATTTTCAACCCAGAACGGAATTTTCCCGTCCTCTGCCGCAAGGTCTGGGAGGGGGATAGCATAGTTGTGTGAAGTGATGATCTCGCCCCACTGGGCGGAGATCTTATGCCACTCAACAAGCTCCTTGGGTGTTTCGGGTGTCGCTTTCAATCTCGCACTAGATGTTTTTGGGGTGCCGTACCATTCCCGCAGAAATCGCAGCAAGCCCTGTTTGTCCGTGGGGTTGAGAGAGCTCATGTGAGACATTATGTGCTATCCGGCAGGCGTCGACGCGGCTTGATCTGCAAAGTGTCTTCGCGCCGGGCCCGCCGTCGGGCACCTTACCGTCCTCGGGGGCCGGGGCCGGGGCCGGGGCTGGCGCCGGGGTGGGCTGGGTGGGCGGGGTCTTGTTCTTCCTGCGCGAGGGGAGTGGGGGTGTCATGTGTGGTTGTCGTCCCCGGTGATCGCTTCGCCGATGTTTCCGCCCGCGACCACGGAACGCTCCGGCGCCGCCGGCGCGGTGCCTGCCGGTCCGGTCGGGGCCGTGCCCGTCCAGGTGCTGCCGGTCGCTGGCGGGGAGGGTGTCTGCGTGGTGAGGTGGTTGTGGTTGCCGGTGACGGCGCGGCCGATGCTGCTGCCGGCCGTCACCGACCGCGTGCCGGGGTTCGTTGGCGCAGCGCTGCCCGGCCCCGTCCCGGTGTCCGGCCCCGGCCTCGTTCCGGCGCCCGGGCTCGTCGTGGTGCCCGGGTCTGGGGCTGGTGGTGGCGGGGTGGTGGGTGTGTGGTGCAGGGCGTGGACCGCGACGGCCAGGCCGGCGAGTGCGGCGATGCTGCCGGTGATGCCCGCGACCTGTCCGGCTGTATCCAGGTCGACCGCCACCACCAGGGCGATCAGTCCCGCTGAGACCAGGCCGCACACCGCGGCAACGACCCCTGCTATGCGTGTTCTCCCCACCATGCCCTCCATGCTGCCGGGCCGACCGTTCGCATGTCCGGGCAACCGCACACCGGCCGCGTCACAACCACGCAACACAGCGGAACGAGCCCGTCGAGCCGCAACCGCCCCGACGGCCGACCGCTGCCCCGCCCCACTCCGCTCACGGCTCACCACCCCCGCCACCGCGGCGGCGACCGCCGACCCGGCCGACCGGCGACCCGTTCGCCCCCTCGTCCCAGCGCTCAGTCGAAGAGTCCGAGCCTGTCCAGGAGGTGGAACTGCTCAGGTGTGAGGTGTTGGCGTCGGGTGCGGGTGTTGCTGCGCCAGATCCCGAGCCGGACGGTCACTTCCTGCCCGCCTCCGCCCTCGTCTCCGTTTCCGTTGGTTGTCCAGGTTTCTGTGTGTCCGCGTGGGACGCGTGTGTGTCCTTCCCGGTCCCGGAACCGCCGCAGCGCCTGGACGCCCCGCTGGAAGGCGTCGGTGCCGCTGGTGCGGCCCTTCCCGCCGCTCGCCGCGCTGCCCTTTCCGCCGTTCGCTGCCGTCGCCCCGTCCGCGGTCTGCTGTCCGGGAACGGGTTGGACGCCGAGCTGTTGCAGGCGTTCGCGCTGCCCGGGTTGGAGTTTGGTCCACACGGCCGGCTGCCGCTGTCGTTCCAGCCACCGCCCGACGTCGACGCCGCCGACGGTGACCCCGGGCAGGACCTCCGCGAGTGTGGCTCCGCCGTCGAGGCACTGGCGGAGCATGGCGTAGTGGCGTTGCCAGTCGATCGGCCAGGCCGGCCGCCAGTCCGGGTCCAGCGCGGCGAGCTGCGCCGCCCGGCGCGCGGCCCGCTCGGGGTCCTTGCCGAGCCCGCCTTCGCGTCGCAGGTTGGACAGCAGCACGCCGATCTGTTTGCCGAGGGCGGTGGCGTCTCTGGGTGCGGCGAGGGTGCCGTGCTGGTCCGCGTAGGCGGCCAGGGCCGCGAGGTTCTCCTCCCACGCCAGCTCTTCCGCGGACCAGACCATGCCCAACGCCTCGAGTCGGCGTACTCGCAGTCCGGTCATGGTTCCGGCCGCGTACGCGGTGCGCTGATCGTGGATCCACCGCCCCAGTGGGTACTGCGTCTGCGGGTCGGTGAACCCGTACGGCACCAAAAGGTTCCCGGTGCGCTGCCGGTAGCGCCGCGCCGCGGCGTAGCCGCGCCGCCAGTCGGTGCGTTCGAGGTCGA
>NZ_BAAGTD010000074.1:0-28037 GCF_054782095.1 Streptomyces capparidis | reverse complement strand
GCACCTGGCGGTCACCGCCGCCGCGGCGGGCGCGCTGGCCTGCGCCGCGGCCCGGCGCACCGCCGCCGCGGCCGTCTGCGCCGGCCTGTGGCTCGCCGGCACCGCCGAGTTCACCTGGGCGCGGGTGCGGCCGGGCCCGCGCACCCGCGAGGAGATCACCACCATGGCCCTGACCAGCGCGGCCATCCCGCCCGCCGCCGTGTGGCACGTCGCCCGCGGCCTGCTGGCGCACCGCCGCGCCCGGCCGTGGCGCACCCGCCCGCTGCTGACGATCCGCACCGTCCGGCTGCGGGAGCGGACCGCGAGCCCGGTGCCCTGACCGGCCCGCCGCGTCCCGCGGCCACCGCCGCGGGCACCGCAGCAAGGACCGCAGAAGCGAGTGAGCGACACGCGAGGGAACGTGATGGGAGCGCGACCGACGATGGTGAACGCAGCCGAGGCGACCCGGGCCGACACCGGGCCGCCGACGCCCCCGATGTGGATCCGCTCGCGGCCACCGGGCCCGCTGCCCGCGGGCCCGGTGCAGGCCGTGCTGTTCGACCGCGACGGCACCCTCGTGGAGGACGTCCCGTACAACGGCGACCCCCGCCGCGTCACCCCCGCGCCGCACGCCCGCGCCGCCCTGGACGCGCTGCGCGGGCGCGGCATCCCCGTCGGCGTGGTCAGCAACCAGTCCGGGGTGGCCCGCGGCCTGCTCACCCGGGAGCGGGTCGCGGCCGTGGAGGAGCGGGTCGAGGAGCTGCTCGGCCCCTTCGCCGTGTGGGCGGTGTGCCCGCACGGCCCGCGCGACGGCTGCGACTGCCGCAAGCCCGCCCCCGGCCTGGTGCTGGCCGGGGCCCGCCGCCTGGGCGCGGACCCGCGCCGGGTGGCCGTGGTCGGCGACATCGGCGCCGACGTGGCCGCGGCCCGCGCCGCGGGCGCCCGCGGCGTCCTGGTGCCCACGCCCGTCACCCGCCCCGAGGAGGTCGCCGCGGCCGGCGAGGTCGCCCGCGACCTGGCCGAGGCGGTGCGGCTGCTGCTGGGCGCGGCCCCGCGGCAAGGGGCGCACGCGCCGGTGGGGCGCGGCCGATGAGGGCGTTGGTCGTACGACTGGACAGCGCCGGCGACGTGCTGCTCGCCGGCCCCGCGGTGCGCGCCGTGGCCGCCTCCGGGGCCCGCGTCACCCTGCTGTGCGGCCCCCAGGGCGCGGCGGCCGGGCACCTGCTGCCCGGCGTGGCGGAGGTCCTGGTGTGGGACGCCCCCTGGGTCGGGTTCGAGCCGCCGCCGCTGCGCGAGGCCGACGTGTGGGACCTGGTGGGCACCCTGGCCGCCCGCAGGTTCCGGCACGCGCTGGTCCTCGCCTCCCACCACCAGAGCCCGCTGCCCGCGGCGCTGCTGCTGCGCCTGGCCGGGGTCGGCCGGATCGCCGCCGACAGCGAGCACTACCCCGGGTCCCTGCTCGACCTGCGGCACCGCCGCCGCCCCGGCCGCCACGAGGCCGAGGCCGCGCTCGATCTCGCCGTCGCCGCCGGGTTCGCCCTCCCGCCCGGCGACGACGGCGGCCTGGCCGTGCTGCCGCCCCCGGACGTGCGCCCGCTGACCGGCGACGAGCCCTACGTGGTCGTCCACCCCGGCGCGCAGGTCCCCGCGCGCGCCCCGGGGCCGGCGCGGGCCGCCTCCGCCGTGCGGGCGCTGGCCGCCGCCGGGCACCGCGTCGTGGTCACCGGCGGCCCCGGCGAGCGCGCCCTGACCGCGCGCGTCGCGGGCGGGCACGCGGTGGACCTGGGCGGGCGCACCGACCTGGCCGCCCTGTCCGGGGTGCTGGCCCGCGCGAGCGCCGTCGTCGCCGGAAACACCGGGCCCGCGCACCTGGCCGCCGCCGTGGGCACGCCGGTGGTGTGCCTGTTCGCGCCCGTCGTCCCGGCCGAGCGGTGGCGCCCCCACGGCGTGCCGCACGCCCTGCTGGGCAGGCAGGACGCCCCGTGCGCGGGCAGCGGGGCGCGGGTGTGCCCGGTGCCGGGGCACCCCTGCCTGGACTCGGTCACCGACGAGGAGATCACCGCCGCCGTGGCGTCGCTGACCGCCTCCGCGCCCGGCCGCCCCCGCACCAGGACCCCACGACGAGAGGTGACCGCGTGAACATCCTGCTGTGGCACGTCCACGGCTCCTGGACCACCGCGTTCGTCCAGGGACCGCACACCTACCTGGTCCCGGTCACCCCCGACCGGGGCCCGGACGGGCTCGGCCGCGCCCGCACCTGGGACTGGCCGGAGTCGGTGCGCGAACTCACCCCCGAGCAACTGCGCGACGCCCCCGTGGACCTGGTGGTCCTGCAACGCCCGCACGAGGAGGAGCTCGCCCAGAGGTGGCTGGGCCGCCGCCCCGGGCGGGAGGTGCCCGCGGTCTGGCTGGAGCACAACGCGCCCCACGGCGCCGTCCCGGACACCCGCCACCCCGCGGCGGACCGCGACGACCTGGTGCTCGTCCACGTCACCCACTTCAACCGGCTGTTCTGGGACAGCGGCCGCACCCGCGCCGAGGTGATCGAGCACGGCGTCGTCGATCCCGGCCACCGGTACACCGGGCGGCTGGAGCGCGCCGCCGTCGTCGTCAACGAGCCGGTGCGCCGCGGCCGCACCACCGGCACCGACCTGCTGCCGCGGCTCGCCCGCGCCGCCCCGCTGGACGTGTTCGGCATGGGCACCGAGGGCCTGGCCGCGCACCTGGGCCTGCCGCCGGAGCGCTGCCGCACGGCCGACCTGCCGCAGGCGGCCCTGCACACCGCGCTCGCCGAGCGCCGCGTGTACCTGCACCCGGTCCGCTGGACCTCGCTCGGCCTGTCCCTGCTGGAGGCCATGCACCTGGGCATGCCCGTCGTGGCGCTGGCCACCACCGAGGCGGCGCGGGCCGTGCCCGAGGGCGCGGGCGTGGTCTCCACCGGGCCCGACGAACTCGCCGAGGCCGTCCGCCGCTACCTGGCGGACCCCGGCGCGGCGGCCGCCGACGGGCTGCGCGCCCGCCGCGCCGCGCTGGAGCGCTACGGACTGAAGCGGTTCCTGGCCGACTGGAACCGCCTGATCGAAGAGGTGACCCGGTGAAGACGCCGCTGAAGATCTCCCTGGTGTCCGAGCACGCCAGCCCCCTCGCCGTCCTGGGCGGAGTGGACGCGGGCGGACAGAACGTGCACGTCGCGGCGCTCGCGTCGGCCCTGGCCGACCGCGGCCACCAGGTGACCGTGCACACCCGCGCGGACGCGCCCGATCTGCCCCGTGACGTGCGGCTGCGCCCCGGCGTCACCGTCCACCACGTGCCCGCGGGACCGCCCCGGGACCTGCCCAAGGACGCGCTGCTGCCGCACATGAACGCCTTCGGCGAGCACCTGGCGCGGCAGTGGCTCCACGACCCCCCCGACGTGGTGCACGCCCACTTCTGGATGTCCGGCCTGGCGGCCCTGCGCGGCGCCCGCGACCTCGGCGTGCCGGTGGTGCAGACCTACCACGCGCTGGGCACCGTCAAGCGGCGCCACCAGGGCGGCGCCGACACCAGCCCGCCGCGCCGCGTCGCCGCCGAGACCGCGGTCGGCCGCGCGGTCGCCCGGATCATCGCCACCTGCCGCGACGAGGTCCGCGAGCTGCGCGCCATGGGCCTGCCGTCGGTGCACACCCGGATCGTGCCGTGCGGGGTGGACACCGGCCGGTTCACCCCGCACGGGCCCGCGGCGCCCCGCGACGAGCGGCCCCGGCTGCTCCAGGTGGGCCGCCTGGTGCCCCGCAAGGGCGCGGACGTGGCCATCGCCGCGCTCACCCGGATCCCCGACGCCGAGCTGGTCGTCGCCGGCGGCCCCCCGGCCGGCGGGCTGGACGACGACCCGGAGGCCAGGCGGCTGACCAAGCTCGCCGCCGACGCCGGGGTCGGCGACCGGGTGGCCCTCCTCGGCGGGGTGGCGCCCGAGCGCATGCCCGCCCTGCTGCGCAGCGTCGACGTGGTGCTGTGCCCGCCGCGGTACGAGCCGTTCGGCATCGTGCCGCTGGAGGCCATGGCCTGCGGGGTGCCGGTGGTGGCCAGCGCCGTCGGCGGGCACCTGGACACCGTCGCCGACGGCGTCACCGGGCGGCTGTTCCCCGCAGGGGACCACGAGGCGCTGGCCGCGGCGGTGAACGCCCTGCTCGCCGACCCCGCGCTGCGCGAGCGGTACGGCGCGGCCGGGCGGCGCCGGGTGCGGGCCAGGTACGGCTGGGACCGGGTGGCCGCGGCCACCGAGGCCGTCTACGCCGAGGCCCTGCGCACCCGGGCGCTGCCGCAGGCGGCCCGGCGGCGGGCGGCGCCGGTGACGGCGACCGGGGCGGGGGCGGCGTGAGGCGGGGAGGACGCGAGCGAGGAGGCGGTGAGCGAGACGTGAGCACGCCGGACGGATCCACCCTGAAGCGGGCCGAGGACCACTGCCGGGCCCTGGAGGCGGCCCTGGCCCGGATGCGGGCGCGCCAACTGCCGCGCCTCACCCGCTGGGGCGAGGCCCTGGCCGGGCTGCTGCCCCTGGGCGGGCGGCTGCTGGCGGCGGGCAACGGCGGCAGCGCCGCGCAGGCGCAGCACCTGACCGCCGAGCTCGTCGGCCGCTACGGGCCCGACCGGCCCGCCTACTCGGCGATCTCCCTGCACGCGGAGACCTCCAGCCTGACGGCCATAGGCAACGACTACGGCTTCGACGAGACCTACGCCCGCCAGGTCGCCGCGCACGGCCGCCCCGGCGACGTGCTGCTGCTGATGTCCACCTCGGGCCGCAGCCGCAACCTGCTGCGCGCGGCCGAGACCGCCCGCGCCACCGGGCTGACCGTGTGGGCCATGACCGGGCCGCGCCCCAACCCGCTGGCCGCGCACGCCGACGACGCGCTGTGCGTGGACGCCTCCGGCGGCGGCCCGGTGCCCACCGCCACCGTGCAGGAGGCCCACCTGGTGGCGCTGCACCTGGTGTGCGAGGCGTTCGACGCGGCGCTCGCCGTGCCGTGCGCCCCCGTCCTCACCGTCCGATCCCTCACGGAGCACGCATGAACGGCAGCGACCGCCCCCTGGTCGTGGTCGGCGACGCCCTGCTGGACCGCGACATCGACGGCGAGGCCACCCGCCTCGCCCCCGACGCCCCCGCCCCCGTGGTCGAGGCCGCGGGCGAGCGCGCCCGCCCCGGCGGCGCCGCGCTCGCCGCCTGCCTGGCCGCCCGCGGCGGCCGCGACGTGGTGCTGGTCACCGCGCTCGGCGACGGCGAGGCCGACCGCGAGCTGCGCGCCCGCCTCGAGGGGCGGGTGCGGCTCGCCGCGTTCCCGCTCGCCGGCACCGTCCCGGTCAAGACCCGGGTGCGCGCCGGCGGCCGGCCCCTGGTGCGCGTGGACCGCGGCGGCGGCACCCCCGGCGCGCCGGGCCGGGAGGCGCTCGCCGCGCTCCGGGACGCCGAGGCGGTGCTGGTCGCCGACTACGGCGGCGGCGTCGCCGAGGCGCTGCGCCCCCGGTTGGCCGCCGCCGCCCGGCGCGGCCCCCTCACCTGGGACCCGCACCCCCGCGGCGGCCCCCCGGTGCCCGGCGCCCGCCTGGTCACCCCCAACGCCGCCGAGGCCGAGCACTTCGCCGCGGCGCTCACCGGCCCGGACGGGCCCCTGCCCGGCGGCGACGGCATGCGCGCCCACGCCGCCCGCGCCGCCGCCCTGACCCGGCACTGGCGGGCCGTCGCCGTCGCCGTCACCCTCGCCGGGCGCGGCGCCCTGCTCAGCCGGGGCACCGCGGGGCCCATGCTGCTGCCCGCCCCGCACACCTGCGACGGCGACCCGTGCGGCGCGGGGGACTGCTTCGCCGCCGCCGCGGCCTGCGCCCTCGCCGACGGGGCGCTGCCCGAGGAGGCCGTGCAGCGGGCCGTGGCCGCCGCCACCGCCTTCGTCGCCCGCGGTGACTACGCGCCCGACGCGCCCGACGCCGCCGGGCCGGGCACCGGGGGGCCCCGCCGCGACCCGTTCGCGCTCGCCGGGGCGGTGCGCGCCCGCGGCGGCACCGTGGTGGCCACCGGCGGCTGCTTCGACCTGCTGCACGCCGGGCACGTGGGCCTGCTGGAGTCCGCCCGCCGGGTCGGGGACTGCCTGATCGTGTGCCTGAACTCGGACGCCTCCGTCACCCGGCTCAAGGGCCCGGGGCGGCCCCTGGTCCCGGCCGCGGACCGGGCGCGGGTGCTGACCGGGCTCGGCTGCGTGGACGCCGTCGCCGTCTTCGACGAGGACACCCCCGAGCGGGTGCTGCGCGGGCTGCGCCCCCACGTGTGGGTCAAGGGCGGCGACTACACCGCCGACGCCCTGCCCGAGGCCGCGGCCCTCGCCTCCTGGGGCGGGCAGGCCCTGGTTCTGCCCTACCTGGACGGCCGCTCCACCACCGACCTGGCCCGGCGCGCCGCACGGGCCCAGCGGGCGGTCGCGCCCCCGGCGGCGGAGGTGGCCGGATGACCGCCCACGACACCCCGCGCCTGCTGGTGCTGCGCGCCCTCGGGCTCGGCGACCTGCTCACCGCCGTGCCCGCGCTGCGCGGCCTGCGCCGCCGCTTCCCCGGCCACGAGATCGTCCTCGCCGCCCCGGCCCGGCTCGCCGAGGCCGCCGCCGCCACCGGCGCCGTGGACCGGCTGCTGCCCGCCGCCGCCCCGGGCCGCGCCGTCCCCGCCGAGCTGCCGTGGACCGGGCCGCCGCCGCGCGTCGCCGTGGACCTGCACGGCAACGGCCCGGCCAGCCGCCTGCCGCTGCTCGCCCTGCGCCCCGCCGCCCTGCTGGCCTACACCCGCCCCGGCGCGCCCGGACCCGCCTGGCGGGACGACGAGCACGAACGCGACCGTTGGTGCCGCCTGGTCAACTGGTACGGCGCCGACGCCGACCCGGACGACCTGCGCCTGCCCGCCCCGCCCGCGGCCTCGCCCGCCCCCGGCGCCGTCGTGCTGCACCCCGGCGCCGACGCGGGCGCCCGCCGCTGGCCCGCCGAGCGGTTCGCCGCCGTCGCCCGCGCCCTGCACGGCCGCGGGCAGCGGGTGGTGCTCACCGCGGGCGCGGGGGAGGGGCCGCTCGCGCACCGGGTCGCCGAGCTCGCCGGGCTGCCCCGCGGCGGCGTCCTCGGCGGCGGGCGCGACCTGCCGTTCGGCGAGCTGGCCGCGCTCGTCGCCGCCGCCCGCGCCGTCGTGTCCGGCGACACCGGGCTCGCCCACCTGGCCACCGCGCTCGGCACGCCGTCCGTGGTGCTGTTCGGCCCCGTCGCCCCCTCGCTGTGGGGCCCGCCGCCCGCGGCGCGGCACCGCGTCCTGTGGCACCCCGACCCCGGCGACGACCGCCCGCGGCCCGGCGACGCCCACGGCCCCGTCCCCGACGAGCGGCTGCTGCGCATCACCCCGGGCGAGGTCCTGGACGCGCTCGCCGCCCTGCCCGCGCCCCCGCCCCCCGCGCCGCGCCCCGGCCGGGAGCCCGCCCTGGCCCCCGCACTCCCCTGACACCCCGCCCTCCCCCCATGGAGAGAGCCCATGACCACCGACCGCGCCCCCCGCCCCGCGCCGCCCGGCCCCGCCCCCGCCGCCCCGGACCCCGTCGGGGTCGTCGTGATCACCCGCAACCGCGGCGAGCGCCTGCTGCACACCCTGGACCGCCTGGCCGCGCTGCCCGAGCGGCCCCCCGTCGTCGTGGTCGACAACGCCTCCACCGACGGCAGCGCCCACGCCGTGCGCACCGCCCACCCCGAGGTGCGGATGATCCTGCTGCCCCGCAACGAGGGCGCCGCCGCCCGCAACCGCGGCGTCCGGGCCCTGCGCACCCCCTATGTGGCCTTCAGCGACGACGACTCCTGGTGGCAGCCCGGGGCGCTGGCCCGGGCCGCGGAGCTGTTCGCCGCCCACCCCCGGCTCGGCCTGATCGCCGCGGCCACCCGCGTCGGCCCCGACCAGGCCCCCGACCCCCTCAACGAGGTGCTCGCCGACTCCCCGCTCGGCACCGCCCCCGACCTGCCGGGGCCCTCCGTCCTCGGCTTCCTGGCCTGCGCCGGCATCGTGCGCCGCAGCGCGTTCCTGGAGGCCGGGGGCTTCCACCCGCTGCTGCACCTCGGCGGCGAGGAGACCCTGCTCGCCCTGGACCTGGCCGCCCGCGGCTGGGGCGTGGCGCACTGCCCCGGCGTCACCGCCCACCACCACCCCGACCCGGGACCCCGCCCCGGCCGCGCCGCGCGGATGCGCCGCAACGAGCTGCTGACCGCGTGGCTGCGCCGCCCCTGGCCGCGGGCCGCCGCCGCCACCGCCCGGCTCGCCGCCGCCTGCCCCGCCTCGGGCGAGGCCCGCCGCGCGCTGCGCGAGGCGGTGCCGCTGCTGCCCACGGCGGTCCGGCACCGCCGGACGGTGCCGGACTGGCTGGAGCGGGACCTGCGGGCGCTGGACGGGGGGTGAGGAGCCGTCCCGCGGAGGCCGGGGGCCGCGGTCGGGCCGGGGACGACGCTCGGCCGCCCTCCGGCCCCCTGTCGGGACTGCCCCGGACCCCGTTGCCCCGCGGGCCAGGGGGCCGCGCCCCCCGGACCCCCGCCCCCGGACCCCCGCCCCCGGACCCCCGCCCCCGGACCCCCGCCCCCGGACCCCCGCCGACGAAGGGAGCCACATCCGTGCCCGAGTCGCGTGTCACCGTCGCCGTCATCACCCACAACCGCCGCGAGGAACTGCTGCACACCCTCGGCCGCCTCGCCGCGCTGCCCGAGGAGCCGCGGGTGATCGTGGTGGACAACGGGTCCACCGACGGCACCGTCGCCGCCGTGCGCGCCCACCACCCGCGGATGCGGCTGCTCACCCCGGGCCGCAACCTCGGCGCCCTGGGCCGCAACCTCGCCGCCCGCGACGTCACCACCCCCTACCTGGCGTTCTGCGACGACGACACCTGGTGGGAGCCCGGCTCCCTGGCGCGCGCCGCCGACCTGCTGGACGCCCACGCCAAGGTCGCCTGCCTCACCGCGCGCATCGTCGTCCACGACCCGGACCGCCCCGGCGCCGCGCCCGTCGAGGACCCGATCGTCGCCGAACTGCGCGACTCCCCGGTGCCCGCGCCCCACGGGCTGCCCGGGCCCGCCCTCGGCTCGTTCCTGGCCGGGGCCAGCCTGCTGCGCCTGGCCCCGTTCCGCGCCGCGGGCGGCTTCTCGCCGCGGCTGTGGCTCGGCGGCGAGGAGGAGCTGCTCGCCGCCGACCTCGCCGCCGCCGGATGGTGGCTGGTGCACGCGCCCGAGCTGACCGTGCACCACCGCCCCTCCGCCGCCCGCGACCCCTCCCTGCGCCGCCGCCACGGCATCCGCAACACCCTGTGGTTCACCTGGCTGCGCCGCCCCCTGCCCGCCGCGCTGCGCCGCACCGCCCACCTGGCCGCCACCGTGCCCAGGGACGCCACCTCCGCGCTGGCCTTCGCCGAGGCCGCCGCCGGCCTGCCCTGGGTGCTGCGGGAGCGCAAGGTGGTGCCGCCGCGGGTGGAGCGCGCCCTGAAGCTGCTGGAGGCCCCGCAGCGCGCGTCCACCGCCCGCAGGTACGTCGGGTGACCGCGCCGGGCACCCGGGTCCTGCTCACCGGCTGGTTCAGCTTCCTGCACGGCGAGGCCACCGCGGGCGACGTGCTCGCCCAGCGGGCCGTGGCCGCCGCCCTGGAGCGGGCCCGGATCCCCTGCGACACCGCCTGGTCGCCCGGCTTCCGCCCGGACGCCCTGCACCTGGACGGCGCCGACCCGGCGGCCTACACCCACCTGGTGTTCGCCTGCGGCCCGCTGCACGCCCGGCCGCCCGCGCCCGGCGAGCCCTCCCCGCTGATGGAGCTGCACCGCCGCTACGCCCGCTGCCGCCGCGTCGCCGTCGGCATCACCGTCACCGCCCCCGCCGACCCGGCCGTCACCGGCTTCCACCGCGTCCTGCCCCGTGACGGCACCGCCGCCCACCCCGTGCCCGACCTGGCCCTGCACGCCCCGCGCCCGGACGCCGTGCCCGTCGCCGGGGTCGTCCTCACCGGCGGGCAGCACGAGTACGGCGGCCGGCGCCGCCACGCCGAGGTCGCCCGCGCCCTGACCCGCTGGCTGGGCCGCAAGGACCTCGCCCGCCTCCCCCTGGACACCCGCCTCGACACCCGCGACTGGCGCCTGCCCGCCACCCCGGGACAACTGCGCGCCGTGCTGGCCCGCCTGGACGCGGTGGTGACGAACCGGCTGCACGGCCTGGTCCTGGGCCTGGAGGCGGGCGTGCCGGTGCTCGCCGTGGACCCGGTGGCCGGCGGCGCCAAGGTCACCGCGCAGGCCGCCGCGCTGCGCTGGCCCGCCGCGCTGCCCGCCGAGGCCGCGGACGACGAGGCGGCCCTGGAGGCGGCCTGGCGCTGGTGCCGCTCCGCCGAGGGCCTGGCCCGCGCCGCGTCCTTCGCCGCCGGCCCCCCGGCCGCGCCGCTGCTGGCGGCACTCCTCGCCGAACTCGGCGCCCCCGCCTGACGGACGCTCACCGCCGCGGCCCGCGGCGGCCGTCCGGACAGGAATGTCGCCCTCCACCAGTAAAGTCACCCTGATGCCGCACCGGCGGCGCCCGCCCCGTGCCGCCGGTCGCGCCCGCACGCCCGCACGCCCGGCACCGGACCACGCGAAGGAGCCCCCGCCCGCATGAGCCGCCGCTCCCACGGACTGATATCCACCTGGGCCGAGATCCAGCGCCAGCGGCAGCGGCAGGAGGAGGCGGCGCGCCGGGCCGAGGCCCAGCGGACGCGGGAGGCGCAGCGGCAGCAGCGGCAGGCCGAGCGGGCCGCCGCCCGGGCGCGGCGGGAGCAGCAGGCCGCCTACCGGCAGCACCGGGAGGCCGACGCCCTGCGGCGCACCGAGGAGATCGAGCGGCGGGTGGCCGAGCTGCGCGGTCTGCTCGCCGCGGGCTGCGCCGCCCCCGCGTTCGGCCCCGGCGCGCTCGCCCTGCCCGAGACGATCGAGCCGTTCGCGCCCGGGCAGTTGGCCGTCCCCGTGCCCATGCCGGACCCGGCCGCCTTCCAGGCCAGGTCCACCTGGGGCATCGGAGGCGGCCGGCAGGCGCAGACCGCCTGGGAGCAGGCGTGGCACGCCGCCCAGGCCCAGGAGGCCGAGCGGGTGCGCAGGCTGGAGGCGTACCGGCGCGAGTACCAGCGCTGGGCGGACGGGGAGCTGGCCAGGATCAGGGAGCACAACGCGGGCGTGGCCGAGCTGGTCGCCGGGCTGCGGCGGGGCGAGCCCGAGGCCGTCGTCGAGTACTTCACCGCCGCCCTGTACTCCTCCGCGGCCTGGCCCGAGGGCTTCCCCCGCCAGGTGCGCGCCTCCTTCGACCCGGGCGCCCGCGAACTGGTCCTGGACTGGGAGCTGCCCGGCTTCGACGTCGTCCCGGCGGCCGCGGCGGTGAAGTACCTGCCGAGCGCCGACCGGGACAAGGACGTGCCGCGGCCCGTCACCGAGCGCCGGGCGCTGTACCGGGAGGTGCTGGCGCAGTGCGTGCTGCTGGTGGTGCGGGAGCTGTTCTCCGCCGACGTCCACCGCACGCTGGCCTCGGTGGTGGTCGGCGGCTTCGTGGACGGCAGCGACCCGGCCACCGGCCGCCCCGCGCAGACCCATGTGGCCGCGGTGCGGGTGGACCGCGCCGGATACGGGGAGCTGCACCTGGAGCGGGTGGAGGCGGTGGCGTGCCTGACGGACGCGCTGCGCGGCGAGCTGTCCGCCCGCCCCGACCGGCCCACGGCGGTGCGCCCGCCGCGCCGCCCCGAGGACGTGGGGCGGGCCGTGGTCGCGCACGGCGGGGAGGGCGAGCCCGACCTGTTCGCCATGGACCCGCTGGCGTTCGAGGAGCTGATCGCCGAGCTGTTCCGGGCCATGGGCATGCGCGCCGTCACCACCGCGCGCTCCGGCGACGGCGGTGTGGACGTGGACGCCACGGACCCCGACCCGATCCGCGGCGGCCGCATCGTCGTGCAGGCCAAGAGGTACCGCAACACGGTGCCCCCGACGGCCGTGCGCGACCTGTACGGCACGGTGCAGGACGCGGGCGCCAACAAGGGCATCCTCATCACCACCTCCGGGTTCGGCCCCGGCTCCCACGCCTTCGCGAGCGGCAAGCCGCTCACCCTGGTCTCCGGCGCCGACCTGGTGGACCTGCTGCACCGGTACGGGCTGCGCGGCCGCCTCGGCGCCGGCACCCCCGCGCCGGACCCGGCCGACCCGGGCGAGGACCAGCTCGAGGACGTCAGCGTGCTCGGCATGACCTGGTCGGGCCGGGTCGCGGTGGACGTGTGCGCGCTGGTGTGCACGGGCAACCGGGTGCTGGCCGAGGAGCAGTTCGTGTTCTTCAACAACCCGGCCACGCCCGACGGCACCGTGCGGATGATGCCCGGCTCCGGCGGGGACCGGGCCGCGGTGTGGGTCCGCTTCGACCGGCTGCCGCGCGCCGCGGACCGGCTGGTGCTGGTGGCCGCCGTGGACCCCGAGGCCGACCCGGACGCGGACCTGGCCGGGTTCCGGGACGCCCGCATCCGGCTGTCCGACCCCTCCGGCCGGGAGCTCGACCAACTGGAGGTCTCCGACGGCCGCCCCGGGGAGAAGGCGCTGGTCCTGGGCTCGTTCCGCCGCCGCGGCGAGGACGACTGGCGCTTCGTGGCGGGCGGCAAGGGCTACCCCGGCGGGCTGGTGGCGCTGGTGGAGGAGTACGGCATCGAGGTGGCGTGAGACGGCGGGCAGGACCGGCCTCGACGGGCGGGCCCGCCCCGCCCCGCACGCGGCGCCCGGCCCGTCCCCCGCGCCGCCGCCGGCGGCCCCCGCACATTCCGGCGCGCTTTCCGCCCGATTGTGCCGAATATCGCCGAATCCCGCGTGTTCCCGCGTATTCTCCCCCGATTTCATCGAATCACCCCGGAAAAAAGCCTCCCCCCGCGTCGTGAGAATTTGCGACCTTCACTCGATCGGGGAATGGTTCGCAGAGATCGGGGCCGGGACCATGGATGCGATATGCACCCGATCGAGGGAGGGATTTCCGTGCCGGTCGACGCGACCACCGGAGAGGGAAACGAGGCCGCGGAGGGCGAGCAGCCCCGTCTGAGCCTCAGTACGGCCGCCGCGCGAAATCTCGCGACGACCACCAAGACCGTCCCCCAGATGCAGGGGATCACCTCCCGCTGGCTGCTGCGCATGCTGCCGTGGGTGCAGGCGTCCGGCGGGGCCTACCGGGTGAACCGGCGGCTGACCTACACCGTCGGCGACGGCCGGGTCACCTTCGTGCAGACCGGCTCCCAGGTGCGGGTCATCCCCGACGAGCTGCGCGAGCTCGCCGTGCTGCGGCAGTTCACCGACCAGGAGGTGCTCGGCGCCCTCGCCGACCGCTTCACCCAGCGGGACTTCGCCGCGGGCGAGGTGATCGTCGAGGCGGGCCTCCCCGCCGACCACGTGTACCTGATCGCGCACGGCCGCGTGCGGCGGCTCGGCGAGGGCCCTTACGGCAACCAGGCGCTGCTGGACGTGCTGGCCGACGGCGACCACTTCGGCGAGCACACCCTGGTGGACGCCGAGGGCACCTGGCCGTTCACGGCCCGCGCGGAGACCCCGGGCACCCTGCTCGAGCTGCCCCGCCAGGAGTTCGAGGCCGTCGCGGGGAACTCCGGGGAGCTGCGGGCGCACGTCGAGCGGTTCCGCGCCGGCAGCGGGCAGCCGACGAACCGGCGCGGCGAGGCCGACATCGCGCTGGCCTCGGGGCACTCCGGCGAGGTGGACCTGCCGGGCACCTTCGTGGACTACGAGCCGTCCCCGCGCGAGTACGAGCTGAGCGTCGCGCAGACCGTGCTGCGGGTGCACAGCCGGGTGGTGGACCTGTACAACGAGCCGATGGACCAGCTCGAACAGCAGCTCAGGCTCACCATCGAGGCCCTGCGCGAGCGCCAGGAGCACGAGATGATCAACAACCGGGAGTTCGGTCTGCTGCACAACGCGGACTACTCCCAGCGGATCCAGCCGCGCTCCGGCCCGCCCACCCCCGACGACCTGGACGAGCTGCTGTCCCGGCGGCGCGGCTCGCGCTTCTTCCTGGCCCACCCGCGCACGATCGCCGCCTTCGGCCGGGAGTGCAACCGCCGCGGCCTGTACCCCGACCACGTGGACCTGCACGGCACGATGGTGCCCGCGTGGCGCGGCGTCCCGCTGCTGCCCTGCAACAAGATCCCGATCACCGAGGAGCGCACCAGCTCGGTTCTCGTGCTGCGCACCGGCGAGGACGACCAAGGCGTCGTCGGACTGCACCAGACCGGAATTCCCGACGAATATCAGCCAGGTCTTTCCGTGCGCTTCATGAGTATCAACGAGAAGGCCATCATCTCCTACCTGGTCAGCGCCTACTATTCCGTCGCCATCCTCGTTCCCGACGCGTGTGGCGTCCTGGAGAACGTCCAGATCTCCACCTATCACGACTGACCTTCCCCGACCACCGCCGCCTTCGCGTGCCCGCCCTCCGCGCCCCTCGCGCGCACCCGGTCCCGCCGGTTCCCGCGCCGCGGGAAAGCCGACAGTCCGTGTCGGGTTTCCGCGCCAGGGTGGTGCCGTGTCCGGACGTGGATCCGGACGCGGAACGCACACGCAACGAGGAGGACGACGCACATGGTGACACCGCGGACCGACGCGCCGCTGAAGGGGAAGGTGGCGCTGGTCGCCGGAGGGACCCGTGGTACGGGGCGGGGCGTTGCCGTCGAACTCGGCGCGGCGGGGGCGACGGTCTACGTGACCGGCCGCACCACCGCCACGTCCCGGTCCGAGTACGACCGGCCCGAGACCGTCGAGGAGACCGCCGAGCTGGTCACCGCGGCCGGGGGAGAGGGGATCGCGGTGGTGTGCGACCACCTGGTCCCCGAGCAGGTCACCGCGCTGGTGGAGCGCATCGACCGGGAGCGCGGGCGACTGGACGTCCTGGTCAACGACATCGGCGGGGAGATCTACGTGGAGACCTGGAACCGGCCCGTGCACGAGCTGGACCTCGCCAAGGGGCTGCGGCTGCTCCGGCTCGCCGTGGAGACCCACGCCGTCACCAGCCACCGGGCGCTGCCGCTGCTGCTGCGCCACCCCGGCGGCCTGGTCGTGGAGATGACCGACGGCACGGCCGAGTACAACGCGGCGAAGTACCGCGAGTCGTTCTTCTACGACCTGGCGAAGGTGTCCGTGCTGCGCATGGCCTTCGCGCTGGGCAAGGAGCTGGCCCCGCGCGGCGCCACCGCCGTGGCGCTCACCCCCGGCTGGCTGCGGTCGGAGATGATGCTCGACCACTACGGCGTCACCGAGGACAACTGGCGCGACGCGCTGGAGAAGGAGCCGCACTTCTGCATCTCCGAGACGCCGGCCTTCACCGGCCGGGCCGTGGCCGCCCTCGCCGCCGACCCCGAGGTGTCCCGCTGGAACGGCGCCTCGCTCTCCAGCGGGCAGCTCGCGCAGGTGTACGGCTTCACCGACGTGGACGGCAGCCGCCCCGACGCCTGGCGGTACGTGGTCGAGGTGCAGGACGCGGGCAGGCCCGCGGACCCCACCGGCTACCGCTGATCCGCGGCGCCGTCCGCCTCGTACAGCCCGGACAGCCGCCGCGCTGTCCGGGCGACGCGGGCCCGCAGCTCCGGCGGCCCGAGCACCTCGGCCTCCGCCCCGAGCCGCAGCACCTCGTCGTGCGCCACGTCCAGCGACTCCGTGGCCAGGGTCACCGTCACCCACCCCTGCCCGTCCGGCTCCCCGGCCGCGGCCAGCGCCCCCCGCGCCTGCTCGCCCGCCTCCGGGGACAGCAGCGCGGGCAGCAGCCGCGCCCCCTCCGGGCTCAGCCGCACGGTGATCCGCTCCCGCAGCAGCGACCGGGCGAACGCCGCCGAGCGCTCCTCCCAGAACGCCGCCAGGTCGAAGTCCGGGTCCCGGTCGAAGGGCTCCTCGAGCGCCTCCACCGCCTCGAACCGGTCCACCCGGTACACCCGGTACGCCGAGGACCCGCCGCCGTCCCCGTCCGCCACCCGCGCCGCCAAGTACCACACCCCGGCCTTGAGCACCAGGCCGTACGGCTCCAGGGTCCGGGTCACCGCCGCGTCCTCGCGCCGGTAGCGCACCCGCACCGCACGCTCGCCCCACACCGCCCGCGACACCGCGCCCAGCAACTCCGGGGTGCGCACCCGCCGGAACCAGGCGGGGGCGTCCAGGTGGAAGCGCCGCGCCGCCGCCTCGGGCGCGTCCCGCAGCGCGGGCCCGAGCGCCACCGCGGCCTTCAGCCGGGCCGCGAGCGCCGCGTCCGCCAGGCCCATCTCCTGCACCGGCCCCGGCAGCCCGGACAGGAACAGCGCCTCCGCCTCGTCGCGGTGCAGCCCGTTCAGCCTGGTCCGGTACCCGTCCAGCAGCCGGTAGCCGCCCGCGCGGCCCCGCTCCGCGTAGACCGGCACCCCCGCCTCGGCCAGCGCCTGCACGTCCCGCTGCACGGTGCGCTCGGACACCTCCAGCTCGGCGGCCAGCTCGGCGGCCGTCATCGACCGCCGCGCCTGCAACAGCAGCAGCAGCGAGATCACCCGCGCGGCCCGCATCTCCCACCTCCCTCGGCCAGCTTCCCACGGCCGCGCATCCGCCCGCCGACCCCGGGAAGCCGTGCAGACATGGACCACTCACAAGCCCCGATCCTGGAAGCGCTGATCCGCTACCACCAACGGCAGGAGACCGGGTTCACCCCGCCCGGCCACAAGCAGGCCCGCGGCGCGGACCCGGAGGTCCGCCGCGTCCTCGGCGACGCCGTGTTCTACTCCGACGTGCTCGCCACCAGCGGGCTGGACGACCGGCTGTCCACCGGCGGGGTGCTGGAGCGCGCCCAGGAGCTGATGGCCGACGCGGTGCACGCCGACCACACCTTCTTCTCCACCTGCGGCAGCTCCCTTTCGGTGAAGGCCGCGATGCTCTCGGTGGCCGGGCCGCACGAGAAGCTGCTGGTGGGCCGGGACGCTCACAAGTCGGTGGTGTCCGGCCTGATCCTGTCGGGGGTGCGGCCCATCTGGGTGGAGCCGCAGTGGGACCCGGAGCGGCACATCGCCCACCCGCCGTCGGCGGAGTCCTTCGAGAAGGCGTGGGCCGAGCACCCCGACGCCCGCGGCGCCCTGGTGACCAGCCCCACCCCCTACGGCACCTGCGCCGACCTGGCGGCCATCGCCGAGGGCTGCCACCGGCGCTCCCGCCCGCTGATCGTGGACGAGGCGTGGGGCGCCCACCTGCCGTTCCACCCCGACCTGCCCGCCTGGGCGATGAACGCGGGCGCGGACGTGTGCGTCACCAGCATCCACAAGATGGGCAGCGGCCTGGAGCAGGGCTCGGTGTTCCACCTCCAGGGCGACCTGATCGACCCGGCGGTGCTCCAGTCCCGCGCCGACCTGCTCGGCACCACCAGCCCCTCGGTGCTCATCTACGCGGGCCTGGACGGCTGGCGGCGCCAGATGGCCCTGCGCGGCGAGGAACTGCTCCGCCGCGCCCTCGACCTGGCGGCGCGGGTGCGGGAAGCCGTCGCCGGCATCGACGGGCTGCGGGTGGACGGCCGCGACGAGTACGTGGGGCCCGGCAGGGCCGCGGACCTGGACCCGCTGCCCGTGGTCGTCGACGTGAGCGCCCTGGGCACCACCGGCTACCGCGTCGCGGACTGGCTGCGCGAGCACCGCCACATCGACCTGCACCTGAGCGACCACCGCCGGGTCAGCGCCCAGTTCACCCACGCCGACGACGAGGGCACCGCGGAGATCCTGCTCGACGCGCTGCGGGACGTGGTCGCGCACGCCGACGAGCTGCGGCCCGTGCCGACGGTGGAGGTGCCCTCCCCGCGGGAGCTGAGGATGGAGCTGGTGCACCTGCCCAGGGACGCCTTCTTCGACAAGGTCGAGGACGTGCCCGTGGACCGGGCGGCCGGGCGGGTCGCCGCGGAGATGCTCACCCCCTACCCGCCGGGCATCCCCGTGGCGCTGCCGGGCGAACGGCTCACCGAGCCGGTGCTGCGGTATCTGCGCTCCGGGCTGGCGGCGGGCATGAACATCCCGGACGCCGCCGACTCCGACCTGGAGACCGTGCGCGTGATGATCGAGGACTGACCGTGCGCGGCGGCGGGGACCGACGTGCCGCAGGGCCGCACCGCCGGGTGCGGCCCTGCGGTGTGCCGGCGTCCGGCTGTCCGGCCCGGACAGCCGCACGCCGTCAGGGCCGCAGCACCACCTTCACCGCGCCGTCCCGCTTCTCCTGGAACAGCTCGTAGCCCCGCGGGCCCTCCTCGAGCGGCAGGGTGTGGGTGGCGAACCCGTCCACGCCCAGCGGGTCCTCGTCCGTGAGCAGCGGCAGGATCTCGGGCACCCAGCGCCACACGTTGGCCTGCCCCATCCGCAACTGGACCTGCTTGTCGAACAGGGTCAGCATCGGCATCGGGTCGGCCATGCCGCCGTACACCCCGGCCAGGGAGATCGTGCCGCCGCGGCGCACGATGTCGATCGCCGAGTACAGCGCGTGCAGCCGGTCCACGCCCGCCCGCTCCATCAGGCGCCCGGCCACTGCGGCCGGCAGCAGCCCGGTGACCTGCTGGGCGAACTTGGCCGCGGGCGCGCCGTGCGCCTCCATGCCGACGGCGTCGATGACGCAGTCCGGGCCCCGCCCGCCGGTCATGTCCCGGATCTTGTCGGTGAGGTTCTTCGGGTACTCCCGCAGGTCCACCGTCTCCACGCCCCGGGCCCTGGCGCGCGTCAGCCGCTCGGTGACCAGGTCCACCCCGATCACCCGCTCGGCGCCGCGGTGCCTGGCGACCCGTGCGCACATGTCGCCGATCGGGCCCAGGCCCAGCACCACCACCGAGCCGCCGGGCGGGACCGCCGCGTACTCCACGGCCTGCCAGGCGGTCGGCAGCACGTCCGACAGGTACAGGAACCGCTCGTCCGGCGGGCCGTCCGGCACCTTGATCGGCAGGGTGTTGCCGAACGGCACCCGCAGCAGCTCCGCCTGCCCGCCGGGCATCTGCCCGTACAGCTTGGTGTAGCCGAACAGCGCCCCGCCCATGCCGCGCTCGCGCACCTGCGTGGTCTCGCACTGGGAGTGCAGCCCCTGGCCGCACATGAAGCAGGCGCCGCAGGAGACGTTGAACGGGACGACGACCCGGTCGCCCGGCCTGACCTCGGTGACCTGCTCGCCGACCTCCTCCACCACGCCCATCGGCTCGTGGCCGAGGATGTCGCCCGGGTCGAGGAACGGGCCGAGGATCTCGTAAAGGTGCAGGTCGGAACCGCAGACGCCGGTGGAGGTGACCCGGACGATCACGTCCGTCGGCTCCTTCAGCACCGGGTCGGGCACCGCCTCCACGCGGACGTCCCGCTTGCCGTGCCAGGTCAGTGCCTTCATGCGCTCGCCTTCCGTGCTCGGTCGGGTGGGGTCGCGCCACGGGTGGCCGCGGGGCTCCGCGGTGCTGTACGAGTGCCCGACAAGGGGCGGCTCATGCGCGGGCGGGCGGCATGCGCCGGGCGTGCGCGGGTACCCGTCGCCGCATGACGGAGCGGCGCATGGAAGAACCGGCAGCACAGGCGGGCGCGGTCCCCAGGGACCTGCCGGACCAGCAGGTCGGCGGGACGGTGGGCGACCGGGACCCGTGGGACGTCGAGGCGCCGTCGCAGCGCGAGGAGAGCGGCGGACGGCGCGAGGAGGAGGGCGAGGAGCAGGCCAGGGAGCAGGACCAGGACGAGGCGGCACGGGACGAGGGGACCGAGGCGTCCCCCGCACCGGAGGAGCCCGCCGACTGACGGGCGGGGCACCCCCGCCCAACGACGCCGGCCGTACCGGAGTAGGCGACACTCCTGGTACGGCCGGTCCACGCATGCCCGCCGCCGGCCCGCCGCGCCGGGTGCGGGGGGCTGGGGGCGGGGTGGCCCGTCAGTCCCTGTCCTTCCGCCCGCCCGGGAACATCTCCCGCACCTTCGCCTTCACGCCCTGCCTGACCATCGCGCCCCGGTCGGAGTCGCCCTGCGCGACCGCCGCCGTCGCCTTGAGGATCTGGTCGAGCGTGGCGTGCGGCGGGATCGGCGGCACGGCCGGGTCGGTGAGGAACTCCACCACGACGGGGCGGTCCGCGGACAGCGCCTCCCGCCACGCGGGCTCGACCTCCTCCGGCTTCTCCACCAGGATCCCGTGCAGCCCGATCGAGCGGGCGAAGGCCGCGTACGGCACGTCGGGCAGCGCCTGCGACGGCAGGAACTGCGGGGCGCCGCTCATCGCCCGCATCTCCCAGGTGACCTGGTTCAGGTCGTGGTTGTTCCACACCCCCACGACCAGCCGGGGATCGGTCCACTCACGGTGGTACTTGGCCGCGGTGATCATCTCGGCGAGCCCGTTCATCTGCATCGCGCCGTCCCCGACCAGCGCGATCGCCGGGCGGTCGGGGCAGGCGAACTTCGCGCCGATCGCGTACGGCACCCCGGCGCCCATCGTCGCCAGCGTGCCCGAGAGCGACCCGCGCATCCCGGCGCGCAGCCGCAGGTGGCGGGCGTACCAGTTCGCGGTGGAGCCGGAGTCCGCGGTGACGATCGCGTCCCGCGGCAGCAGCGGGTCCAGGCAGTGCGCCACGTACTCGGGGTTGATCGGGTCGGCGGACACCGCGGCGCGGCCCTCCATCACCTCCCACCAGCGCCGCACGTCGCCGGTCACCTTCTCGTGCCAGGAGCGGTCCTCCTTGCGGCGCAGCAGCGGGATCAGCGCCCGCAGGGCGGCCCGCGAGTCGCCGATCAGCGCGCACTCGTAGGGGTAGCGCAGGCCCGCCATGTGCGGGTCGAGCTCGATCTGCACCGCCCGGGCCTGCCCGTACTCCGGCAGGAACTGGCTGTAAGGGAAGTTGGAGCCGATGGTCAGCAGGGTGTCGCAGTCGCGCATCAGCTCGTAGCTGGGCCGGGTGCCGAGCAGCCCGATCGCGCCGGTGACGAACGGCAGGTCGTCGGGGAGCACGTCCTTGCCGAGCAGCGCCTTGGCGACCCCGGCGCCGAGGATGTCGGCGACCTGCTGCACCTCCACGGCCGCGTCCCGCGCGCCCTGGCCGACCAGGACCGCCACCCGCTCCCCGGCGTTGAGGATCTCCGCGGCCCGCCGCAGGTCGTCCTCGTGCGGCACCGGCGCGCAGCGGCCCGTGGCCAGGGTGGACGGCACCATCTTGAACGCGTGCTGCGGCGGGCTGTACTCCAGCTCCTGCACGTCCGCGGGGATGATCACGGCCGTGGGGGCGCGGCGGGCGTAGGCGGTGCGGATCGCCCGGTCCAGCACGTTGGGCAACTGCTCGGGGACGGTCACCATCTGGCAGTAGTCGGAGGCGACGTCCTTGAACAGGCCGAGCAGGTCCACCTCCTGCTGGTAGGAGCCGCCGAGGGCGCTGCGGTTGGTCTGGCCGACCAGGGCGACCACCGGCACGTGGTCGAGCTTCGCGTCGTACAGGCCGTTGAGCAGGTGAATGGCGCCCGGGCCCGAGGTGGCCGCGCACACGCCCACCCGGCCGGAGAACTTGGCGTAGCCGACGGCCTGGAGGGCGGACATCTCCTCGTGCCGGGACTGCACGAACCGCGGGTGGTCCTCCGCCCGGCCCCAGGCGGCGAGCAGGCCGTTGATGCCGTCCCCGGGGTAGCCGAAGACGTGACCGACGTCCCAGGCGCGCAGGCGTTGCAGGACGTAGTCGGAAACCTTGGTGCTCATCGGGTGTCGGCTCCTTGGCGATTCCGGGCCGACCGCGCCCCGCGGGCGCGGCCGACCGGGGCGGACCGGTGCCGGTCAGGCGCCGGTGAGCTGCGGCAGGACCTTGGTGCGGTAGAAGTCGAAGAAGCCCTGCTGGTCCGGGCCGAGCTGCTGGACGTAGACGGTGTCGAACCCCGCGTCGGCGAACTCCCGCAGCGCCCGCGCGTGCTCCTCCGGGTCGTCGCCGCAGGGCACCGAGCCGCCCACCATCTCCTCGGTGACCAGCTCGCAGGCCTGCTCGATGTGCTGGGTGGTGGGCAGCACCTGGGCGAGCTCGCCCGGCAGGTGGTCGCTGGGCCACAGCCGGTGGGCGGTGCGCACGGCCTCGGCGCGGTCGGGGCCCCAGCACACCTTCAGGCCGCCCTGGACCGGCTTGCCCCCGCCGCCGCCCCTGCGGAATGCGGCCACCGCGTCGGCGTCCGGCGCCATCGTGATCAGCCCGTCGCCGACCCGCCCGGCCAGGCCGAGCGCGGTCGGCCCGAACGCGGAGACGTCCACCGGCACCGGCTCGTCGGGCAGCGTGTGCAGCCTGGCGTTCTCCACCGTGTAGTGCTTGCCGTGATGGGTGACGGTCTCTCCGGAGAACAGGCGGCGGATCACCGTGATCGCCTCCTCGAGCATCTCGAGACGCGTCGGGGCGGGCGGCCACGGACCGCCGACCACATGCTCGTTGAGCGCCTCGCCCGAGCCCACGCCGAGCCGGAACCGGCCGTCCAGCATCACCCCGCAGGTGGCGGCGGCCTGGGCGACGACGGCCGGGTGGACGCGGACGGTGGGGCAGGTCACCGCGGTCTCCACGGGCAGCGACGTCACCTGGGACAGGCCGCCGATCACCGACCACACGAACGGGCTGCTGCCCTGCTCATCGGTCCACGGGTGGTAGTGGTCGGAGATCCACAGCGCCTCGAAGCCCGCCTGCTCGGCCATGCGCGCCTGCTCCAGCAGCTCGGCGGGACCGAACTCCTCGCAGGACAGGAAGTAGCCGTACGAGGTCATGCCGCTCCTCCCGGCCCGGTGGCGGGCTCGTCGGGACACAGGGTTCCTTCCGACCCGGGTAACCCGTCGCCGCGAACGGAAACCTGCCGCGCGCCGCCGTTCGACGGCCACCGCGGCGCGCACACCCGTGCGGCGTGCGGACGGCAGTGCCAGCGCACGGGGGCGCACTTGGCCGGTTCCGGCTTGCGCCGGGGCCGGGAACGCGCCACATCTTGCGCCGGTGCGGCGGGAGAACGGGAAAGGGCACCGGCCGGGCGGCCGCGGTGACCGATTGTGGCGGAAAGTGTCGCAAGTGTTTGCGCCAGCTTGCGGATTGGGGCCGCGAATCCCGCCGGACGTGCCCCAGGATTGGGCGGGCGACCGGCGGGGGGCCGATCGGTCGCAGGGGGGAGCGCTGCCCGTGTGCGCGCGGGCGGTCACTCCGGCATGCAGTGCTCCGGCATGCGCTGCTCCGGCGAGCAGTGCCTCGGCAAGCGGCCGCGGCATGCGGTGTCGCGGCATGTGGTGTTGCGGCATGCGGCACTTCGCACCCGGACCGCGCGGGTCGGGCGCTGCCGCGAGCAATTGTACGCGTGTTCGGACGGGGGCGACATCCGTGGGGGTGGACATCACGATGGGCCGAGGGATCCTTGTGGGGGCCGGACGGGCCGCGGGCGGGCTCGTCGCCGCACTGCGCGCCGCGGCGACGGGCCGCCGGAGACCGGGGCGTGGCGCACTGTCAGGGTGGTGCGCGGCCGTGTGCGCGGTGGCGCTTGCCGCGGTGCTGCTGCCCGCGGCCGGGGCGGCGGCCGACCCGGGCCACCGCGTGGACCTGCGCATCCTGGTCGTGGACGACGGCAGCGGGACCGTCGCGGCGATCGTCGCCGAGCTGGAGAGCACGGGCATCCCGTACACCACCGTGTCGACCGCGGACCCCGACCGGCCCGTCATCGACGAGGGCTTCCTGTCCGACACCGTCGACGGGACGCCCCGGGCGAAGTACCAGGGGGTGGTGCTCCCGAACGAGAACCCGTTCGGCGCCGGGTCGGCGGAGCTCGCGGCGATCGCCTCCTACGAGCGGCGGTTCGGGATCCGGCAGGTGGACGCGTACAGCTACGCCAACCCGGACGTGGGCCTCAACCACCCGCTCGCCCCCGGCTACTCCGGACCGCTCGACGGCACGGCGGCCCGGGTCACCGAGGCGGGCCGCGGCGGGTGGTTCCGCCACCTGGAGGCCGTGGTCCCGTTCGAGGACCTCGCCCCCGACGTGCCGGAGAGCTACGGCTTCCTCGCCACCCCCCTGCCGCCGGGCGACGGCGCCCGGTTCACCACCTACCTGGACGCGCCGATCCCCGGCAGCTCCGAGCGGGGCGTGCTGGTCGGCGAGTACGCGCACGACGGCCGCAGGGAACTGGTGCTCACCTTCGCCTACAACGCGCACCAGGGCCAGTTCCGCCTGCTGGCGCGCGGCATCGTGGCATGGCTGACCGAGGGTGCCCACCTGGGCTTCGTCCGCAACTACTTCGCCGTGCACGTGGACGACGTGTTCGCGTCCGACGCCCGCTGGGACACCGAGCGGAACTGCACCACGGGCGCGGCGGACTGCCCCGGGGACGGCGGCGCGCCGCGGCCCGCGCCGATCCGCATGACGGCCGACGACGCCTGGGCGGCCGCCGAGTGGAGCAGGCGGCACGGGCTGACGCTCGACCTCGCCTACAACGGCGGGGGCAGCGAGGACCACAAGGAGGACAACGGCGGCACCGATCCCCTCGCCGAGCGCATCGCCCGGGACCAGTCCCGGTTCCGGTTCGTCAACCACACCTGGAGCCACACCTTCCTCGGCTGCGTGCAGGACGTCACCGTGGTCCCGTGGACCTGCGCGAAGGACGAGGACGGGCAGGTGCGGTGGACCGGCCGCGAGCAGATCCGCGCCGAGATCACCCGCAACCGCGACTGGGGCACGGCGCTCGGCCTCCACCAGGCCGACGACGAGCTGATCACCGGTGAGCACTCCGGGCTGGCCCACCCGCCCCAGCAGCCGCTGGACAACCCGGAGTTCACCGCCGCCCTGGCGGACACCGGCATCGGCTGGGTCGCGGGCGACAACTCCCGCGAGTCGCAACAGCGCGGAGTGGGACCGGCCAGAACCGTCCCCCGGCACCCGATGAACGTCTTCTTCAACGTGGCCAGGGTCGGCGAGCTGGTGGACGAGTACAACTGGATCCACACCCGACGGGCGGACGGCGGCAGCGGCCTGTGCGAGACCGCCGCCCACACCACCTGCCTGGACGCCCCGCTGGACCCGGCGACCGGCTTCGCCTCGCACATCGTCCCGCTCGAGGCGCGCATCGCCCTGGGGCACATCACCTCCAACGACCTCAGGCCGCACTTCGTGCACCAGTCGAACCTCGCCGAGGAACGCGTCGCCTACCCGGTGCTGGAGCGGATCCTGCGCGACCACGACCTCCGCTTCGCCGACGACGTCCCGCTGGTGAACCTCCGGATGCGGGACATCGGGGCCGAGCTGGGCCGCCGGGCCGCGTGGCGCGACGCCCTGCGCGACGGCCGGGTGACCGCGTACCGCGTCGGCGGCACCGTGACCGTCACCGTGCCCGACGGTGTGCAGGTCCCGGCGACCATGCCGCTCGGCACCGGGCAGCACACCGCGGACGGGGACGCCGCGTTCGGCACCCCCTACGCGGGCGCCGCCTCCGGCTGGGCGCCCCCGCCCGCGGACGGCAGGGTCACCCTGGTGCTGCCCACCGCCCCGGCGTGAGGGCGGGCGGCCGGGGACGGCGCGACGCCCCGGCCGCTCCCTCCGCCCGCCACGGCGGGAACGGCGCGCGGCGCAGCCCGGCACCCGGCACGCCCGGGGCGCGCCACCGCGCGCCGGTGACGAGCGGGCCGCCGCGGCGCCACGAGAACACCACGAGGAAGCAACGAACGGGGGCACCCATGGCGGCGACACGTGACAGACCCGGGGGGCCCGGCCCCCTGCCATCGGGGGGCGGGACCGCCCCGGAGATCACCCTCCTCACCGAGGGCACCTATCCGCACAGCCACGGAGGCGTCAGCGTGTGGTGCGACCAACTGGTGCGCGGCATGCCGGACCTCGCCTTCCGCGTCCTCGCGGTCACCGGCGGCACCGCCGAACCCCTCGCCTGGGAGCTGCCCCCGCAGGTGCGCGAGGTCGTGCGCATACCGCTGTGGGGGCCGCCGCCGGGCGGGCGCGCCCCGCGGCGCCGACTGCGGCGGACCTTCCCGCCCCTGTGGGAGCGCTTCCTGCTGGCGCTGCTCGACCCCGACGCGGAGCGGGACTTCCCGGACGCCCTGTACGGGCTCGCCGCCTGGGCGCCCGGCGGCGCGCTGGCCGCCGCCCTGCGCTCCGAGGCGGCCGTGCGCACCCTGGCCCGGCTGTGGACCCGCCCCGGCCTGCCCGCCGCCGCGGCCTCGCCCACCCTGCACGACGCGCTGACCGCCACCGACCTGCTCGAGCACGCCCTGCGCCCGCTGGCCGCCGCCCCGCCCGCCCGCGGGGTGGCGCACGCCGTCAGCGGCGGCCTGGCCACGCTGCCCGGCCTGGTCGGCAAACGGCTGCACGGCACACCGTTCCTGCTCACCGAGCACGGCGTGTACCTGCGCGAGCGCTACCTCGGGCACCGCACGGGACCGTACCGGTGGCCGGTGAAGGCGCTGCTGCTCGGGTTCCACCGGCTGCTGGCCGAGGAGGGCTGGCGCAGCGCCGACCTGGTCACCCCGGGCAACCGCTACAACCGGCGGTGGGAGGAGCGCGGCGGCACCCCGCCGGAGCGCATCCGCACCGTCTACAACGGCGTCGATCCCGCCGCCTTCCCGCCCGCGGGAGCCGAACCGGACACCCCGACGCTGACCTGGGCCGGCCGGGTCGACCCCATCAAGGACCTGGAGACGCTGATCCGCGCCTTCGCGCGGGTCCGCGCGGAGCTGCCCGAGGCGCGCCTGCGCCTGTTCGGCGGAACGCCGCGGGGCGGGGAGGCCTACCGGGAGCGGTGCGAGGCACTCGCGGCGCACCTGGGCGTCGCGGACGCGGTGCGGTTCGAGGGCCGGGTGGAGGACATCCGCGACGCCTACGCCGCGGGCAGCGTCGTGATGCTCTCCAGCGTCAGCGAGGGCTTCCCCTTCACCCTCATCGAGGCGATGTCCTGCGGCCGGGCCACGGTCTCCACCGACGTGGGAGGAGTGCGGGAGGCGGTGGGCGACACCGGGGCGGTGGTGCCGCCGCGCGAGCCGGAGGCGATGGCCCGGGCCGCCCTCGGCCTGCTGCGCGACCCCGCGCGGCGGGCCCGGCTCGGGGAGGCGGCGCGGCTGCGGGTGATCGAGCAGTTCACGCTGCGGCGCACCGTGGACACCTTCCGCGGGATCTACCTGGAACTGGCGGACGGACGGCGCTGGGGGCGGACCCGCCCGGCCCGGCAAGGGGAGCTGCGCGCGGCGGAGGGCGCCCGGTGAGCGGGCCGCTGCGCCTGGTGCCGGGCGACGGCGCGGGCGAGCCCGTGCCCGGCGGGCCCCGGCCGGACGGCCCGCCGCGGCGCCGCGGGCCGGGGTGGGCCGGGTCCGACCCGCTGGACGAGCTCGCGGAGCGGCTCGCCGAGGTGTGCGGCGCCGCCGTCCACCCCTACGAGATAGCCGCCGCCCTGGAGTCCGAGGGGCTGACGGACCGGCAGATCGCCGAGCGCTACCGGCGGCCCGGCCTGTTCGAGGTCGCCGCCGAGCTGCACGCCCGGGTGCCGCGCCGCTTCCCCGAGCCGCCGCTCCCGCCCGACCCGTGGCGCGCGGACCCGCCGGCCTGCCTGCTGCGCGGGGTGCTGTACGCGCTGCCCGGGCTCGCCTACGTGCTGGTCGCCCGGCTGCTGCACGGCCCGCCGGGCCCGCTCGGCCTGCCGTCCGCGACCGCGGCGGTCGCCGTGTGCGTGCTCGCCGGCTGGACGTGGAACCAGGCGCTCGCGCACCGCGCCCACCTGCGCCTGGGCACCGAGGGCCGGGCCGCGGCGGCCGCCTGCCTGCGGGCCGGGGCGCCGCTCGGCGCGCTCGCCGCGGCCCTGCCCGCGCTGCTCGTGGCCCGCTCCGTGCCGACGGCGGCGTTCGTCGCCGGGCTGTCCTGCTACCTGGCCGCGGCCACCACCCTGCTGGTGCTCGGCCGCGAACGCCACCTGCTGGCCGCGCTCGCGCCCACCGCCGCGGGCACGGCGGTCCTGCTCGCGGCGGGCCCGGGGCAGGGGGCGGCGGCCACCGTGCTCGCCGCCCGGCTGCTGGCCGCCACCGCCGCCGAGGCGGCCGTGGCCG
>NZ_BAAGTD010000073.1:0-29314 GCF_054782095.1 Streptomyces capparidis | reverse complement strand
AACGTCGACAGGTCATTGCCGAACGACGCCGTCTCCGAGGTGAACCGGTCACCCGTCAACTGCATCCCATCACCGGAGTCACCGGCGAAGCGGATGATCACTCTGTCGAGGCGCTGCACAGGCTTGGCCTGTGAGACTGAGCTGGTCACGTACCCGACCCTCCCTGAGGCCCATGTGTCGTGATTGGCACGGGGCATCGGGCGGTCGGGCGGTTGATCCGCCCGCCGCGCACACGTGCCACCGGCCGCCTGGCCGGATCGACTTCGTTCCGGTGGTGGTTGCCCGGACGACCGAGCCGTCGGCAGCTTCGGCACGTGCGCTAGAGACCCGGTCAAGAAGTGATGCAGGCCGTGAACGCACAGGTCAGCAGGGAAACGCTGGAGCGCTGACGGACGCGCCGCGGAGGGGGCGGCGCCGGCACACGGAGTGTGGTGCCGCCGATGGCGGGATGCGGACGGGTACCGCGGCCGCCTGCCCCGGCCGCCTCGGTGGACCCGGGCGCCCCCGGTGGCGCGCCCTCAGGCCGACCACCCCGCGGCCCGCCTCTCCGGCCCGGCGGCGGGGGCGGCGAGGGCGCGGTGGGGGCGCGGCGGGGCGCATTCGGGGCGGCTGTCCGGGCGCTGGACGAGCTGCGCGGGGGAGCGACGGCCGGGGCGGCCCCGATCAGCGTGCCGGGTCTCGACGGACCGCCGCCCCGGCCACTCCCCGTCGGCGCGGAGACCTGCGGAACTGCGGTCTCCCGCCTCGCGGCTTTCCGGCCATCTCAGCCTTCTGACTTACCGACCTCTCGGCCTTCTGGCCTACCGGCGTTCTGGCCCACCGGTCTCCCGGTTTCTGGGTCTCCCGATTTCTTGGCCTCCTGGCCTCCTGGCCTCGTGGCCTGATGGCCTGATGGCCTTCCGGCCTCTCGCCTACTGGCCTTCTGACCTACCGGTCTCAAGGGGTCTTGACCTTCCGGCTTCCCGGCCTTCCGGCTCCCGGCTCCTCGGTCTCCCGCCGGCCTTCCGGTCTCCCGGTCTCCCGGCCTTCCGGTCTCCCGGTCTCCCGGTCTCCCGGCCTTCCGGTCTCCCGGCCTTCCAGCCTTCCGGCCTTCCGGCCTCCCGGCCTCTCGGCTCCCCGGCTCCTCGGCCTCTCGGCCTCCCGTCCGTCCGCCGGAGCCGCCGGGGCCGGGGCGGGTTCACGGCGGCGTGCTCAGAGTGTTTCCGCCGGGAGGGCCCCCTGGCCGAGGGAGCGGAGGCACGCCGCGATGCGCAGTCGGGTGCTGGGGTCGCGGCTGGTGCGGAGCGCCGTGCGCAGGTCGGCGAGCGCCTCCTCCCGGCGGCCCGCCCGAAGGCAGGCCATCGCGCGGTCGTACCGCACCTCCGGGTCGTCGGCGAGCGCCAGCGCCCGGTCCAGGTCGGCCACGGCGGCGGTGACCTCGCCCAAGCGGCGGGCGACCCGGCCGCGTGCCGCCCACCCGGGGGCGAAGTCGGGGTGCTGGGTGACCAGTTCGGTGAGCTGGGCGAAGGACGCCCGCGGATACCCCGGCGCCAGCAGCTTCCCGCGCAGGCACAGCAGGCCCGGGTCGCCCGGGGCCGCCTCGAGGCCCGCCCGGACCGCCCGCCAGGCCCCCTTGACGTCCGCCGACTCGTAGCGCAGCCGCGCCCGCCGCGCGTGGGCCTCCGCGCGCGCCGGGTCGAGCGCCGCCGCATCGTCGAAGTCCTCCAGCGCCCCCGTCTCGTCACCCAGGGCGAGCCGCGCCTCCCCGCGCCCGAACACCGCCCCGGCGTGCGCGGGCGCGATCCGCAGCGCGCGCTCATAGGCGGGCACGGCTTCGGCGTGCCGCCCCGCCCCGCGCAGCACATCGCCCCGCGCCACATGGTGCCCGGCCCGCCCCGGCTCGGCGGCGACCGCCTCCTCCGCGGCGGCCAGGGCCTCCTCGTGCCGCCCCAGCGCCGCCAGCGCCCGCGCCCCCGACACGGCGAACGCGGCCCGGCGCGCCGGGTCCCGGTCCCCGGCGACGGCCGCCCGGCCGCGCGCGGCGAACTCGACCGCGGCGTGGTGGAACCCGCGCTCCAGGCACACCCGCAGCGCCCCGTGCAGCGCGTCCGCGCCCGCGCCCGCCGGGTCGCCGCCGCGCTCCCGGTGGAAGGGGACGGCGCCGAGCAGCAGCGAGGGCTCGCCCATCGCCTCGAGCGCCGCGGCGCGCGCGTCGTGGCGGGCGGCGCGCGCGTCCGGGGACAGCCGCTCGTACGCCTCGACGAGCCGGGGATCGTCATCGGTGCAGTGGTCCGCCAGATACCAGCACACCGGGTCGCCGGGCGGCAGCGGCGGCAGCGCGGTGGGCCGTCCGTCCACCGCGTCGGCGCGGCTCGCCAGCGCCGGGGCGAGCGGCTCGGCCAGGGCGCCCGGCGGGTCGGCGAACTCCGCGGACGCGGTGGCCAGGCGCAGCCGCAGCAGCGCCGGGTCGGCGTGCCGCAGCAGCACGGCGAGCAGCTCCCGGTCGGTGGGGTCGGCCTCGTGCACATTGTCGACCAGCAGCCACCGCGGCCCGTCGTCCAGGCGGCGCACCAGCTCGTGCAGGAAGTCCGTGAGCCCGGGCGCGAGCCGGGGGCCGCCCCCCGTCCGGCCCCCGGCCGCTTCCCCCGGGCTCGCGGCGACGCCCACCACACCCGCCAGTTCGGGCGCCGCGGCGGCGATGTGCCCCGCGTGGGCGGCGATCAGATCCGGCCACTGCCGCAGCGCGGGCGGTACCAGCATCCGCAGCAGTGTCCCGCCCGCCGTGTACGGGCCGCGCAGTTGCCGGTGCGCGTCCAGGCTGGCCAGCACCGCGCCCTCGTCCCGCGCCAGCAGTCGCCGCCGGTCGTGGCGGTGGCGGGCGCGGATCCAGCGGTGCGGTGTCTGCACGGGCGGGCCTCCCGGGTCGCCGGGGCGGAGGAGCGGTGCCGGACCTGGGCGTGTCCGGCACCGGTGACCACTGTGCCCACCCCGGGCCGCCGCCGGGATCCGGGAAACCACGGAATCCCCCACTCCCGTACCCCGCGGCGCTGCCCCTGCCGCCCCTCCCGCGCCGCAACCGCCCCGCCGCCCGCCGCGGACGGGGCGGCTCTGGCACGAATTGACCGACTGTGATTCTCTTCGTTCGAAACCGACCACGATCAGTGAGCGACGCACGCGCACATGGCCCATGCCGTACCGCACGCCCGTCCCAAAAGGGGGAGCCCGTGGGCGCCGCATCCGAGGAGCTGCCAGGCCGCCGCACCGAACTCACCGCCCTGCGGCGCCTGACCGCCGCCGGGGGCACCGCCTTCGCCGTGGTCACCGGCGAGCCCGGCATCGGCAAGTCCCGCCTGCTGTCCGCCTGCGCCGCCCTCGCCGAGCGGGCCGGGGCCGCCCCGGTGCTGTGCGGCCGCGCCACCGAGCCCGAGCACAGCGTCCCGTGGGCCCTGGTGCTGGACGCCCTGGCGGACGCCGACGCCCACCCGGAGCTCGCCGCCCACGCCGAAGGGCTGCGCGCCGCCCTCACCGCCGCGGGCGACGGCACCCCCGACGGCGCGCCCGTCCTCGGCACCGAGCGCCACCGCACCCACCGCCGCGTCCGCGCCGCCCTGGAGCGCGCCGCCGCCCACCGCGGCCTGGTGCTGCTGCTGGACGACGTCCACTGGGCCGACACCGCCTCCGTCGAGCTGATCGACTACCTGGTGCGCCACCCGCCCCGCGCGGTCGCCGTCGTCCTCGCCGCCCGCAGCGGCCGCCTGCCCGCCGCGCTGGCCCGCTCCCTGGCCACGTGCACCGCGCCCGTCACCCGCCTGCCGCTGCGCCCCCTGTCCCCGGACGACGCCGACGCCCTGCTGCCCGGCAGGCCGCCCGCCTACCGCCGCCGCCTGTACGAGATCAGCCGCGGCAACCCCCTGTACCTGGAGATCCTCGACCAGCTCCCCGAGCGCACCGTCGGCCGGCTCCAGGCCACCGGGCACACCTTGTCCAGGGACGGCCAGGACACCGGACTCGACACCCTCATCGCCCGCGAGCTGGACTCCCTGCCTCCCGCCGCCCGCGCCACCGCCCAGGCCGCCTCCGTCGCCGACGACCCGCTGGACGCCGCCCTGGTCGCCGCCGTCGCCGAACTCCCCGAGGCCGAGGTGCGCGCCGCCCTGGACGAACTCGTCGTCCGCGACGTGCTGCGCGTCACCGACGGCGACCTCACCTTCCGCCACCCCCTGGTGCGCGCCGCCGCCTACCGCCTGGCCGGACCCGCCTGGCGCGCCGCCGCCCACCGCCGCGCCGCCCGCGAACTCGCCCGCAGGGGCGCCCCGCTGTCCCACCGCGCCGAGCACATGCGGCACGGGGTGCGGCCGGGCGACGCCGAGGGCGCGGAACTGCTCGCCGCCGCGGCCCGCGAGTCCCTGGAGACCGCGCCCGCCACCGCCGTCCGCTGGCTGCGCGCCGCCCTGCACGCCCTGCCGGGCCCCGCCGCCCCGCACGGCGCCGACCACCCCGGGGACCACGGCGCGGAGCACCGCGCCGAACTGCGGATGGCGCTCGCCAAGGCCCTCACCGTCTCGGGCCGCCTGGAGGAGGCCAGGGCGATCCTGCACGAGCTGGTCACCGGCCCCACCCCGCACCGCCACCACGCCCTGGAGTGGCTGGCCTCCGCCGAACGCGCCCTCGGCCGCCTCGCCGAGGCCCGCGCCCTGCTCAGCGGCGAACTCGCCCGCACCACCGACGACAGCACCCAGGCCCGCGCCGCCCTGCTGGTGGAACTCGCCGCCACCGACATGCTGCGCGGCGAGTGGCACTCCGGGGCCGAGCAGGCCACCGCCGCGCTGCGCCTGGCCCGGCGCGCGGGACCCGGCACCCGCGCCGGCATCGCCGTCGTCGCCACCACCCTGCTCGCCCTCGCCGAGCTGTACCGGTGCCGCTTCGACCGCGGCCGCGCCCTGCTGGCGGAGGCCCGCCGCGGCGCCGACGCCCTCACCGACGTGCAACTGCGCGACGACGTCGGCCTGGTGGCGCCCCTGGCCTGGGGCGAGTTCCTGGTGGACGAGCACACCGACGCGCTGCGCCACGTCGAGCGCGGCCTGCGCGTCGCCCGCCGCTACGGGCGCAGCCACGTGGTGCCGCAGTTGTGCGTGGTGCGCTCCGTGGTCCACGCCAGCCTCGGCCAGACCCCGCAGGCCCTGGCCGACGCCGAGGACGGGGAGGAGATCGCCCGCCACTTCGGCAGCGCCGAGCTGCGCACCTTCGTCCTCGCCGTCAAGTCCCGCCCCCTGCTGTGGCAGGAGGGCCCCGGCGCCGCGGTGCCGCTGATGAGCGCCCTGGCCGGCGAGGCCCAGGACGGCCCGGGCCTGCGCTCGGTGTGGTGGCGCAACATCGCCGACCACAGCCTCGCCGAGGTCCACTTCTTCCTCGGCGACCCCCGCGCCTGCCGCGACCTGCTCGCCGGGCGGCTCACCGCCGACCCCGTCGGGCTCGGCCCGCACGCCCCCTCGGTGTACGCGCTGCGCTCCCAGGCCGAGGCCGCCTGCGGCGACGTCGCCGGCGGTTGGCAGTGGTGGGAGCGCGCCGCCGCCGTCGCCGCGAACGGCGCGCCCCGCGCCCAGGCCGGCTCCGTCGCCCGCGCCGAGGCCGCCCTGCACCTCGCCGAAGGGCACCTGACCCGGGCCCGCGAGGCCGCGTTCACCGCACTGGACCACTTCCGCGCCGCCGAGCTCCCCGTCGGCGAGGGCTTCACCAGGACCCTGGCCGCCGGGATCCTCATGCGCGCGGGCGACCCGGCCGCCGCGCGCGAGCAGCTCGGCCTCGCCAAGGACCTGTTCACCGCCTGCGGCTCCCCGTGGCTGACCACCTGGGTCGGCCTGGAGCAGCGCCGCCTGTCCGCCCGACTGCCCCGCACCGGCGGGCAGGACCGGCTCTCGGCCCGGGAGCGGGAGATCGCCGAACTCGTCGCCCAGGGCCTGACCACCCCGCAGATCGCCGCCCGCCTGTTCCTCAGCCCCCGCACCGTGGAGACCCACCTGTCCCGCATCTTCGGCAAGCTCGGCGTGGCGGGCCGCGCCGCCCTGGCCCGCAGGGTCGCCGAGGGCGCCCTCGGCGACGACTGAGCCGCGCCCCGCCCGCGAACGCCGCACCCCGCCCGTGACGGCGAAACCCCACGCACCGCCGTCCCGTCCCCCCACCCACCCGAAGGAGCACCGTGTCCGCACCGGACTGGACCCCGACCGACCTGGGCACCGACACCGCCCACCCCGCCCGCGTGTACGACTGCTTCCTCGGCGGCAAGGACCACTTCGCCGTGGACCGCGAGGTGGCGCGGCAGACCCTGGAGGTCATCCCGTACGCCCCCACCATGGCGCGGGAGAACCGCGGCTTCCTGGCGCGGGCCGTCCGCCACCTCGCCGCGGACGCGGGCGTCCGCCAGTTCCTGGACATCGGCACCGGCCTGCCCACCTCGCCCAACGTGCACGAGATCGCCCAGCGGGCCGCGCCGGACTCCCGGGTGGTCTACGTCGACAACGACCCCCTGGTCCTGGTGCACGCCCGCGCCCTGTTCACCAGCACTCCGCAGGGCAGGACCGCCTACATCGACGCCGACCTGCGCGCCCCCGGCACGATCCTGGACGCACCCGAGCTGAGGGACACTCTGGACCTGTCGCGGCCGGTGGCCCTGTCCCTGGTCGCGATCCTGCACTTCGTGCCCGACGAGGACGACGCGCACGGCATCGTGCGGCAGTTGGTCGACGCCCTCCCGTCCGGCAGCTTCCTCGTCCTGTCGCACGCCACCGGCGACCTGGCCGGCGAGCGCATGCGGCGGGCCGTCGGCGTCTACCACCGCTCCGGCATGCACACCCAGCTCCGCTCCCGCGCCGAGGTGGAACGGTTCTTCACCGGCCTCGACCTGGTCGAACCCGGCGTCGCCGTGGCCCACCGCTGGCGCCCCGACGCCGGCACCGACCGGTCCGTCCCCGACGACGAGGTGTCGGTGTACGCGGGCGTGGGACGCAAACCCTGACCGGGCCGGGCCCGGGGAAGGCGCCCGGGGCGGCTCAGCGGGCCGGGAACCCCCCGCGCTTGACCTCCGCGACGAACGCGGCCCACGCGTCGGCGGAGAACAGGAGGGCCGGTCCGCCGGGGTCCTTGCTGTCGCGGACCGGGACCAGACCGGACACGCCGTCGGCGACCTCGACGCACATGCTGTTGTCCTGCGCGCTGTGGCTGCTCTTGCGCCAGCGCGCGCGGGCGAGGTCGGTCATCGGGCGAAGTCCTTCATGATCCTGGCGATCAGGCCGGCCGAGGCCTCGGGTGACAGGGCGGCGGCGCGCAGCAGCTCGTAGGCCCGGTGCGACTCCTCCAGGACCTCCGGTTCGCCGCGCAACTGCCCCTGGGAGAAGCCCTCCAGGTACAGCACGTCCGGCCCCTCCTCGAACCCCATGGTCCAGAACGCCCCCCGCAGCCCGGGGTGGCAGCCCACCCTGGAGGGCAGCACCTGGATCACCGTGCGGGGATCCTCGCCGGCCTCGAGCAGCCGCGCCAACTGCCCGTGCATGACCGCGGGCCCGCCGACGCACCGGCGCAGGGCGCCCTCCTCGACGATCGCCCAGAACCGCGGCCGGTACGCGTCGGCGAAGATGTGCTGCCGGTGCATCCGGGACAGCACCCGCTCCTCCAGGTTGTCCGGGCGCCCCGACCGCAGGACGGCCCGCGCGTAGTCCTCGGTCTGGAGCAGCCCGGGCACGAGGGTGAGCTCGAACGCCTGGATCCTCGCGGCCTGCTGCTCCATGTCCACCCAGGGCCGGAACCACACCGGGAAGGCGTGTCTGATGACGACGGGCCACAGGCGCGAGAAGTACCCGTCGGTGCCCAGCGCCTCGTCGCACCTGGCCGCCAGGTCGTCCGTCGGCACCCGCTTCGCCGACTCGATCTTGCTGAGCAGCGACGGGGCGCACAGCACCTTCCTGGCCAGCGCCGTCTGGGTCAGACCCGCCGCCTCCCGCCGCAGGCGGAGCTCGGCTCCGAAGAACGCCAGCGTGGACGACTTCGGGTCGAACATCCACTCAAGTTCGTTGTCCATGGCCATCGCTCGACCTCCCTCTTGACGCCTGCGGGGTCCCAAGCCCCACTTCCGCCGGAGAGTAGCGCCGCCGCGCGACCCCCGGGACACCGAACGTGACCGACCACCCGTAAGAGTGGGCCCGCCCGCGAGCCCGCCCGCGCCGGCCCGCGGACGGGCGTTGCGCCCGTGGCTCCTGATTCGCGTCCGACCTCTTGTGCCCGGCCGCGCCCGCTCCTACCGTCGAAACGCTTCGACGCCCCGCGGGTCCCAGCCGACTTCCCAAGGAGCCCGTCCATGCGCCTGCACCGCCGCGGCTTTCTCGTGCTCTCAGCGGCCGGAGCCGCCGCCGTGGGGAACGCGCCCGCCGCGAGCGCGGCCGCCCCGCGGCACGACGCCCTCACCCAGCGCCTCTACCTCACCGGCCAGGACGCCGACCACCCCGTCGACTGGGACTTCCTGGTGACGCACGGCCGCCGCGCCGGGGAGTGGGGCACCATCCCCACCCCCTCCAACTGGGAGTTCCACGGCTACGGCACCTACACCTACGGCTGGAACCCGACCCCGGAGGAGAAGGGCCGCTACCGCCACACCTTCACCCCGCCGGCGTCCTGGCGGGGCAGGCGCGTCCTGCTCGTCTTCGAGGGCTCGATGACGGACACCAGGGCGTGGGTGAACGGCCGCCCGGCCGGCCCCGTCCACCAGGGGGGCTTCTACCGCTTCCGGTACGACGTCACCGACCTCCTCGACCTCGGCGCGCCCAACCTCCTCGAGGTCACCGTCAGCAAGGACTCGGCCGACCCCTCGGTCAACCGCGCCGAGCGCGAGGCCGACTACTGGATCTTCGGCGGCATCTACCGCCCCGTCCACCTGGAGGCCGTGCCCGCGGAGCGGATCGACCACCTGGCCGTGGACGCCCGCGCCGACGGCCGCCTCGCCCTGCGGGTCGCCCTGGACGGCGCGGCCACCGCCGACCGCCTCGTCGCCCGCGTCCTGCGGCGCGACGGCCGCCCGCTCGGCGCGCCGTTCACCACCCGGATCGCGCCCGGCGCCACCGCCGCCGCCCTCACCGCCGAGTTCGACCGCCCCGCCCTGTGGACCGCCGAGACCCCCCACCTGCACCAGGTGGAGGTCAGCCTGCGCGCCGGGAGCCGCGAACTGCACCGGGTCCGCGAGACGTTCGGTTTCCGCACGGTCGAGGTCCGGCCCGGCGACGGCGTCTACGTCAACGGCGTCAGGACGGTCTTCAAGGGCGCCTGCCGGCACTCCTTCTGGCCCGACTCCGGGCGCGCCACCGGACCCCGGGTCAGCCGCCTGGACATCGCGCTGATGAAGCGGATGAACATGAACGCCGTCCGGATGTCCCACTACCCGCCGGACACCCACTTCCTCGACCTGTGCGACGAGGCCGGCCTGTACGTCATCGACGAGCTCGCCGGCTGGCAGGGCTCCTACAGCGAGGCCGCGGGGGCGCCGCTGGTCGCCGAGATGGTCGCCCGCGACGTCAACCACCCCTGCGTGCTGTTCTGGGCCAACGGCAACGAGGGCGGCTGGAACACCGCCCTGGACGACGACTACGCGCTCCACGACCCGCAGCGGCGCCCGGTGCTGCACCCCTGGGCCACCTTCGGCGGGATCAACACCGACCACTACGAGAACTACGACAGCACCCGCCGCATCCTCCGCGAGGGCGCGGACGTCTTCATGCCCACCGAGTTCCTGCACGGCCTGTACGACGGCGGCGCGGGCGCCGGACTGAACGACTACTGGAAGCTGATGGGCCGGGAGCGGCTGTCGGCCGGCGGGTTCCTGTGGGCGCTGATCGACGAGGGCGTGGTGCGCGACGACCGCGGCGGGGCGATCGACGTGGCGGGGAACTCTGCGCCGGACGGCATCCTGGGCCCGTACCGGGAGCAGGAGGCCAGCTTCCACACCATCCGGGAGATCTGGTCACCGGTGGAGGCCCTGGACGCGGAGCGGTACGCCGCCGGGCTGCCCGCGGACTTCGACGGGCGGATACGGCTCGCCAACCACCACGGCTTCACCGACACCCGGCGCTGCCGCTTCACCTGGCGCCTGCTCGTCCACACCGAGCGGCCCGGCCGTACCGTCCGCGCCCGGGGCACCGCCGCCGCGCCCGGCATCGCCCCCGGCGCCGAGGGGGAGCTGCGGCTCGACCTGCCGCCGGGGTGGCGCGGCGCGGACACCCTCGCCCTCACCGCCGCCGACCCCTCCGGGCGCGAGCTGATGACGTGGACGTGGCCGATCACCACGGCCGCGGACCACGCCCGGCGCATGGTGCGCACCGGCCCCGGCCCCGCCGTGCGGGCGGCCTCCCGCGACGGCGCCCTGGTCCTCACGGCCGGCGGCACCCGGGTCACCCTCGATCCCGCCACCGGCATGCTGGCCGGCGCCACCGGCACCGCCCTGGCCGGCGGCCCCCGCCCCGCCCACCCCGGGGACGCGACCCTCACCCGGCTCACCCACGGCCCGGAGGGCGACGGCTACGCGGTGACGGCGGAGCTGACCGGCGGCCTGAGCCGGGTGCGGTGGCTGCTGCACCCCAGCGGCTGGCTGCGCCTGGACTACCGGTACGACCTGACCGGCGAGCACCCCTTCTTCGGCGTCACCTTCGACCACCCCGAGTCCGCCGTCACCGGCCTGACCTGGCTCGGCCGCGGCCCGTACGGGGTGTGGCGCAACCGTATGCGGGGCCTGGGCTTCGACGTGTGGAGCAAGCGCCACAACGACACGGCGACGGGCGCGGACGGCTGGCAGTACCCGGAGTTCAAGGGCCACCACGCCGACGTGCGCTGGGCCCGGCTGCACACGACGGCGGGCACGGTGACGATGGTGGCGGGGGAGGACGGCCTGTTCCTGCGCGTGCTCACCCCGCGGTACGGGCCCGACCCCCGGCACACCGCCCCGCCGTTCCCGCCCGGCGACATCTCCTTCCTGGACGCGATCCCCCCGATCGGCACCAAGTTCGACCCGCCGGAGGCGCTGGGCCCCGAGGGGCGGCCCAACCCGGCCCGGGGCACCTACCGGCGGACGGTGTACCTGCGCTTCGAGGAGTGAGGCCCGCCCACGCCCTAGCAGGTGGCGCCCCTGCCCTCCGCGCCGAACACCGCGAGGCGCTCCTCGTCGCCGACCCGGGGCGCGGACGCGGGGGCGTAGTGGAACTGCACGGCGCGGCGCGGGCGGGGGCTGCGGTTGGCGGGGGTGCCGTGGTGCAGCAGGCCGTCGAAGAACAGGGCGCCGCCCGGGGGGAGGGGGACCGTCACGTCGAGGTCGCGGCGCACGTCGGTGTCGCAGATCTGGAAGTCGCGGCGCCTGAAGTGCGGCACCGGCCCGCCCCGGTGCGAGCCGGGGATCACATGCATGCAGCCGTTGTCGGGCCCCGCCTCGTCCAGGGCGATCCACACCCCGACGACCGGTGTGCCCGGCGCGGTGGTGAAGAAGGCGCAGTCCTGGTGCCAGGGCTTCTCCCGGCCGCCGCCCGGCGGTTTGAGCAGCGCCATGTCCTGGATGAGGGCGACGTCCCGCGCCCCGGTGAGCAGTCGCGCGGCGCGCAGGACCGCCGGGGCGAGGGCGGCGGCGCGCAGTCGGGCGTCGGCGCCGGTGAAACCCATCAGCTTGCGCACACGGCGCGCGCCGTCCGGTCCGTCCGGCTCGTGCGGGCGGTCGGCCGCCCGCGCCTCGTACTCGACCAGGGCGCCGCGCGGGTCGCGCAGGACGGCCTCGAGCCCGGCCAGCACCGCCCGCACCTGCTCACCGCGGAACAGGCGCCGCACCGCGAGGAAGCCGTCCCGCCGGTAGCGGGCGACCTGCTCGGCGCCGATGTCCCCGGCGTCGCCGAGCGGTTCCGCGGCGGCGGTGAAGCGGTACAGGTCCGGCGGGTACGCGCCGCCGCCGCTGTCGATCAGGACGGGTGCCGCGTCGTCGGTCATCGGCGTCATCACCTTCCTCGGGGCGCCACCGCCGGGGGCCGGGACGCCACCGCCGGGGGGCCGGACCTTCCGTCACCACGCTAGGGCCCGGACCGGCCCGCGGCCACACGTCCGGTGTTCGCGCGTTTGCGCGAACATCGGTCGCGGCTTCGGTGCCGCCGTTACGATCACCGGCGATGAGGCAACGACTGCGACCGCGCCGCGGCGCCGCGAGGGCCGCGGCGCTGGTCCTCGCCGCCGTGCTGGCGCTGCTGCTCGGCGGGGCCGGGCAGGCGTCCGCCCACTCCAAGCTGGTCTCCACCAGCCCGGCGGCCGACTCGGTGCTCCGGGCCGCGCCGCGGCACGTGACGCTCACCTTCACCGAGGGCATGACGCTGCTCGACGACTCGGTGCGCGTCTTCGCCCCGGACGGCGGGCGGGTCCGGGCCGGGGAGCCGGAGCGGGTGGGCGGGGACCGGGCCACCGCCCGCGTGGACCTGCCGCCGGGGCTCGGGCGGGGCACGTTCACGGTGGCGTGGAAGGTGGTGTCCGCCGACAGCCACCCCGTCTCCGGGGCGTTCGTCTTCTCCGTCGGCGAGGTGTCCGCGACCCGGGCCGAGGTGCCGGGGCAGGAACCCGGCGGGGGAGCGGCGGGAGCGCTGTACGGCGCGGCCCGGTTCCTCGCCTACGCCGGGTTCGCGGTGCTGGTGGGCACGGCCGGGTTCTGGCTGCTGTGCCTGCGCGGCGGGCCGCCGCCGCGGTCGCTGCGGCGGCAGGCGGCCGCCGGGTGCGCGGCGCTGCTCGCGGCCACGGCCGGGCAGTTGCTGCTGCGCGCCCCGTACGAGTCGGGCGACGGGCTCGGCGCCGCCGTGGACCCGTCCGCGCTGGAGCGCACCCTGGGCAGCGGCCCCGGCCAGGCGCTGACGGCCCGGCTGGCGCTGACCGCGCTGGCGGGGGCGTACCTGCTCGCCGCGCGGGCGCTGCCCCGGCGGGCGGCGCTCGGCGCGGGCGCGGTGCTCGCGGCGGCGCTCGCCTGCACCTGGGCGCTGGCCGAGCACGCCTCCACGGGGCCGCAGGTGGCGGTGGCCGTCCCTGCGGACGTGGCGCACCTGCTGGCCGCGGCCACCTGGCTGGGCGGGCTCGCGGCGCTGCTGGTGGTGCTGTTCCGGGAGCCGGGGGACGCCGGGCGGGCGGTGGAGCGGTTCTCCCGGGTGGCCTTCGCCGCGGTGGTGACCCTGGTCGTCACCGGGGTGTACCAGTCCTGGCGGCAGCTCGGTTCGCTCGCGGCGCTGACCGGCACCTCCTACGGCGGGCTGCTGACGGCGAAGCTGTGCGCGGTGGCGGCGCTGCTGGTCGCGGCGTCCTGCTCGCGGCGGTGGGTGGCGGCGCGCCGGTCGGGCGGCCCGGCCGCCGCGGGCGGCGGCGAGGCGCCCGCGGCGGGCGGCGGGGAAGCGGGGGACGGGGGTCCTGCGGGCGGCGGGCCCGCGCCGGGCCGCACCGCGCTGCTCACCCCGGTCCGCACCGGGGGCGCCGCCGCGCCCGGCCGAGCCGCGCTGCGCCGCTCGGTGCTGGCGGAGGCCGCCGTCGCCGTGCTCGTGCTGTCCGTCACCACCGCGCTCACCGGCACCGAGCCGGGCCGCTCCGCACAGCGGGCGGCGGCGGACGCCCCGGCGCTGCCCGCGGCGCCCGGCTCCGCCTACGTGGCCGTCCCGTTCGACACCGGCTCGCCCGCGGGCAAGGGGCAGGTGCTGGTGAACCTGGAGCCGGGCACCACCGGCACCAACGACCTGAACGCGCTCGCCTACGCCGCGGACGGCGGGATCGCCGCCGTCCCGGACATGCGGATCAGGTTCACCCTTCCGGCGCGTGACGTGGGCCCGCTGGAGGTGCCGCTGAAGAACGTCGGCGGCTACTTCACGGCGCGGGACTTCCAACTGCCCATGGCGGGCGTGTGGACGGTGTCCGTGACCGTGCGCACCGGCGACGTCGAACAGGACACCGGCACCGGGCGGATCACCGTGGGGTGAGGCCCGGTGCCGGGGAGCGGATCCCTCCCGGCACCGGGCCTCCGATCGAGGGCCCGCGGGGGCGTCAGGACCGGCCGCGGGGCACCGGCCGCGGGGCCACGCCCTCCAGCGTCGGCGTCACCGGCGCGAGCAGCCCGTCGGCGGAGAAGCGCAGCCGGTCGATGGTGGTCTCCCGGTGCGTGCCGTCGCCGCCGGGGATCGCGAACCGGTGGTAGACGATGTACCACTCGTCGGTGCCGGGGACCCGGAGCACCGAGTTGTGGCCGGTGCCCAGGATGCCCTTGGCCGGGTCCTTCGACAGGATCACGCCGCGGCTGGTGAACGGCCCGAGCGGGCTGGTCGCGGTCGCGTAACCGACCCGGTAGTTCTCGCTGCGGGTGTCGTCGATGGAGTACGTCAGGTGGTAGACGCCCCCGCGCTTCACCGTGAACAGGCCCTCGCGGAAGTCGGCCAGGCCGGTGAGCTGCCGCACCTTCGCCGGGTCGAACGACACCATGTCGTCGTTCAGCGGCGCCACCCACGCCGAGCCGTTGCCCCAGTACAGGTACGCCTGCCCGTCGTCGTCGGTGAACACCGCCGGGTCGATCGCCTGGCCGCGCCCGTCGGGGTTGGCGCTGATCAGCGGCTTGCCCGAGTCCTTGAACGGCCCGGTGGGCGAGTCGGCGACGGCGACCCCGATCTTCGCCTCGGCGCAGTAGTAGAAGTAGTACTTACCGTCGCGTTCGGCGATGGCGGGCGCCCAGGCCCTGGCGTCCGCCCAGGACACGTCGGGGCCGAGGTCGAGGATCACGCCGTGGTCCTTCCAGTGCACCAGGTCCTTGGAGGACCAGGCGTGGAAGGTGGTGCCGCCCCAGCCGGGGAAGCCGTCCGTGGTCGGGTAGATGTAGTAGGTGTCCCCGAACACGGCGATGTTCGGGTCGGCGTTGTACCCGGGCAGCACGGGTGTGCGCATCTGCCTGGCGGTCACGGTCCACTTCCGCTTGGCACCGTCCGCTGAGGTGACGGTGTAGGTGACGGGCTCGCGCAGGTCGACGGGCCTGCCGCTGCGCGGGCTGAGGGTCGCGCCGGGCGCGAGGGAGAACTCCGGGCGCAGCCCCGTCAGCCTGCTGCCGGGCTTCAGCGGCAGGGTGACCGAGGAGCTCGCGGAGTCCACGATCGCCGGGACCTTCAACTGCGGCAGCGTCACCGAGCGGATCGCGGTGGCGTTCGACGGCAGGGCGGCGATCTCGTCGGCGGACAGGGCGCGGTTGTACAGCCGCACGTCCCGCATCTTCCCCTTGAAGTGGCGGTCCGCCGTGTACTGGGAGCGGCCCAGGTGGTTGGCGGTGGTGCGGCCGCCGCCGATGTCGGACGGGGCGATGGTGACGTTGTCGTTCCTGGCCACCTCGGCGCCGTCCAGGTGGAGCCGGGCGGTGCGCCCCTCGACGGTGTACACGACGTTCTTCCACTGGCCGCGCGGCAGGCCGCGGGCGGCGGCCACCTCCTGCTCGGCTGACCAGTTCCCGGTGCTCAGCGCGGCGCGGAAGCCGCTGTCCGCCGACCCTCCGGTGGCGAACAGATAGCCGTTGCCCTGCCCGTTCGCCGCGGTGTTGCCGAAGCCGTAGAGGAAGTAGGGGGTCTGCTGCCCGGGGTCCACCCACACGTCGGCGGAGACCGTGACCGCGTCCACGCCGGAGAGCATGTTGTCCGGCAGCCTCACATGGCCGTCGGTGCCGCCGAACGTCAGCGCGTCACCGGAGAAGGACACGTCGCCGCTCGCGGTGCCGTGGTAGCCGTGCCCGGAGACGTCGGCGGCCGAGCCCTTGAGCGGCCAGTGGCCGACCAGGCCGTTCTCGTCGGCCCGCACCGGCGGCACGCCCCACTTGGCGAGCAGGCGGTCGTACTCGGCCTTGGTGACCGGCAGCACCGTGCCGTGCCGCGGCGAGGCGGGCAGCCGGTAGTCGTCGGACATCGTCCACTTGCCCGAGTCCAGGTCGGTGGTCTCGAACGGCACGTAGCCGCGCCCGCCGAACTCGTCGATGAACAGGTACCACTTGTCCTCGGTGTTGGACTTGAACACCGTCGGGCCCTCGCCGCGGGAGATGCCGGGGGAGGTGTCGGTGCCGCGGCCGATGCAGTCGGCCACGAAGTCCCACTTCCGGGCGAGCAGGTCGGCGGACTTCTCCTGGAGGATGAACTTGCCGCACGGGGACTCGCCGGTGCCGCGCTCGTCCTTGGTGAGGCGGTGGTAGGTGCCGTCGTGCTCGATCACCGTGGAGTCGATCACCGAGTAGCCGGGGTCGTTCCACACCTCGGCCTCGCTGAAGGTGCGGAAGTCCGAGGTGGTGGCGTACATCATGCGGTTGTAGGTGTCGCCGGTGTGCTGCGGGTCGTCCTCCGCGTACAGCTTGGACGCCCAGAACACCACGTACTTCCCGAGGTCCGCGTCCCAGTACGCCTCGGGCGCCCAGGTGTTGCCCGCGGTGGGCGGGGAGACCTGCACCGAGCGCTGCTCCGACCAGTTCACCAGGTCGGTGGACTCCCACACCATGATCGACCGGCTGCCGTGGCGCTGCACCGCGTCCCAGTCCCCGTTGCCGTGCATCTTCAGGTCGGTGGCGATGAGGAAGAACCGGTCGCCCTCGGGGGAGCGGATGACGAACGGGTCGCGCACGCCCTTGTCGCCGAGGACGGAGTTGAGCACCGGCGCGCCGCCGTTGAGCTCCCGCCAGTGCAGCGGGTCGTTGCCGCGGCTGAGCGCGAACCTGACCTGCTCGCCGTCGGCGGTGCCCTCGCCGGTGAAGTACGCGAACAGGTAGCCCGCGTAGGGCTCGTCGGCCGCGCCCGGACGGGCGGTGGCGGGGGAGGAGAGGGCGAGGGTGGTGGTGAGGAGGGCCATCAGGCTGGTGAGGACCGCGAAGAGGCGCGGCGCTGATCTGAGGTGAGGCATGCGTCCGTTTCCTCGGGCCGGGGCCGGTGGGGGTGGGGGGAGTGCGCGGGCGGGAGCGGCCTGCACCGTGCGCTGGCTGGAGTGACGTCAGCGCTGAACGCTAGGCAGCCCGAGTCGGACGGGTCAAGGTGTCGGACGGCAGAAAGTACGAACTGCCGGATGGTGATCGGTATTTCGAACGGAATGGGAGTGGGTGGCGGGTGGGCCCACGAGGGGGTGCGCGGTGTTGGCGCGCCCTGCCGCTTCGTCCAAGTCCTCGTCCGAGGTGCTGGCTAGCATGCGAAATATCGAACGTCTCGCATCGTCAGGGATGCGAGCGGAAACAGGAACGCCCGTGCCGCGCGCGAGATCCGGGCGCCCCGGCCCCGCCGTCGGCTTCCTGCTGAGCGGAACGCTCGTCACCGCCCCGGCCGGCGCCCACGGGTGGCACGGCGAGAAGTGGGGCGGCTTCTCCGGCGGCGAGGTCGCCGATGCGTTCCGGGTGGGTGGCGACCCGGGTGCGGGCGCCGCCCGCCCGTGCGACGCGCACGGGCCCGGCCGGGCGCCCGGTGCCCTCCTCTCCCGGGGCGCCGGGGCCCGGCCGGGCCCTCACCGTGTCCTCGCCGGACCGGCCGTCAGGTCAGGCTGCCCAGCATCGACCTGTCGAACGGCAGCAGCTCGTCGGTGCGGCCGTTCACGATCTTGGTGACCCACTCGGGGTCGCCCAGCAGCGCGCGGCCCACCGCGATCAGGTCGAACTCGTCGCGCTCCATGCGGTCCAGCAGCGCGTCGATGTCCGTCACCCGGCTCTGCTCGCCCTTGAACGTGCGCATGAACTCGGTGTCCAGGCCCACCGAGCCGACGCTGATCGCGGGCCGGCCGGTGAGCTTCTTGGCCCAGCCCGCCAGGTTCAGGTCCGAGCCGGTGAACTCCGGCAGCCAGAAGCGGCGCGTGGAGCAGTGGAAGGCGTCCGCCCCGGCCTCGGCCAGCGTGGTGAGCACGAACTCCAGCTCCTGCGGCGTCTGCGCGATCTTCGCGTCGTAGTCGCCCATCTTCCACTGCGAGGTGCGGAAGATGATCGGGAAGTCCGGCGAGACGGCCCGGCGGCAGGCCGCGACGATCTCGGCGGCGAACCGGGTCCTGGAGGCCGGGTCGCCGCCGTAGGCGTCCTCGCGCCGGTTGGTGCCCGCCCACAGGAACTGGTCGATGAGGTAGCCGTGCGCCCCGTGCAGTTCGATGCCGTCGAAGCCGCGGGCCTCGGCGGCGGCCGCGGCGGCGGCGAAGGCCTCGATCACCGCGTCTATGTCCTCGAGCGTCATCGCCCGACCGGGCTCGGTGCCGGGCATCACCGGGACCCCGGACGGGCCGAGCCTGGGCGCCTGCGGCACCGGCGGGGTGCCCTCGGCGCGGGCCATGCCCACGTGCCAGAGCTGCGGAACGATGCGCCCGCCCGCCTCGTGGACGGCCTCGGCGACCCGCGCCCAGCCCGCGAGCGCGTCCTCGCCGTGGAAGCGGGGCACGCGGTCGCTGGTGCCCGCCGACGGGTGGCCGACATATGTGCCCTCGGTGACGATCAGGCCCACACCGCCGGCCGCGCGCCTGGCGTAGTACCGCGCCACGTCCTCACCGGGCACGCCGCCCGGGGAGAACTCACGGGTCATGGGGGCCATCACCACCCGGTTGGGCAGGGTGACCGGGCCCAACTGGAACGGCCGGAGCAGCATCTGCGACGCGCGGGCGGCGGAGCCGCCGGACACGGTGGGGGCGCCGGAGGCGGCGGGGGCCGCCTGGGTGTTCGAGGTCAAGACATCCACCTTCGGTTGGGGGAGACTGTACGTCGTACATGCGCGTGTACAACGTACACCTACGGCTGTGTACAACGTACACCCCTGATACGCTGTACACGAAAGGCGTCCGCCGGAAGGAGCCCGCTCCCGTGCCCGCGCGAGACCAGCAGGACACCCAGGACCAGCAGGACACCAACGACCGGCAGGCGGCCGAGGACCGGCAGCCGGCGGGAGAGCGGCGGGGAGCCGGAGAGCGGCAGGGCAGGAGCGCGCCCGCGGACCGGCCCTACCTGTGGGAGCGGCTGGAGTCGCCCGCGCCCGCGCCCCGGGCCGCGCTCACCCCGCGGCGGATCGCCGCGGCCGCGGTCGCCGTCGCCGACGCCGAGGGGCTCGACGCCGTCACCATGCGCCGCCTGGCCACCGAACTGGGCGTCGCCCCCATGGCCGCCTACCGCTACGTGTCCGGCAAGGAAGAGCTGCTGGAGCTCATGGCCGACTTCGTCCACGGCGAGCTGCCCCTGCCGGAGGACACCGCGGGCTGGCGCGAGGCCATGCACGCGCTCGCCGTGCGCACCCGGGCGGTCTACCTGGAGCACCCCTGGCTGGCCGGGGTGGCGGTGTGCCCGCCCACGCCGAACCAGTTGGCCGTCACCGAGTGGGCCCTGGCCGCGCTGGACGGCCTCGGCCTGGGCTCCGACGCGATGACGGCGGTGGTGCGCACCGTGCACGCCTATGTGCGCGGCGCCGTGCAGGAGGAGATCGGCCTGGTGCGGCTGATGCGCGAGCGCGGCTGGTCCTGCGGGGAGGAGACCAGGACGGGCCTCGCGCCGCGCATGACGTGGCTGCTGAACACCGGCCGCTACCCCGTCTACCACCGCCACCTCCGGCAGGCCACCCGCACCGTGGACGCGCGCTGGCAGTTCGAGACCGGCCTGGACTGCGTCCTCGACGGGGTCGCCGCCCGCATGGGCATCTGAGCCGCCCGGCCGCCCTCAGCGGGCCGCGGCCCGCTCCCCGGCGGTGGCCGCCGCGCGCTCCCGCGCACCCCCGCGGGACGGCGGGGCCACCGCGGGCTCCCACGGGACCGGCGCGGCGCCCCGGCCCGTGGTGCGCGTCCAGTACAGGCGGCCGTCCAGGCCCAGCACGGCGAGCGCGGTGCCGCCCGACGGCAGCGCGGTGCCCGAGGGGGCGCCCGAGGCCAGGAACCCCGTGCGGCTCCACCGCGGCCGGCCCCGCCCGGCGCCCGCCCAGGCCGTCCCCACGTCCCCGGTGGAGGACCGCGCGGCCAGCAGCACCCGGCCCCCCGCGGCGGCGGTCGCGCTCACCGGGCCGTGGCCCGCCACCCCGCCCAGGTCGGCGACCCGCACCCGGGCGGGGCCGGCGCCGCGCCGCCCCGGGGGCGCGAGGTCCTCGGCGGTGAGCCGGGCGGTGAGCACGTTCCCGGACCGGGGCCTGCGGAAGTACACCCGCACCCCGTCGCCGTCGGGGCACGCCGACAGCGCGGGCGTGGTGGGCGGCAGCCCGGTGGGCAGCGGGCCGCGCACCGGGCCGCCGTCCCGGTCCTGCACCCAGGCCAGCACGGTGTGCGGCGTGGCGGCCAGCACATAGCCGCGGCCCCGCTCGTCGGTGCAGGCCACCGGGTCGCCGTGCAGGTTCCGGCCGCCCGCGCTCCGCCACGGCGTCCACCGGCCGTCCGCGCGCAGGCGCCGCGCCACCAGCCGTCTGCGGCTGTCCCGCAGGAACACCGTCATCGTGCCGTCCGCGTGCACCGACACCGCGGGGGCGCTGATGTCGGAGGTGCCGGAGGCGTCGTCGGCCTCGGGGGTGCCGAGCGACCGCCACGGGCCGAAGGCCCCGGCGGAGTCCTGCACCGTGCAGCCGGCCTCCCGCAGATAGCCGCCGGGCCGGTCGCCGAACAGGGTGCGGGTGCCGAACACGGCGAGCCGCCCGTCGGGCAGCGCCACCGGGCGGATCCCGGCGTCCACCCCGGTCTCCGGCAGCAGCAGCGGGCCGCGCCAGCGGGCGTCCGCGCCGCCGCCCGGGCGGTGCCAGTGGGCGATCCGGCCGCTGAGCACGGCGAACGCCCACAGCCCGCCGTCCCCGCCGGTGCGCAGCCACGAGGTGCCGGCGTCGCCCGTGTGGTGGATGCTGTGCGCCCAGTTGGGCCGGGGGTTGGCGGCCACCTTGCGGTCGCCGCAGCCCGCGGGGTCCCGGCAGGCGTCGGCGTCCACCCACCCGTAGGTCTCCACGGAGCGAGCCTTGGAGGCGCCCGAGGCCGGGTCGAGGGACGGTGGCAGCGCGCTGGTGCCGTAGCCGAGGTACCCCTGGACGGTGAAGTGCGGGCCCCGGCCGGTCGCGGCGTACCTGGCCAGGGCCTCCTGGACGAACCGGGCGCCGTGGAAGTGGTCCTGGTGGTCGGCGTACCCCCCGTCGCGGCCGTGGCGGCCCGGGGTGGGGTCCTGGATGCGCACCTGGGTCGGCCGGAAGTGCTCCAGGTGGCCGACGAGGGTGTCGATCAACTGCTCCCTGGTGTACGCGAAGTCGCGGGTGGCGGTGCCGCCGTGGGCGAGCTGGGAGGTCAGGGCCGGGGTGCGGCCGTGCCACAGGCCGCACAGGCTCTCCGGGCGGTCCTTCTTCACGCTGCCCGACTCGCGCAGCAGCGTCCACACCAGGCGGATGTGCGGGTGGCCTTCCAGGGTGTCAAGCTCGGCCAGGCCGCCGCCCGCCGTGGCGATCACCAGCCGCCGCCAGGGCGTGGCCGGGTCGCCGGTGACCATCTCGGCGTAGGCGGCGCGGATGCCGTTCTGCCGGGCCTTGGCGTACTTGGCCTTGTCCCGGGGCGGGCGGAAGAACAGCAGGCGCCTGGCGCCCTTGGGCGCGTTGCGGCCGTTGGCCTCGCCGGAGGTGAGGTAGACGGTGGTCAGCGGGCGGCCCGAGCGCAGCGACTGGCCGACCTCGGGGTTGATGAAGAACAGGTCGTCGTCGGGGTGGGCGACGACCTGGAGCACCGACTCCTCCGTGCGCACCGCGCGCCCGGCGGCGGCCCACGACCCCGTGGGCGCGGCCGTGGCGCGGTCCGGCGGCAGGTGCGGCCGCCGCGCCGGGCTGTCCCGTCCCCAGCCCGTAGCCGCCTCGAGGGGGACCAGGGCGCACAGCACCGCCGCGGTGAGCACACCGCGGCGGGACGGCTGCGCGGGGACGCGCGTGGCTGGGGACATGGGCGGTGTGCTTTCTGGGACGGCTGGCGCTGACCGAGCGGCCGCGCCGCCCGACCGGCCAAGATCACTCGGCCGCAGGGAAAGATGGGGAAGGGGCGGGCGAGGTTGCCTCCCCGTGAGACAGAACACAGCGGGAGCGGCCCGGCGGGCAGGGCGCCGCGGAGGTATCGGGCAGGCGCACGGACGCCCGCCCCGGCGGCGCCCCGGAGCGGGCGCGGACGGAGCGGGCGTGTGGAGGGGCGCGGGAGCGGGCGGGGCGCCGCCCGCGTCACCGCCCGGGCGCCCCCCGCCGCGCGGGGAAGCCGTGCACCCGGGCGGCGAGCACCACCGCGAGCACCGGCGCGAGGAGCGGCAGCACGCTCCACGGCAGCGCCCCGGTGCCCAGCCCGCCGAGCAGGACGCCGCCGAGCACCCCGCCGCCCGCCATGGCCGCGTTCCACAGCGTGACCAGCGCCGCCTGCGCGGCGTCGGCCGCCTCGCCCGCCGCGTCGGCCGCCGCCGTCTGGAGCAGCGTCGGCGCGCCGCCCCAGCCCAGGCCCCACAGCGCCGCGGCGGCGTACACCGCGGGGGCGCCGCCGGACCCGGCGGCCAGGACGGTGGCCGCCGTGGCGAACAGCAGCACGGACACGACGGTCAGGGCGCGCAGCGCCCGGTCCACCCAGGCGCCCACCCCCCACACGCTCAGCAGCGACGCCGCGCCGAAGACCAGCAGCACCAGATCGGTGGAGCCGCCCATGCCCAGGTCGTCCAGGAACGCCGCGACATAGGTGTACAGCACGGTGTGTGCCAGCACGAACACGAAGGTGACGGTGAGCACCGGCGCCACGCCGGGCGCGGCCAGGGCGCGCGGGCGGTCGGCGCCCCGGTCCCGCCGCTGCCCCGGCACGTCGGGGACGGCCGCGGCGATCCACCAGATCAGCGCCACGGCGAGCACGGTCATCAGGCCGAACGCCGTCCGCCAGCCCAGCGTGTCGCCGAGGAACGTCCCCGCGGGCACGCCCAGGGACAGCGCGACCGGGATGCCCGTCATGGTGACCGCGACCGCCCTGCCCTGGAGGTGGGCGGGCGCCAGGCGGCGGGCGTACCCGGCGAGCAGCGCCCAGGCGAGCCCGGCCGCCACCCCGGCGAGGAACCGGGCCGCCATGGTCAGCGGGTAGCTGCCGGAGACGGCGGTGACGGTGTTGGCGGCGGCGAAGGCGGCCATCGCCGCCAGCAGCAGCCGCCTGCGGCGCACCCCGGCCGTGGCCGAGGACAGCGGGATCGCGGTGAGCGCGGTGCCGACGGCGTAGACGGTCACCGACTGCCCCATGGCGGACTCGCCGACGCCCAGGTCGGCGCTCATCGCGGGCAGCACGCCCGCGGGCAGGGTCTCGGTCAGACTGGTGATGAACACGGCCGTGGCCAGCGCGAGCAGCGCGGGCAGGGGGAGCCTGCCGCGCGTCGCGCCGGGGACGGCCCGCGGTGCGGTGTCGGTACGCATGCCGCGTATGCTCAAAGCCTCACATTGATGTGATGGTCAAGCCGGGATCCGTGAGGTGGCGCACATGCGCATCGGGGAGCTGTCGGAGCGCACCGGGACGTCGCGCAGGCTGCTGCGCTACTACGAGGAGCAGGGCCTCATCGCCCCCGCCCGCTGCGCGAACGGCTACCGGTACTACGACGAGCGCATGGTGGACCGGGTGCTCCAGATCAGGGGCCTGCTCGACGCCGGGCTGCCCACCCGCATCATCAAGCAGATCCTGCCGTGCCTGGACCGGCCCCGCGTCATCCACTTCCCCGACGCGACCCCTCAGATGCTGGCCACGCTGGAGGGGGAGCTGTCCCGCATGGACCGCCGCATCGCGTGCCTGGCCCGCAACCGGGCCGCCATCGCCGAGTACCTGGCGGAGGTGCGCGCCAAGGCGGCCCGGGGCGCGGACGCCTCCCGGGCCCCGGCCCGCGCCGACACCCCCTGACCGGCCCTCACTCCCGCGGCGCCCGGCCCGTGCGCAGCATCCGCAGCACCGCCCGCTCCACCGCGCCCTGAGTGGCGGGCACCCCGAACGCGGCCTCCTCGCCGAGGCGGTCCAGCGCCGGGGCGACGGTGACGCCCTCCTCGTACAGCTCGACCACCCGCGGATTGATGTACGAGGCGCGGCAGACCGCCGGGGTGTTGCCGAGGTAGTCGGCGACCTCGCGGGCCGCCCTGGCCACGGCGCGGCGGCGGGCGGCCAGGGTGGGGCGCGCCCGCTCGGAGACGGCCAGGGCCACGGCGGCCAGCACGGTGGCGTGCCAGGTGCGGAAGTCCTTGGCGGTGATGTCCACCCCGCCGAGCTCCCGCAGATACGCGTTGAGGTCCTCGCCGGTGACGTCGTGCCAGGCCCGCCCCTCCCAGTGGGCCAGCAGCCGGTCGCCGCCGCCGCGGCGGCGCAGCAGCGCGGTGACCGCCCGGCAGGTGGCCGGGTCGGCGACGGCCTGCACGAGCTGCCTGCCGTGCTTGGCCGGGTAGTCGAAGGTGACCTGCCCGCGCACGCAGCGGGCGTGCCCGCGCAGCAGGGTGGTCAGGCCGTAGGTGCTGTTGCGGTCGGCGTAGCGCTCACTGCCGATGCGGAAGAACCCGAGGTCGAGCAGGCGCACCGCGGTGGCCAGCACCCGCTCCCTGACCAGGCCGCGCAGCGACAGGTGCGCCTCGGCCGCCTCCCGGACGCGGGGCAGCGCCTCGGCCACGTCCAGCACGTGCTCGTGCTTGCTCTGCTCCTGCTGGGCGCGGAACAGCGGGTGGTACAGGTACTGGCGGCGGCCCGCCGAGTCCGTGCCGACGGCCTGGAGGTGCCCGCCCGGGTGCGCGCAGATCCACACGTCCGCCCAGGCCGGGGGGATGACCAGCGCCTTGATCCGGGCGATCTCGCCCGGGTCGCGCAGCGGGGCGCCGGAGGCGTCCAGGTAGTGGAAACCCCGGCCGCACCGCCTCCGCGTGTACCCGGAGTCCCCGGGCCTGCTGTGCCGCAACCGCATCCCCGCCTCTTTCCCGCCCCGGACCGGGGTACACCGGAGGGCGGCCCGGCCCCGCGCTGTCCTTGCGCGGGTCCGGGGGCGGCGGTGGAATGGGTGCCGTTCCTGGACACGCCGTCGGACACCGGGGGACCGTGGGGGCAGTGAGGCAGTGAGGCAGTGAGCGCAGTGAGGCAGTGGGCGCGGTGAGGGCGGCGCGGGCCGCGTCCGGTCCACCCGGCGTCCGGTGGCGCGCCCCGTGACGGCGGCGGAGGCCGGGGACGGGCCGGCCGGGGACGACGCGGCCCGGGTGGCGGCGTTCCGGCGCCGGACCGGGCTGCCGCACCTGGTGGACGTGCACACGCACTTCATGCCGCCGCGTCTGATGGCCGCGGTGTGGGCGTACTTCGACGCGGCCGGGCCGCTGGTCGCCCGCCCCTGGCCGATCGCCTACCGCACGGACGAGCGGCGCCGCCTGGCGGTGCTGCGCGGCTTCGGGGTGCGGGCGTTCACCGCGATGCTGTACCCGCACAAGCCCGGCATGGCGCGGTCCCTGAACGACTGGGCCGCCGACTTCGCCGCCCGCACCCCCGGCTGCCTGCACACGGCGACCTTCCACGCCGAGCCGAGCGCCCCCGGCGACGTCCGGCGGGCCCTGGAGCAGGGCGCGCGGGTCTTCAAGTGCCACCTCCAGGTGGGCGGCTTCGACCCCAACGACCCGCTGCTCGACGACGCCTGGAGCCTGCTCGCCGACAGCGGGGTGCCGGTGGTCACCCACTGCGGCTCGGGCCCGGTGCCCGGCGCGCACACCGGGCCCGGCCCGATCGCCCGGCTCCTGGCCCGCCACCCGCGGCTGCGCCTGGTCGTCGCCCATCTGGGCCTGCCGGAGTACACCGAATTCCTGGACCTGGCGGAGCGCCACGAGCGGGTCATGCTCGACACCACGATGGTCTTCACCGACTTCGCCGAGGCCATGGCCCCGTTCCCCCGCGCCGCCCTGCCCCGCCTGGCCGCCCTGGGCGACCGCGTCCTGCTGGGCACGGACTTCCCCAACATCCCCTACCCGTACGCCGAGGCCCTGGAGGGCCTGGAGCGCACGGGGCTGGGCACCGGCTGGCTGCGCGCGGTCTGCCACGACAACGCGGCGCGGCTGTTCGGCCTGTGACCGCGGGCGGGCCCCGCCCGCGCCCTCACTCCAGCAGCCGCTCCACCGGCGCGGTCAGCTCCCGCCCGATCAGCGGGCGCAGCCGGGGCAGCGCCGCGGCGTGGCCGACCAGCACCGCGCCCAGCAGGGTGCGGGCGTCGGGGGACAGCAGCAGCCTGGCGTAGCGGGAGCCCTCCGCCCGGCTGAACTCGACGGTGCCCGGGACGCGGGGGTGCGGGTCGCCGAGCGCGGCGACGTGCGGGGCGGGCACCTTCAGGACGGTGACGGTGTCCGCGGCGCCGGCGGCGGGCGGGGCCGGCTCGCCGAGAAGCTGCGCGGCGACCGACTCGGCCATGCGGTAGCCGGGGGCCACCGTGCCGGGGCAGCGCCCGCCGAGGGCGGCGCAGTCGCCGACGGCCCACACCCGGGGGTCGGGGGTGCGGCAGAGGTCGTCCACCAGGAAGCCGCCGCGCTCGCCCCGGGGCAGCCCGGCGGCCTCGGCCAGGTCGTCCCTGGGGCGCACCCCGGCGGAGAGCACCACCAGGCCCGCCGGGACGCGGGTGCCGTCGGCCAGCGTCACCCCGTCCACCCGGCCGTCCGGCCCCGCGTCGACGGAGCGCAGCGGCACCCCGCAGTGCAGGCGCAGCCCGGCGCGGCGCAGCCGGGCGGCGAGCAGCCGGGCGGCGGGGGCGTCGAGCTGGGCGGGCATCAGGCGCGGCGCCGCCTCCACCACGTGCGGGCGCATGCCGAGGCGGCGGCGCAGCGCGTCGGCCGTCTCCAGGCCGAGCAGGCCGCCGCCGACCACCACGACCGGCGCGCCGGGCTCGGCGGCGGCGCGGATCGCGTCGGCGTCGGCGAGGGTGCGGAACGGGACACAGCCGGGCAGCCCGGTGCCGGGCACGGGCGGGCGGAACGGCACCGCCCCGGTGGCCAGCACCAGCGCGTCGTAGGGCAGCGGGCCGCCGTCGGCGGTGCGGACGGTGCGCGCGGCCGGGTCCACCGCGGTCACCCGCGCGCGGGTGCGCACCTCCACCAGCGGGTCGGGGCCGTGCCCGGGCAGGGCCAGGTCCCGGGCGGGGGCTCCGGCCAGCCGGTCGGCGAGCGCGATCCGGTCGTAGGCGGGGTGCGGCTCCTCGCCGAGGACCAGCACCCGCCACCGGCCGTGCCGGTCGCGGGAGCGCAGCGCGGTGACGAGCCGGTGGGCGGCCATGCCGTGGCCGACGACCACCAGTCGGCGCGGGGGCGGAACGGGAGTCATGGGCGGGGGTCCGCTCCTTCCTCGGCCGGCCGCGCGGCGGCCAGGCGGGCGCACAGGTCGCGCAGGGCGTCCGCGCAGGTGCCGCAGCCCGTGGTGGCGCGGGTGGCGGCGGCCAGGGCGCGCGGGGTGCGGGCGCCGCCCCGCCAGGCGCCGGCCAGGGCGTCCTCGGTGACGCCGTTGCAGTGGCACAGCACCGCGTCGCCCGGCGGCAACGCGGCGTAGGTCCGCGCCTCGCCGAGCAGCAGCGCCAGGCGGTCGCCGGGCAGCGGGCGGCCCGCGTCGTGGAGCTGGGTGAGCGCGGCCAGCGCCCGCGGCAGGCCCACCACCACGGCGTGCGCCAGGTGCCCCGCCGCGTCCACGGACAGCCGCGCGTACCGGCCGCGCTCCGGGTCGTGGAAGGCCACCACCTCGTGCCCGCGCGCCCGGCGCGGGCCGAGCACGCCGAGCGCGAGCCCGGGCAGGCGCGGCCGGAGCACCGCCCGCTGCGGCGGCGCGGCCGCCCGCCCGGTCAGCAGGCGGGCCAGGGCCTCGGCCTGTTCCCAGCCCGCGCCGAGCGGCCGCGGGCCAGGACCGGCGGGCTCGGCGCAGCCCCCGACGGCCCTGATCCGCGGGTCTTCGGTGCACAGTCGCTCGTCCACCACCACCCCGGTGCGCACCGCGAGGCCCGCCGCCCGGGCCAGCCCGGTGCGGGGCCTGACCCCGGTGCAGCACACCAGCGCGTCCCAGGGCAGCACCCTGCCGTCGTCGAGCACCAGCTTGCCCTGCTCCGCGCGCACCGCGCGGCGGCCGCACTCCACCCGGACGCCGAGCCCGGCCAGGTGCCCGGCCAGCAGCCCGCCCGCGGTGGCGTCGAGCAGCCGGTGCATCGGGTGCGGCCCGCGGTGCACCAGCGTCACCTCGCGGCCCGCCCGCCGCAGCGCCGCCGCGGCCTCCACGCCCAGCGGCCCGCCGCCCAGGACCACGGCCTGCTCCCCGCCGGCCGCGGCGCAGTCGGCCGGGGAGCGCAGCCCGGTGACCCCGGGCGCCCTCAGCCCGGGCAGCCGGGGCAGCTTCGGCCGGGCGCCGGTGGCCAGCACCAGCGTGTCGTACCGGTGCTCGCCCGCCGTGGTCCGCACCCGCCGCCGCGCCCGGTCCACGCCGGTCACCGCGACGCCCCGCTCGTGCCGCACCCCGGCGGGCAGCGGCGGCAGCTCCGCGGCGTCCGGGGGCAGGCTGCCGTCCAGCACCGAGGGGAGCAGCGCCCGCTGGTGGGCGGGGCCGGGCCCGGCGTCCAGCACGGTGACGGCGCCGTCGTGCCCGTGGTGGCGCAGTTGCTCCGCCAGGCGGTGCCCGGCCGGGCCGCCGCCGACTATCACCACGTCGCCGCCGCTCACGGCTGCCCGTCCTCCTCCGGCGCGGCCGGGGTGACGCGGACCGCGCTCACCTTGAACTCCGGCATCCGGCTGCGCGGGTCGAGCGCGGCGCCGGTGAGCAGGTTGGCCCGGCCGTCGTCCGCGTAGTGGAACGGCAGGAACACGGTGTCCGTCCGCAGGGTGGGCACCAGCCTGACCCGCGCCGCGGTCCGGCCGCGCGCCGAGGACACCCACGCCAGGTCGCCCTCGCCGACGCCGGCGCGGGCCGCGGTGTCCGGGTGGATCTCCACCACCGCCTCCGGCGCGGCCCGCAGCAGCTCGGGCACCCGGCGGGTCTGGCTGCCCGACTGGTAGTGCCCGGCCAGCCGCCCGGTGGTCGCCCACAGCGGGTGGCGCTCGCCGGTGGTCTCGGCGGGTTCCCGGTGGTCCACCTCCTGGAACCGGGCCCGCCCGTCGGGGTGGGCGAAGCCGTCGAGGAACATGCGGGGCGTGCCCGGGTGCGGCGGCCCGCCCCGGGTGGCCGGGCAGGGCCAGTGCAGGGCCTGGCCGGCGTCGAGCCGCTCCCAGGTGATGCCGGAGTAGTCGGCCTTCCCGCCGCGGGAGGCGGCGCGCAGTTCGTCGTAGACCGCTCGGGGGTCGCTGGGGAAGCGGTGCGGGGGCTGGCCGAGCCGTACGGCCAGCTCGTGCAGGAC
>NZ_BAAGTD010000072.1:0-29860 GCF_054782095.1 Streptomyces capparidis | reverse complement strand
CCCGCGGAGCGGGATCCCAGGCGCTGCCGCGCCTGGCAGGGACTGCCTCCGCTGACGCTCCGGCAGCCCGCCCGCGCAAGCGCGGGCGGGGCATTCCGCAAGCGGAATGCGAACAGCGGAATTCCGCGCAAGCGCGGAATTGAGCGGATTCCCGCAAGCGGGAATCCGAAAAGCAGGCAGCAAGGGCAGGGGGCGGCCGCGCCCTGCCCGATGCACGCGTAGAGTTGCGAACTACCAGCCACTACCCTCACAAGACGCGGCGTCACCACCCCCGCACAGCCCACCCCATGACACGGCCCCCGCCGCAACCGAACCCAACACTCCATCACAATGGGCAGACACCGAACAGCGAGCCACCCAACCGGCCGAAGCACCCACCCACACATCCATCGGATGCCCCGCATCCGAGACGGCGAAGGCACACCGACAGGGGATGACTAAAGCGCGATGCGTCACACTGATGCATCGCGTAGAGTTGTGCTCCGATCGCCACCCCCTCCCCGGCCCTTGGATTCAGTGTCGAGGGAAACCAGCACACCCCGCCCGGGAAAGCCATAGCAGGAGGTCAGGAATGCCGAGGAACGCGGCCACCGTACAACTGCGACCCCACCAGGCGGAAGCCGTGGAAGCCATCGTGAAAGGCCTCGACATTCCCCCGGGACGCCGTATCCCCCGCGAAGGGCTGCGGGCGACGGCGGTGGCACCGTGCGGAAGCGGCAAGACCTACATCGCCGCAGCCGCAGCACACCGCCTCGCACCCCGCGGCCGCGTCCTGGTCCTGGTGCCCACCCTCGACCTGCTCACCCAGACCGTGCGCGAGTGGCGGAAGGCCGGCCACACCGGCCCCGCCGTCGCGGTGTGCTCCCTCGCCGAGGACACCTCACTGTGGGCAGCCGACGTCCGGGCCACCACCATCCCGCCCCAGCTCGCCCTGTGGCACGGCACCGGCCCGGTGACCGTCTACGCCACCTACGCCTCCCTGCCGGTCCTGGAAGAGGCCTGCGCCGGCACCTACGGACAGCAGATGGACCCCTTCGACCTCATCGTCATCGAAGAAGCGCACCGCACTTCCGGCTCGCTGGGCAAGGCCTGGGCCGCCGTCCACGACAACACCGTCATCCCGGCCGTCCGACGGCTCTACATGACCGCCACCCCCCGCATCTGGCAGGACCGGCCACCCACCTGGCAGGTGCGGGAAGGATCCTGGGACCCGCTGCCGCAGGAACTGGCCGCGTCGATGGACGATGAGACCATTTTCGGGCCCCGCGTATACGAAATGTCGCTCGCACAAGGAATCTCCCTCGGACTGCTCGCTCGGTATCAGATCATTGTTGTGGAATTGGAGGATCCGGAAATCACTCCGGAAGTTCTGCGCAGCGAGGAAGGAAAAGAGGAACGCGTCCGGGGTTTGCGGATGGGTGCGCTCCAAGCGGCGATTTTGCGCACGGCGGTGGAGCACCGGTTGCAGACGATGATCACCTTCCATCACCGGGTGATCGAGGCGCAGGCGTTCTCCGAGGGCCTGGCCGGGGTGGCGAAGAAGCTGCACGCGGCGGACCCGGAGCGGTACCCGGCCAGGGTGTGGGCGGGCTGGCTGAAGGGCGATCACGAGGCGGACAAGCGGCGGGGAGTGCTGGGGGAGTTCGCCACCCGGGCCGGGCTCGCTGTGCTGTCCAACTGCCGGGTCCTTGGAGAGGGCGTCGATATCCGTGCGGTGGACTCGGTCGCCTTGATCGACCCCAAGGGGTCGGCGGTGGACATCGTGCAGGCCATCGGGCGGGCGCTGCGGCAAAAGCCCGGCCAGGGGAAGCTGGCGTCCCTGATCGTGCCGGTGTTCCTCAAGCCGGGTGAGCGGTCGGAGGACATGTTCACCTCCGCCAGCTACCAGCCCCTGGTGAAAGTCCTGCGCGGGCTGCGGGCCCATGATGAGCGGGCGGTGGAACTCCTCGCCGTCCCGGAGACGAACAGCCCCAAGAACCCCAGCGAAACGATCGGCACCCCGCCGGAGGAAGGCGAAGAGGAATCACGGCTGCTGCTGCGGTTCTCCACGAAAAGGGACCCGGTGATGGTCGCGGACTGGGTCAGCTTCAACATCATCGACGTCGAACGCACCGACTGGCGGCGCGGGTACGCGGCGGCGCGCCGCTACCAACGGCGCACCGGGAACCTGCTCGTGCCGTATGGGTTCACCGACCCGCAGACGCAGTACCCGCTGGGGCGGTGGATCCACGACCAGCGCACCGCGTACACGGCCGGGACCATGACCGGACTGCGCATCCGCCGACTCGAGGCGCTCGGCATGGTGTGGTCGGCCGAAGAGCTGGCGTGGCAGGAGAACCTCGCGGCCCTGGCCGCCTACGCCGACCAGCACGGCACCCTCGCCGCACCCCGCGGCGCCGCCGCGCTGGGCAAACAGGTGGGGGTACTGCTGTCCAACCTGCGCCGGGAGGGCGGGTTGGGCAAGGATCCCGAGCGGGCCGCCCGGCGGGCGGCGCAGCTCGCGGCGCTGGACCCGGACTGGCGACCGGCCTGGCCCATCGACTGGCAGCGGAACTACGCGATGCTGCGGCAGTGCCTGGACGGCGGAGCGACGCTCGCGGAAGTCCTGCCCGGGGTGACGGTTGGCGGGATCGACGTCGGGCGGTGGTTGGAGCGGCAGCGGCAGCCGACGGTGTGGGCCAAACTCCAACCCGGACAACGCCAACGCCTGGAGACGCTCGGCATCCAGCCCGCTCCCGGGCAGGGGCCCGGTGACGCCGGGGGCGGGGCGGCGGCGAGCGGCAGAAAGGGCCGCGGGAATGGCGCCGATGCCTTCCAGCGAGGCGTGGAAGCCCTGCGGCGGTTCCGGGAGCGGGAGGGGCACGTACGCGTCCCACGCGGGCATGTAGAGACCTGGACAGCCGACGGAGACGGAGGCGGGGACGGGGGCGGGGGCGGGCAGGAAGTGGCGGTGCGGCTGGGGGTGTGGCGCAGCAACATGCGCACCCGACGGGAGCGGCTCACGCCTGAGCAGTTCCACCTCCTGGACGAACTCGGCCTCTTCGACTGAGCGCGGGAGGCGCGAGCGGGCGGTCCCGGCCGTATGGCGGGCTGGCCACGCACAGCTTGGCGGCCGAGGGCTGGGGTTCACCGAAGGGCCCGTTCCGCTGCGTTGCTCGGTTGTGACGTGGCCGGTGTGTGGTTGCCCGGACAGGTGAGCGGTCGGCCCGGCAGCATGGAGGGATGGCGGGGAGAACACGCGTCGCAGCAGGGGCTGTTGCCGCGGTGTGTGGCCTGGTTTCAGCAGGACTGCTGGCCTTGGTGGTGGCGGTGGACCTGGAGACGGCCGGGCAGGTCGCGGGCATCGCCGGCAGCGTCGCCGGGCTGGCCGGCCTGGCCGTCGCCGTGCACGCCCTGCACCGCACACCCACCACCCCGCAACCACCAACCCCAGGCACCACGACACCGGGCGCCGGGCCGGGACCGGGCAGGGCTGCACCGACGAGCCCCGGCGCACGGTCGGTGACGGCCGGTGGCGGCATCGGCCGCGCCGTCACCGGCGACCACAACCACCTCACCACGCCGACGCCTCCCCTGCCCGCGTCGGCGGGCAGCAGTGCGGCGGGCGCGGCCCCGGCCGGCCCGGCAGGCACCACGTCGGCGGGGGAGCGTTCCGTGGTCGCGGGCGGGGACATCGGTGAAGCGATCACCGGGGACGGCAACCACACATGACACCCCCACTCCCCTGGCGACGACGCAAGGACAGGACACCGCCCGCGCAGCCCTGTCCGGCGCCGGCCCCCGAGGGCGGTGAGGTGCCGGACGGCGGCCCCAGCGCGAACACCGACACAGCCGCCTCGCCCGCCTCGGCGCAGCCCGCACCGTCCGCCGCAGCGGCGCACAATGCGGCCGCCGGGCCGGGTGGAGGCGGCCAGCGGGCGGCCACCGTCGGCGGCGATGCCGGCACCGTCATCACCGGCGACCACACCCACATGCCCGTCACCGACCAGCGCGGGCAGGTGCACAACACCGTCAGCGGCGGACAGCACGGCGCGGTGGTGCAGACGGGCCCGGTCGAGCATCTCCACCTCACCGCCGGCCCGAAGGTTCCCGGCCGGTTGGCGGATCCGGCGCGGTGGCCGGTCGCCGCGTCGTGGGACGCGCTGGCCGCGGGCGCGCACCGGGCCCGGCCCGGCGACGACGGCGACGCCGTGCCCCCGTACATCCCCCGCGACATCGACACCGTGCTGCGCGAGCGGCTGGCGGCCGCCGGGAGGGACGGCGGGATGGTGCTGGTGGTCGGGGACTCCACCGCCGGCAAGACCCGCGCCGCCCACGAAGCCCTGCGCACCACCCTGCCCGAGCACCGCGTCCTCGCCCCAGCGGTCGGTGCCGAGCTCCCTGCGGCGGTGGAGGCCGTCGAGCGCGGCGGTGTGGCCTGTGTGGTGTGGCTGGACGATGTGGAGAAGTACCTCGGCCCCGGAGGGCTGGAGCCGGGACTGCTCGCGGAACTGGTACGGCTGCGCGTGCCGGTGCTGGCCACCATGCGGGCAAAGCAGTGGGAAGCGTTCACCCGGCCCGCCGCCGACCAGGCCGCTCAGGGCGGGGATCGTGGCGGGTACCTGGCCGCCGACCTCGGCGCGAAAGTCCTCAACCAGGCAGAACCTATTGAGCTGGACCGCATCTGGAGCGAGGGCGAGCTCAAGCGAGCTGGGGAGTGTGATGACGAGCGGATCGTGGACGCCACCGTCCACCACGGGCCCTACGGCATCGCCGAATACCTCGCCGCCGGCCCCGCACTCCTGACCGAATGGCGCCGCGCCTGGCGCCCGGGCGGCCACCCCCGCGGCGCCGCGTTGGTCGCCGCCGCCGTCGACCTCACCCGCACCGGACTACGCGCCCCCTACACCACCAACCTCCTCGTCGGGCTCCACGAGCACTACCTCAAGGACAAGGGCGGAGCCCGGCTACGCCCCGAGCCCGTGGAGAAGGCGCTGGAGTGGGCGGCGCGGGTGCGCTACGGCGCCACCGGCCTCCTCAACCCCGCAGACACCGACAACGACATCAGCAGCAGCGGCGCCGGTGGGGAACCCGGCGGACCGCGGGCAGGAGCGTGGGAGGCGTTCGACTACCTCGTCGACCACACCACCAGCCCCATACCCAAGACGGCCTGGCACACCGCACTCCACCACACCACCGACACCAGCACACGGTTCGCCATCGGCGTGCACGCCTACCAGCACCACGCCATGGACATCGCCGAGACCGCCTGGCGCACCGCAGCCAACGCCGGACACCCCGACGCCGCCTGCAACCTCGGCGTCCTGCTCCAGGAGACCGGGCGGGTGGAGGAAGCCGAGACCACCTGGCGCACCGCAGCCAACAACGGACACCTCGTCGCCGCCTACAACCTCGGCAACCTGCTCCACGAGGCCGGACGGGTGGAAGAAGCCGAAACCCGCTGGCGCACCGCAGCCGACGGCGAACATCCCGTCGCCGCCTACAACCTCGGCGTCCTGCTCCACCAGACCGGACGGCTCGAAGAAGCCGAAACCCTCTACCGCACCGCAACCAACAACGAATTCCCCAGCGCCGCCTACAACCTCGGCGTCCTGCTCCACCAGACCGGACGGCTCGAAGAAGCCGAAACCCTCTACCGCACCGCAACCAACGACGAACATCCCGTCGCCGCCTACAACCTCGGCGTCCTGCTCCACCAGACCGGACGGCTGGAAGAAGCCGAAACCGCCTGGCGCACCGCAACCAACAACGAACATCCCGGCGCCGCCTACAACCTCGGCAACCTGCTCAGCGAGACCGGACGGCTGGAAGAAGCCGAAACCGCCTGGCGCACCGCAACCAACGCCGGACACCCCGACGCCGCCTACAACCTCGGCAATCTGCTCCACAAGACCGGGCGGCCGGAGGAAGCCGAAGCCATTTGGCGCACCGCAGCCGACGCCGGACACACCAAAGCCGCCAACAACCTCGGCGCCCTGCTCTACAAGGCCGGGCGGCTGGACGAAGCCGAGGCCGCCTGGCGCGCCGCAGCCGACGCCGGACACACCAAAGCCGCCAACAACCTCGGCGCCCTGCTCTACAAGGCCGGGCGGGTAGAGGAGGCTGTGGCGGTGCTGGAGAGTGCGGCGCAGGCCGGGCACGAGCAAGCTCGGCAGCTACTGCGGGTTCTGGGTGTGTCGGTTGGGGAGGAGGGGGATGGAGAGTTGGGGTGACGGGGGCAGTCGGTTCGGCGGTGGTCGGCTCACCTTGGCTGCGGGCGGCGGGGCACGCAGGGGCCGGTGGTGCAGCCGTCGCGTCCGCGGAGCCGCAGCCCTGGGGTCCTCGGGGTGGTCACCCCCACCTCGGGCAGGGCCGCCACGGGCGGGCGAACACCGGCTCCACCGGGAGGTTTCAGCATCGCGTCCACACCACGATCCTCAACCGCCGACGCCACCACCGCACAGACCTGCTTCCCCGGCCCCGCCAGGCCGCGCCGCGCTTCCGCACACCAGACCCGCGCGCCACCCGGGCGAGTGACCGGCCGTGGCCGCGCGCATACCGGGAGGTGCGGCGGCCGATGCATCCGGGATGAAGACCACACGCCGCGCCACCCTGGCCGCCGCCGCTGCGGCGGCCGCCTGTCTCGCCGTCCTGCCCGCGCCCGCCCACGCCGAACCCGACGACTCCATGCCGCTGCGCACCGCGGTGGCGACCCTGCCCGTCGCCGAGGAGAGCCGGGCGGGGTATGTGCGCACCGCGTTCCGGCACTGGGTCGACGCCGACGGCGACGGATGCAGCACCCGCAACGAGGTACTGCTGGAGGAGGCGATTCAGGCGCCGCAGGTCACCGGCCGCTGCACCCTGACCGGGGGCGCCTGGCACTCCTGGTATGACGACACCGAGGTCACGGATGCGCGCGGGCTGGACATCGACCACCTGGTGCCGCTCGCCGAGGCGTGGGACAGCGGGGCCGGCGCCTGGAGCGCCACACGCCGCCAGGCCTACGCCAACGACCTCGGCGACAACAGGGCGCTGGTCGCGGCCACCGCCCGCTCCAACCGGTCCAAAGCCGACCAGGACCCCACCGACTGGCTCCCCGACCCGGCCGTGGTGTGCCACTACATCACCGACTGGACCGCCATCAAACACCGCTGGGACCTGACCGTCGACCCCGCCGAGCAGCGCACGCTCACCCAGCTCGCGGCCGACTGCCCGAACGTCCCCGTCACCCTCACCACCCCCGCCTGACCCGCAGCACGTCCGGGTAGGGCGGCACCGACCGCGGCGGGGCGAGGCGGGGCGTTGCCGCCGCAAGCGCACTGACACGGGCCGGCACACCACAGGTGCCGTCACTGACATGAGCCGACACACCGCCGGTGCCGCCAACGGCGCCGGCCGTCGCGGTGCCGCCCGGCCCGGGCAGCGCGCCCAGCACCGGGGCGGGCGGGCCCGGCCTCTCCCGGCCGGGTCCGCAGAGGTGGTCAGCAGGAGATCCCGGCGGCCTTCCACGCCGCCTTGATGTGCCCGTACGCCTCCCAGGCCGCGCCGTCCAACGGCGCGCGCAGCACCAGGGCGGTGGCCAGGGTGGTCACGGCCGGGGTGTCCAGCGTGAGCACGGCCGTCACCCGGCGCAGGTCGTCCACGATCTCGGCGATGGACCGCTCGGGACCGCAGAACGAGGCACCGCAGAACTCGACCAAGTACCGAAGTTTCTCCGTGTCCGGCTCGCCGTCACGGGCCCGGCGCAGCGCGGTCAACACCTCCCACAGCGCCTCCAACTCCCACGCGGGCAAGGAGAGCAGGTACAGGCCGCCGGTGGTGGGGTGCTCGGGCAGGGCCGCGGCCAGACGGGCCAGCAGGTGCGCCGCCTGGTGGTAGGTCACCGCGGGCAACAGCAGCCGGTACTCGCCCTGGGCCTCGGCGACAGCGGCGGCGGAGGCGAGCATCGACAGCACCCCCTCCGCCAGATACCCGGCGTCCTTCACCCACGCCGGGTCCTTGGGGAGCACACACGGCCGGTCCGGCCCGGTCTTCGACATGAACACCACCCTCCCGGCCCCGCCGCGGCAGCACCACCGAAACGGCGAACACCAACGCCCACCGCGCTTCTTCACGCCCCCGGCCCCGCCGCGCCCGGCCTCTTTCCCGGCCGGGCGCCCCGGCCCCGCACGGGGCCACCCAGTCTGCCAGCGCAGCGCCGCCGGGATCCCCCTGCCACGCCGCTCGCCGTACCCTCGCCCCCTCGTCCCCACCACTTTCCAGGGGCAGCGAGAGGCGTACAGGGGGATGTCAGCGCCCCGAGGCCACTCACCACGGGGCCTGACCAGCCGGAGCGGCGGCCGTCACGCCGAGTGCCGCAAGTAATGGTGCAAGGAATGGTGAAAGCGATGGTGCAAGGAATGGTGCAAGTGATGTTGCCACGGGGCCGCAGCCGGGCCGGGCCCTGCCGTCACCGTCCGTAACCCGGCCGACCGGAGGCCACCAGGGTAGACGCCGCCCTCCCGGCACGGGGGGCCGCCGCGCCGGGCGTGCCCCGGGGCGGGGTGGGTCGTTGGGCAGAGCGTGACCCGCTCCTCCGTGTACGCCCGAGCGCTGCGGCGTGACGCCGCCGTGCTGCTGGAGGACCTCGAGGCGGGCAGGTGGGTGCCCAGCGAGGCGGAGCGGGACTTCGCCGAGGGCCTGGCCCGCCTTCCCTGGGACGGCCCGCACTACCGCGCCGCCCTCAGCCAGGTCCCGGACGCGGTCCGCAGCAGCCGGCTCCTGGACGTCCTGGCCCCGGCCGTCGACGTCCTGGACCAAGCGGCGGCCGCCGACATCGACCAGGCGCTCGTGGTGCGCCTGCGCCTGCTCGTTGACGCGCTCGCCCCCGCACCCTGACGGCCCGCAGACGCCTTCAGTTGGGGCCCGCCGCCCCGGCCGCGGGTCCTTCGTCGTCCCCGGAGGCCGGCGTCCGCTCGACCCCCGCCTCCTCGCTTTGATCGGGGTGGGCGCCGCCGTAGGGGCGCATCGGTTCTATCGCCAACGCGATGTCTCCTATGCGGAACTGGCACCGGGTGGACTGCTCCACCAGCTCCACCAGCAACACCGACTCCGCCACCAGCGCCTGCGCACGCTTCACCCGGACGGAGGACCGGGGCGCACGCGACAAACCCTCTGCCACACCAACGAGACCAGCGTTGCCGCCGAGGCCAAAGCAACATCAACCGAGGTTCAGACACAGCTCCTCAACGCGCTGCTCGCCCGCACGTACGAGGCCGCCGCCGCGGGCCCGCGCCCGGGAAGCACACCATGACGGACACCACAGGCGAACCGCAGACCGCCGCAAGAGCCCGGAGCGGACCCCGGCGGCCAAGCCGGGTCGTCGGGCACTGGAAGCCGCCGACAGGGCGGGACGGCATGCGTCAATTAGCTTCGTAGACCTGCGACATTTCAATGTATCGGATGTTGTCTCCGCGCAAATTTCCAGGCAGCGCTTGGGTCGTGAGGACCTGCGTGCCGGTGATCTCCGCCGCTTCTGCGAAGTCGCGCAAAACGGATTTGATGACGTCGGCGTCGATGCCTTGTTGATAGGGATTGTCGAGCATCAGAAATCCGGGAGAAGCGCACTCCTCATCCAGGTCGTTCGCCAGGAAGAGAGTGGCATAGCTATAAGCAAGGAAGAACAGTACGCGCAGTTCTGCGCCGAGAATCTGGTTCCAGGGACGGGTGCCGACGTAGAATGTAAGGTCACTGTCGCTGATGGTGATATTTCCGTTGACCCAGCCGTTGCCTCGGTAACTATGCAGGAAAGAGTTCATACGGTCCGCGAATTGGGCGCACCGGTCGGCGGGTGAGGACCCAGATGCCTGGTGCGGGGGCTGGGCCTCGGTGATGTCGTTGAGGGCCTGCTGGGCCGACGCAACGGCCTGGGTGGCCTCGTTGCGGCGCTGCAGGATCTCTTCGATGGCTGGGAAGGCGGTCATCTTCTGTTCCAGCTGCGCGATTTTTCCGGCGAGGTCCTCCAGTGCGGTCATGAAGGGGGCCAGTTGGGCGGCTCGCTCATTATTGATGCGCTTGGCCAGTGCGGCTTGTAGCTGTTCCAGGTGAGTACGGCGCGCGTGGGCGGTTTGCACAGCATCGGCGGTGCGGGCGATTACGTCTTGCAGGTCTGCCAACTCTGATTCAAGGGAGCGAATCTCCACTTGGGCGCGGCGTCTGCGTTGATCGTCGTCGACGGGCTGGTTGCAAAGGTAGCAGGCGTCGTCGTCGTGGGGGCGGCGCGGATCGACGTGTTGTTCGCAGGCGGGGCACAGACGCACGGGCAGGGCGTCGAAGAGTTCGACGGAGGTGATGAGGCGCTGCATGCGGCCGATCTCCGCGGTGACCGTCTGTGCTGATTTCTTGTGTTCGTCGTGGAGCTGCTCGAGTGTGGTCACCTCGTCGAGGGCACGCTGTAGGCGGCGTGAGGTGTTCTCGTAGTCGGTGGTGAGGGTGGTGTCGTAGCCGGCAGCGGTTGTCTCGTGGCCGCCCTGGACCATGCTGCTGATGTCCGCGGTGAGTCGGCGGCGCTGTTCGTAGGCGGCATCAAGCCCGGCCCGAACAGCGCCGCGGGCGGCTGCTACCTGCTCCAGCGAGCGGGCCACAGGGATGTCGAGGCGGTCGGAAATGGCGGTGACGGCCTGCAGGGTGCTCTCGTGGACTTCGCGTTCCACAGCCTGCGTCTCGGCTAGGCGTTTCCTGGCCTGGGCGATATGGAAGTCCTTGTTGGAGTACTTGACGGGGGCGAAGCCGAGGAGCTGGCTGACGACGGCACGGCGGATGAACTCAGCCTCCTTGTTGGCAAAGTCGGTCCAGGAGTCTTCGTTACGGTAGATGTGACGCAGGGTATTACGGAAGGACAGGGGGGTGAGCTGGTTGGCTGATTCGGCGACGATTCCTTTGGGAATCTGCAGGACGGGCCAGTCGAGCTCGTGCAGGATCCACTCGGAAAAGGCGTCGACGTTCAGGCCGTCTCCGTCGATGTAGACCTTGTTCATGCGGCCGTGCTGGAGAGACCTGGTCAGCGTGTGCGGGCGGCCGTTGAGGGTCAGGTCGGTGCTGATTTCGACGTACTTCTCGGCTACGGCGATGGTCAGGGCGTCGCGAGGGCTGTCACGGTCGCCGAGGCAGTAGTCGATCGCTTTGAGCGTGGTGGTTTTGGAGGTGTTGCGGACCCCGGTGATGATATTGAGCATGCCGGGGCGGAACGTGTACTCGTCGATCTCTCCGGTGTGCTGTACGAGCCGGACGGCCTTCACCCGGATGCCGCGGCCGGGGTGGGCGATGACAGGCTTGGTCATGGCTGGATCTCCTGGCGGAAGGGCGCGTTGCCGACCTCGTCCGGGAACAACTCGTAGATCAGCTCTTTGAGCTGGGTGCCGGTCATGTCGGCGAGGTTGCCTTGCATGGCTTCGCAGCGACGGACCAGCGGTTGGAACTGAGGGCTCCGCGCGAGCCTCTCAGCGGCCTTGCGGCCAGCGGCCTTGAGCTTGATGCGTTCGGGCTTGTGGCTGGTGGTGACGGTGACCAGCTCGCGTGACACGAGGAAGGCCAAGAACTGCCGGTAGCGGTGGTCCCAGGGCCCGTAGCGGTAGCGGATCATGGGGGCTTCGACCTCGGTGGAGTCCCGGGCCAAGAACGCCTCGCCGAGCGGCACAGCCTGAGGCATGGCCGCGTGGGCTCGCTCCAGGAATCCGGGGTAGCGCACGAAGAAGTCGAGCTTGGCGAACTTGGTCCGGCCAGCGATATAGGAGCCCGGCTGCTGGCCGCACAGGTGGATGAGCAGCAGCAGGCGCGCGGCGTGGAAGTCTGGGGAGTCGTCCGGGTCCCAGGGACGGTGCAGGGGCGGAACGATGCGGCTGCCGATTTTATGAGGCATCGACGTACCTGTTCAGGCAGCGTGCAGTGATGTCGCTGAGGGTGGCCAGGGCATCTACGAGGTCGTACGTGCGATCCGCCACCTTCGGCATCTGGGCGACTTTGAGGACCGTGGCCTGATAGGCGTCGGGGCCGGGAGGAATCAGGCCGCTGCGCCGTTCGGCCATGGTGACGGTGCACAGGGCGTGGACGTCGTCGGCCAAGTCGTCGAGTTGCTGCCGCCTGGTGCCGATGCTGGCACGGCGTCTGCGGCGGAAGGTGAGCATGGTGTCGTGCTGGGCTTCGGCTTCCACATCGGAGACGCCTGCCGGCCGGAGCTTGTCCTGCAGCGTCGTCAAGGGTTCCGTGGAACCGTCGTGGCGTCGACCGGTAACCTTGCGCACGCTGTCTTCCACGGTCGCCCGGAAGGCGTCGCGGCTGACGCTCTGCACCCGCAGGGCCCGGGCGCTGCGGGCGATGCCCTCTAACAGACGGGTCATCACCTCCTCCACCTCCGCGTACATCGGTCCGGTGCCCAAGAGCGCACCGACGTGCGGAGCCAGGCGTTGCAACGCCTCTCGTTCGACGTCCTCGATCGTGCGGCCGACGACGAGGACATCGAGGCGGTCCACGCACCAGGCGACATCGCGGCCATCCGGAAGCCGCAGATCACTCAGCCGTTCGATGACGTCGTTGCGCGTGGACTCGCTCACCGGCCCGCGGGGACGGTCCCGTTCCACCGCGAACTCGAACAGCGTGGGCTGCGGCATTTCGTTGATGATGAGCGTGAAGCGGGTGTCCTCCGGCAAGGGCTTGCCCAAGAACAGCTTCCCCAGATAGCTCGTCTCCGCCGTCTTTTGCGGAGTTTCCGGCCTGCAGACGCTGGCCACGCTGTGGCGGGTACCGGCCTCTTCGATCGTCTTGACCTGTCGGTAGTTCGGCGCGGCACCGCGGTAGCAGAGGATGTCTTCCAGGTCTTCCCAGGACACCGCGGTCCACTGCCCATCCAGCATGTCCAGACAGTCCAGGAGAGTGACTACGTCCTGGTAGGCGAAACCCCGCCGGCTCCGCCGCCCGCCATCAGCAGGTGCCAAAGCCATTGGCACTCCCTGACGCCCCCCAACCAAGCGCTTCCCCGCGCGCGGCACACACATCTTGTCGCACCCATGCCCCCCAATGACACCGGGTAGGCAGTAGATCACCCCTTGCTGCGGGGGGGCAACGGTAAGCGCAGGACCGGCTGACGGAAGAAGATCAAATCCGCCCTTCACTGGACAGCGAGTCTGGCGGCGCTCGCGCATTGGGGGGCGTGAAGGCGCGGGCCGGGTATCCAACCCTCTGCCGGACAGCAAGCCGGTGCCGCAGACGGGGTGGCCGAGCGGCGGGAAGGGCCGCGCGGGCGGCACCGACACCTTCCAGCGGGGCGTGGAGGTGCTGCGGCGGTTCCGGGACCGGGAAGGGCACGTACGCCTCCCCCCACGGACACGTAAAGGTCTGGAACAACCAACGGGCGGGGGACGGGCAGGAAGTGACCGTGCGGCTCGGGGTCTGGTGCAGCAACATGCGCACCCCAAGGGAGCGGCTCACGCCTGAGCAGTCCCACCTCCTGGACCAGCTCTGCCTGTTCGACTGCACCCGGGGACGAGCGTGCGGGCGGTCCCGGCCGGTGGCGAGTCGTCCACGCGCAGCTTGGCGGCCGGGGGCTGGGTTTCGGGGTGGCCAGGGGGTGGCGGTGGTCGGCTCCTGGGCTGGCTCCGGGATTGAACGGGCCGTTCCACTGCGTTGCGTGGTTGTGACGCGGCCGGTTTGTGCGGTTGCCCGGGCAGGCGAGCGGTCGGCCCGGCAGCATGGAGGGATGGCGGGGAGAACACGCGGAGCAGGGATCGTTGCCGCGATGTGCGGCCTGGTCTCAGCAGGACTGATCGCCCTGGTGGTGGCGGTCGATCTGGACACGGCCGGGCAGGTGGCGGGCGTCACCGGCAGCATCGCCGCACTCGCCGGCCTCGCGGTCGCGGTCCACGCCCTGCACCACACACCCACCACCCCGCCGCCACCAGCCCCCAACCCGGGCACCACGACGGGCCCAGGCGCCGGAACGGGGCCGGGGTCGGACACCGGGACGGGAACGGGGTCGGGCAGCGCTGCATCAGCGAGCCCCGGCGCGCGGTCGGTGACGGCCGGAGGCAGCATCGGCCGCGCCGTCACCGGCGACCGCAACCACCTCACCACGCAGACACCCTCCCCGCCAGCGACCGGCAGCAGTGGGACGGGCACAGCCCCGGCCGGGCCGGCGGCGTCGGAGCGGTCCGTGGTCGCGGGCGGGGACATCGGCGAAGCGATCACCGGGGACGAGAACCACACATGACACCCCCACTCCCCTGGCGGCGGAGGCACAAGACCTCGCCTGCGCAGCCCAGCCCGGCGCTGGCCCCCGAGGGCGAAGAGGTGCCCGCCGGCGTCCCCGGCGCGAACACCGACGAGGCAGTCGTCCCGCCCGCCCCGGCGCAGCCCGCGCCGCCCCCCGCGGCGGTGCACGGTGCGGACGCCGGGCCGGGCGGTGGCGAGCGTGCGGCCACCGTCGGCGGCGACGCGGGCACCGTCATCACCGGCGACCACACGCACATGCCCGTCACCGACGAGCGCGGGCAGGTCCACAACACCGTCACCGGCGGGCAGCACGACGCGGTGGTGCAGACCGGCCCGGTCAAGAATCTCCACCTCGCCGCGGGCCCGAAGATCCCCGCCCGGTTGGCGGATCCCGCCCGGTGGCCGGTCGCCGCCTCCTGGGACGCGCTGGCCGCGGGCGCCCACCGGGCCCGCCCCGGCGACGACGGCGACGCCGTACCCCCCTACATCCCCCGCGACATCGACCACATGCTGCGCGAGCGGCTGGCCGCCGCCGGGCGGGAGGGCGGGATGGTGCTGGTGGTCGGGGACTCCACCGCCGGCAAGACCCGCTCCGCGTTCGAGGCGCTGCGCGCCACCCTGCCGGATCACCGTGTTCTCGCCCCTGCCGTCGGCGCCGAGCTGCCCGCGGCGGTGGAGGTCATCGAGCGCGGCGGTGTGTCCTGTGTGGTGTGGCTGGACGATGTGGAGAAGTACCTCGGCCCCGGTGGACTGGAGCCGGGGCTGCTGGCGGAGCTGATGCGGCTGCGCGTGCCGGTGCTGGCGACAATGCGGGCAAGGGAGTGGGAGGCGTTCACCCGGCCCGCCGCCGACCAGGCCGCCCAGGGCGGGAACCGTGGCGGGTACCTGGCCGCCGACCTCGGCGCGAAAGTCCTCAACCAGGCAGAACTTATTGAGCTGGACCGGATCTGGAGCGAGGACGAGCTCGAGCGCGCCCGGGAGTGCGATGATGAGCGGATCGTGGACGCCACCGTCCACCACGGCCCCTACGGCATCGCCGAGTACCTCGCCGCCGGCCCCGCACTGCTGAACGAATGGCAGCGCGCCTGGCGCCCGGGCGGCCATCCTCGCGGTGCTGCCCTGGTCGCTGCCGCCGTCGACCTCGCCCGCACCGGACTACGCGGCCCGTACGGCGCCGAGCTCCTCGTCGGGCTCCACGGGCAGTACCTCAAGGACAAGGGCGGGGCCCGGCTACGCCCCGAACCCGTGGAGGAAGCGATGGCATGGGCGGCACGGGTCCGCTACGGCGCCACCGGACTCCTCAACCCCGCAGACACCGGCGACAACGACACCCGCAGCGGCGGCGCCGATGGGGATTCCGACGGGTCGCAGGCAGAGGCGTGGGAGGCGTTCGACTACCTCGTCGACCACACCAGCACCCCCGTACCCGAGACGGCCTGGCACACCGCACTCGACCACACCACCGACACCAGCACACGGTTCGCCATCGGCGTGCACGCCTACCGGCACCAGACCATGGACATCGCCGAGACCGCCTGGCATACCGCAGCCAACGCCGGACACCCCGGCGCCGCCTTCAACCTCGGCAACCTGCTCCACGACACCGGGCGGGGGGAGGAAGCCGAAGCCTTGTACCGCACCGCAGCCGACGCCGGACACCTCGACTCCGCCGCCAACCTGGGCCTCCTGCTCCACCGCACAGGGCGGGTGGGGGAAGCCGAAATCCTCTACCGCACCGCAGCAGACGCCGGCGTTTTCGGCGCTGCCAACCACCTCGGCCTCTTGCTCTTCGAGAGCGGACGGCTGGACGAAGCCAGAACCCGCTGGCGCACCGCAGCCGACAACGGCGACTGCGACGCCGCCTACAACCTCGGCAACCTGCTCTTCGAGACCGGACGGCTGGAGGAAGCCGAAACCCGCTGGCGAGCCGCAGCCGACAACGGCGACTGCGACGCCGCCTTCAACCTCGGCAACCTGCTCTTCGAGACCGGGCGGCTGGACGAAGCCGTAACCCGCTGGCGAGCCGCAGCCGACAACGGAAACCGCGACGCCGCCAACAACCTCGGCAACCTGCTCCACCAAACCGGACGGCTGGGGGAAGTTGTGATGGTGCTGAAGAGTGCGGCGCAGGTCGGACATGAGCAGGCGCGACAGGTGCTGAGGGCTCTGGGTGAGTCAGTCGGGGACGCGGACGACGGAGAGGCGGGGTGACGGGGCGGTCGGTTCAGCGGCGGTAGGGACCGCGGGCAGCACCAGCCGGTCCTCGCCCCCGGCCTCGGCGGCCTCGGCGGCGGAGGCAAGCATGGACAGCACCCGATCCGCGAGACAGCCGGCGTCCTTCGCCCACGCCGGATCCTTGGGGAGCACACACGGCCGACCCGGTCTTCGACATGACCACCAGCCTCCCGGCCCGACCCCACCAGCACCACCGAAACGGCCAACACAGCCGCGCACGACGCGTCTTCGCGCCCCGCCCCGGGCGCGCCCGCCCGGCCTCTTCCCGGCCGGGCGTCACAGCCCCGCGCGGGGCCACCCAGCCGGCCAGCGCAGCGCCCCCGGGATCCCCCTGCCACGCCGCCCGCTGTACCCTCGCTCCCTCTTCCCCACCACTTTCCAGGGGCAGCGAGAGGCGTACGGGGGGATGTCGGCGTCCTGGGGCCACTCACCACGGGGCCTGACCAGCAACAACGGCGACCGTCACGCTGAGTGGCGCAAGCAATGGTGCAAGTAATGGTGAAAGCGATGGTGCAAGTGATGTTGCCACGGGACCTCGGCTGGGCCGGGGCTGGCCGTCACGGTCCGTGATCCGGCCGCCCGGGACGCTACCAGAGACCGGCGCCGCCCGGCACGGGGCGCCACCGGGCGTGCCCGGCAGCCGTCCGGGTCGTTGGGCGGGGTGTGACCCGCTCCACCGTCTTCGCGCAGGCCCTTAGCCGTGACGCCGCCGCCTTGCTGGAGGATCTCCAGGCTGGCAGGTGGGTGCCGAGCGAGGCGGAGCAGGACTTCGCCGAAGGCGTCGCCCGCCTCCCCCGGGACGGGCCGCACTTCCGCGCCGCCCTCAGCCAGGTCCCGGACGCGGTCCGCAGCAGCCGGCTCCTGGACGTCCTGGCCCCGGCCGTCGACGTCTTGGACCAGGCGGAGGCCGACGTCGAGCAGGCGTTGGTGGTGCAGCTGCGCCTGCTGGTCGACGCCCTCGCTCCTGCACCCTGACGGCCTCCCGCAAGGAGGCGCCACGGAGAGATCGTCGGGGCGGCCCCTGGCGCCCTTGCACCAGCCGCGAGCCCTCCGCATCCGCCAGGCCGGCGCCCCCGTGTCGGTTCGGCACGGGGGCGCCGGGGGGTTGCGGCCGGGCTGGGCCCGGGCGTCTCAGCGTGGCTCGGGCAGCCGGTTGAGCGGGTGGACGCCGCTGTGGAGCGGCATCCGCCAGATCGGCTCGTCGGGGCCGTGGGCGGCCAGATGCTCCAGGGTGGTGGTGGCCACGACCATCTGCCGCAGGCGCGCGGCATCGACCGTGGCCGCGTGCTCGAGGAAGGTCTCCTGCCGGGTTGCCAGTGCCGCCCGTCTGGGGGCGGGGGCGAAGACGACCAGCAGTGGCGGGAACGGGTTTGTGCCGTGGGTGCCGCCGTAGGTGTTCTGGCAGTGGTTCCGCGGTGAGCGGGCCGCGTTGCCCCGGCCGGTGGGTGCAGCGGTGCGGTAGGCGTTGTAGCGGTGGAGCTTCGCGGTGAGGGCGGCGTAGGTCATGGTGCCGCGGTCGACTTCCACGAACGCGTGCCGGCCGTCGGTAAGCAGCGTGACGGCGTCGGGGATGAGCGGCCCGGCCGGGGTGGGGTGCGCGACCTCCAGGTGCCAGTCGGTGGGGTGGGCGGTGCCGTGGCGGTGGAAGGCGATGACGGTGTCGACCACGGCCACGGCGTGCTCGCGCAGCCCCGTCTTCACCGCCGCCGCACGCCGCCCCGGGGTGCGGCCGGCGGTCGGCGGCAGGACGCCGGAGGCTGCGGCCCCGGCCAGGCCGGCGGGGGTGCAGTGCCAGTAGCTGTGCTGGGCGCGCTGGGCGCGGCCGACCAGCGGCGGGGACTCGGCCCGCAGGTTCCGCAGGGCCCGGCGGATGTAGTCGGTGCCCTGCTGGTGCGGCAGCAGCAACTGGTGGAGCTGGTGCGGGGTGGCCAGGCGCAGCCGGGCCAGCGCCGCCAGGACCTCGCCGCGGATCTCCGCGCCCGCCCCCCGACCGCCGCACCACAACACTCGGATTCGCGGGCACGCACGCCCCTCTCCCCGGCGGTCCGCGAGGCTGCGCCCCGACGGCCGGTCGGCTGGACCGACTGGCCGTCGGGTGAAGACACGGCGCGCATCGGAGGTGTGCCAGGGAGTCGGCGCGAACGCGCCGGTCACCATGACTCAGCAGTCGGCGCGGAGGCTCCAGACGGGATCCCAGTTGCCCAGGACGGGACCGTAGTTGGCCGGCGTCGTGTAGATGAGGTTGTTGGCCTCGTTGAACATCTTCACCCTGCCTCCGTCGGGGAGGCGGTTGTTCCAGTAGCCAGCCCCGTACCAGGGCACGCTTGCGGACATACCGCAGCGCAGGACGATGGGGGGCGCACCGTCGCCGGTCGCGCAGAACGCGCCGGACACGGTGCACGGTGCCGCGGCCGCGCGGCTGGCGTCAGGGCTGGTCGCGACCGCCCCGCTTGTGGTGGCGGTCAGTGCGGCGGTCGAGATCGCAAGGATCGAGACGGCCATGCGGATTTTTCCCATATGTAGGGCTCCCTTCCGTTTTTCTTCGTTGCTGTGTTTTCACCATGACGGAGAGGTCTTGGGCGAGTTTTGGGGAAATATGCAAGGCGGCGCGGCTGCCGGGTGGTGTGCGGTGGTGTCATCACACGGCCCTTCCTCCGGGCGGGGCGGGCCGTTCAGGGGCGGTGAGCGGCTGCCTGCCACGGCTCACTCCCGGAGGCGTGCCCGGCGTGGCGGGCGCGGTGGGTGGGTTCGGTGCAGGCCGGGACACTGCCGGATGCGGCGGTTCGTGTCGGCGGTGAGGGCGGCCAGGCGTAGCCGGGTGCCTTCCACGGCGGCCAGGTCGGTGTCCTCCACCCGGTCGCGGTCGCCGCGCGGGTGCGGGGCAGGACCCGAGGGCGGCCGGTCGACCGGGGCATGCTCGGTCGCTTTGCCCGGGACGGCGGGGGTGGTGGGGTGGCGGGGGTGTCGGCGCTCGCCGTCGGAGCTCCCCACAGCATGATGGCCGCAGCGGCAGACCCGATCACTGCCATGGCTTGCCTGCGCATATTGCCCCCTGGTTGTTGGCGATCTTCATGGGTCCAGTTCCTTGCGCTCACGCAGGCTGGAACCGTGCCGGGCTTCCCGACTGCCCGGTCACCTGCCCTCCAGCCTGCTGCCACGCTGCGTGGAAGTCCTTGCCGATTTGTGCAGTGTGCTTGTCGCTCCGTGCCGGCGCACCGCCGCCTGGGCGGGAGGTCACCGCGCCTTGGCCCGCCTAGCCCGGCGCGACCTGCGGGGCCATCACGACCTCGCCGAGCTCCTGAAGCATCGCCACGGCGACAGGGTCACCGGCCGCCGGAAGTCCACATGTACAGGTACCAAAGGGCCCCGCTCTTTCCGCAGTACCAGTTCTCCCACTCGAGGCCCAAGGGAGCACCATGCGCCCGGCAGCTCGTCTGGGTGAGGTACCAGTCGACGTACGTCCACCCGGCAGCAGTCGTCGGCGTGGGGGCAGCGCTCGCGAGCTGACTAACCGTACGGCCCTCAGCGCTTGCGGAACTGGCGGGTGGCGCTGCGGGAGCTGCCTGGGCCGGTGCCGCCACGAGGCCTAACCCGGCTATGGTCCCAAGAAAGAGTCCTACGAGGATCTTTCGTGTGCGCATGAATACCCCCTCCTTGTTCTTGGATATTCGGGTGTTCGGCATCCAGGATGGCGAGCACGACAGCACTGGGCCCTGTCATTCCGCGCAGGGTTGTTGCCGATTCGCGCACACTATGGGCGGCAGGTGTCTGTAGTCCCTTGGCGGGATTCCGTAGGTGGCGCGGAAGAGTCGGCTGAAGTGGGTGGGGTTGGTGAAGCCCCAGCGTTCGGCGATGGCCTGGATCGGGCGGGTGTTCAGGAGGGGGTTGGTCAGGTCGAGGCGGCAGCGTTCCAGGCGGCGGTGGCGTATCCAGGCCGCCGGCGATGTGTTGTCCTCGGCGAGCAACTGCTGGAGATGGCGCAGGGAGATGTGGTGAGCGTCCGCGATCATCTGGGGAGACAGATCGGGATCGGCGAGGTGCTGCTCGACGAACGCGTTGATCCGGACCCGCAGGGCGGCCTTGCGGGTCTCCGGGGCCAGTGACTCCTCAGTCTCCAGGCAACGGGCGATCACAGATGCCAGGAGGTCCAGGGTGACCGAAGTGAGGGTGGGGATGTCGGCTGGGGTGAATTCGTGGGCGCGTGCGTTGAGGTCGGTTAGCCAGCGGGCGAGCACCCCGCCCATGCCGCTGCGTCCGCTGATCGGGACAGCGAACAGGCTTTGCGCCGTCTTCTCCGGCAGCGGCAGCAGCCCACGAGGAAACTGCACGGTCACATGGGACCATCTGTCCGGATCGGCACGAACATCGCCGAGGTAAGGGCGGCTGCTGTCCAGGACCACCAGGTCACCAGTGCGCAGCGTCGTATCGCCCCCGTCTACAGAGACAATCCCCTCCCCACCGAGGAAGTAGTTGATCAGGTACACCTCAGGATCGGACTGCCGGATCAGCCGCGCCGTCCGCGCGATCTCCAGATGCGAGTAGCCCAGCGCGGCCACCCGCACCTCCGTCAAGTCCAGGACGCGCATCCTGGCGCGGAAGTCGTTGTGGTCGTTGCTGCGCAGCCGATTGCGCATATGCGACTGTTCCGTCGCTCCCTCCCACAACGCGAACCGCTCTGAGGCCGCCACGACCTCCGTGCTGAACTCCGTCACCAGCATGCCCAGCCCTCGTAGCCGATCCTCGTGGCTTCGAACGTGGCACGGGGGGCGTACGCAGTCCAGCAGCACTTCAGTCACATGTGCCGCCATGCACCTCCTGGCAGCAACGAATTCTCAAGATCAAGAAGCATCAGGGATCAGAAACACCCACTCAGAGACCGATATGGGAGCGGGTGCCCCTGCGGTAACGACGTATCACCAGTCACAGCAGCCTCAAATTGACGAACCTTCGCCAAGCGCGTGTGTTCTTTGCAGAACCTGGGCTCGCACGCGGACCAGCGCGACAGCGTCCGGGAGCTGTTCGGGGACCTGGTGTGGGACCCGATCGTGAAGCACCGCTCGCTCCTGGTGGACGCCGACGGCGACGAGGTGCCCCTGACGGAGGTCCGCGGGTCATGCCAGCGCCGACGCAGTTGCCGCGTCCCCGCGGGCCGGGGAACACCGGGGGCGGCCTGGGAGGCACCCGACGCGCCGGACGGTCCGGCCGGGAGGCCGGAGAGCAGGGGCAGGTGGCGCAAGGGCGGGACGCCGGCGCGGCCAGGCTCCGCCCCCCGGGGGGCGTGGCGCGGGGCGCTGCGCGCGGATCGTGGCTACGGCCCGGGAGCGCGGCACCGCCGCGGCGGTGCAGGGGCAGCAGCGCGAGCCCGGTCGGGCGGACCGCAGCCCCGCGCGGGGTCCCGCTCGCTGGCTCCTGGGAATTCGGCGGCCTGGGTCAGGATGTCGGAGAAGATGCTGGCGATGTGCCGTGCGGCCGGGAGTGGGTCGGGCCGCGGGTGCGTCCACGGGCTCGTCGGGAACAGGTGGGATCGGCCGGGGAAGGCGTCGAGCAGCGTGGTGAACTGGTCGTCGCACCAGGACGGCACCCAGGCTCCGGACCGGCACAGGAACACCGCGTCGAAGGGCGTGGGGACCGGGGCGTGGTCGTCGACGCTGGTGTGCACTGGGACCATGGGCGGGGACGAGTCCCCGTGCGGCCGCCACGCGGGGTAGGTGAGGGTGAGCCGACTGCCCCGGTCGTGGTGCACGAGCATCCAGTCCCCGCACGTGTGCTGCCCCAGCTCACGCCACTGCTGGATGTTCTGCGGGCCCCTGTCGCGCGGGTAGCCGCAGTCGTGGTGGGCATCGAACAGGTGCACGTCCTGCCACGCGGTCGTCTTCGAGTCGAACAGGGAGTAGTGGGCGGGGGTGAGGAGTCCGGCGTAGAGGTTGGAGTCGGCGTAGAACAGGGGCGGGTCGGGGCTGGTGAAGGTGAACCGCTGCCAGAAGTGCTGGTAGCCCTCGCAGCAGGGTGGTTCGATACCGGCCCGCAGGAGTTCCTCAGCGCGCCAGGCCCAGACGGTCTCGCACAGGAGGCGGTTCTCGGCGTGCGCCCAGTCGTAGAGGACGGGGTCGCCGCGGTGCGGGGCGGGCAGTCCCTCGAAGGGGTTGTGGAAGAAGAAATCGAAGTCGACGCCCAGTAGCCGTCCACGCCGCTCGCTGACCGGCACCGTCGCTTTCCCCCTTCCTCAGGTGTCGCGTCCCCCTTCATCCTGGCAGTGCTTTGGAAGAGCGGGGCCGCGTGCGCGGCGGTGCCGGGGGCGCAGCCGACATGTGACCGGGCTGCGGGCGCCGGTCGCTTGGCCCGGCGGTCTGGGCCCGTGTGGTTGGTCCCCGGTCTGCAACATGGACCGACGGTGGCTCAGCTCGCGGTGTGATCCCTTGCCCGCATGCCCCGTTTTCTTCCTCACTCGGTCCAGGCGGGGACACCGCGCAGGCAGACACGGGCAATTCGCCCGGCCCCCGGAGGGCGCGGGCAGCTCTGTTCTGGGCAGGCAACACGGCCGGGGAGACTCGAGCAAGAGCGGTCGCTGGGGTGGCGACGACAACGCGAAGCGGGGGCGACGGCTGCGGCTTGATGCCGTGCGGGGCTGGCCGCGCCGGGGCGCGCGAGGACCAGGCGTGCATGTTCGGGACACAGTGGTAGCGCGTGCACAGGTGCCCTGTGCGGGCGGGAATGGTACGAGGTCCGTCGCGCCGCTCAGCGGCGGAAGCCGGGCGCGGAGTGTTCGCGAGGGGACTGAGCAGTTCGGGATTGGCTTCGGTCCCGTTTGGTCCCGTCAGTAAAGCCGCAGGTCAGGCGGCTCCCCGGGGTCGGGACGGGACTGACGGGGCTCAACTGTGGGGTTATGGCCATCAGGTGCGCGCGTATGCGCGCGCGAGACCACTACATACGTAATCGTTGTTCAGCAGCTCATATACCGCACGCTCAGTCCCGTCAGTCCCGTGAAGGAGCGGCGCATACCGTTTGACCTGCGTTTTCGTGCGGGACTGAGGCCAGGACCGATTCGGACCCGCCGAGACTGAGGCCCGTCGGTCCCGTCCGGCGCGGACCCCCCCGGGGCGACCGGCGGCGGGAGCCGGGGTTGAGGAACTGAGCGCGCCTGTGACACGCGCGGCGGTGGAGCCCCCACCGCCGGGTGCGAGTGCGCTAGCCTCGGTGCCGCATGTGAGATTCTCAGTCCCGTCAGTCCCGTAGGACGAGACGGCAGCCCTCTACCAGGGTCCTGGCCTCAGGGGCCGAAGGGGCTCAGCGGCGCAGAAGGCGAAAGAACCCGCGAGGATGCCCGGTGCCACAGCAGGTCGCGACAGCCCTCCGGTGCTCGGCACCAGGGCAGGGCCCCCTTGGGGCCAGTGCCCTGGGCTGGCCCCAGGACCGCGGAGCACTCAGCTCGAACCCACACGGGCGCAGCGCCGGCGCCCGGGCCGCCGCCGTGGCCCCGCTTCCCCGCAGGCTTGAGGGCACAGGCGGTATCTCGGCTGTGCCAGCGCGGCGGTCCCCCTGTGCGGTGGGACGCCGCGGTTCGAGCGCGCGCCGGACGCGCTGCTGTGCGCCGCTCGGTGCTGTCCCGGTGGGCGGCGGTGCGCGCTGCCTGCCCGGTGCCCGGGGCGGTTCATGAGCGGCGCCGGGCAGCCCCGCTTCGACGCCGTCGCCGCTGCGGCGCAGATGCACCAGCAGCAGGCCTTGGACCTGTCCTTGCCGGGCAGCGCCCCAATCCTGCCCTTGCAGCAGAGTGCAGCGCCGCGGCGTCCGGCCGGGGACTGCGCGGGTGTTCTTCCCGAGGAGCTGACCGACCGGGGCAACGCGAAGCTGTTCGCGCGCCTGTACTGCGACCGGTTCCGGCATGTGGAGGGACTGGGCTGGTTCTGCTGGGACCAGTACCGGTGGCGGCGCACCGGCGGGGAGAAGGCTGCGGTGTGGGCGGCCGGGGACATGGCCGAGCAGATGCCGCGGACCGATCCGCGCGGGGTGTTCGGTGATCGGGAGCTGGCCGCACATCGTCGGCGCACGCAGTCCACGGCGGGGATGAAGGCGCTGCTGCTCCAGGCCCAGGCCGCGCCCGGGCTGAGCCTGGACCCGGACGTGCTGGACGGGGACGTCTATGCGCTGTGCACCCCCAGCGGGGTGGTGGACCTGAAGACCGGTGAGCTGCGCAAGCCCGATCCGCTCACCGACATGCACTCGCGCGCCACCACGGTCGGACCGCAGGCGATGCCGATCCCTCGGTGGGAGAGCTTTCTGCGGGATACCTTCGGCGACGACGAGCGGGGCCGGGAGACCACCGCGTTCCTGCACCTGCTGCTGGGCTACTCGGTAACCGGCGACGTCGGCGCGCAGGTCCTGCCGTTCCTGTACGGCTCCGGCGCCAACGGCAAGTCGGTGCTGCTGGAGGTGATGATGCAACTCCTGGGCGACTACGCCAACGCCGCACCGCCCGGCTTCCTGATGGAGAAGGGGAAGTTCACCGAGCACAGCACCGAGCTCACCGAGCTGCACGGCCGGCGGATCGTGGTGTGCAGCGAGCTCAAGCCCAACGACAAGTTCAACGAGGCCCGCGTCAAGCTCCTCACCGGCGGTGACAAGATCACGGCGCGGCGGATGCGGCAGGACTTCTTCAGCTTCACCCCCACCCACAAGCTGTGGCTGCTGGGCAACCACCGGCCCGAGGTCGGCACCGGCGGCTACGCGTTCTGGCGACGGATGCGCCTGATCCCCTTCGAACGCAAGGTCCCCGACGAACGCAAGATCGACAACCTGGCGGCCGAACTGGTCCGGGACGAAGGGCCAGGAATCCTGCACTGGCTCATCGAAGGCGCCCGCCGCTACCTGGCCACCCGCGACCCCCTCACCGGGCCCGCGTCGGTGCGCCTGGCCACCGAGGCGTACGAGAAGACCGAGGACCACATCGGCCGCTTCCTCACCGAGCGCTGCACCAAGGGCGAGGCCGGCAGACCGGACCCCCGCCTGCGGGTGGAGCAGAAACTGCTCTACGAGACCTACAGCCGCTGGTGCGCGGACGAAGGCATCCAGCGGGCGACGAGCCGGGCCTTCGCCAGCCGCATCCGGCAGGAACTCGGCCTCGCCTCCCCCGCAGAGATGATCAAGAACAACGACAAGAAGCTCTACCCCGGTCTGGCACTGCTCACCGACATCGAGGCAGGCGACACGCCTGCCGACGACACGCCCGCCAACCGCAGCGGGGCGCCCCCCGGGAACCGCAGGTGATCTTGCGGAACCTGGGAAGGGCCGCCGTCCCGCCGTACGATCAACGCCGAAACGCCACACGCACCAAGGCCCCACAGCCCCGAAGACCACCAGGAGGGTCCACCGCCATGAGCTCGATGCTGCAAGACAGCCAGCTCACCAGCGAAGAAGAAGTCGTGTGGCTGGAAGACACAAGCACCCTCGACTACGTCCGCCAAGCCCTGGACAAGGTCAACACCCGCCGGGGCAAGCCCCGCTACGAACGCGACGGCCGCCTCGTCGGCTACACCAACCTCACCCCCACCGCGCAACGTGACCCCGACAGCGGACTGTTCGCGCGGCGGACCTTCTTCCTGCTCCCCCACGACCGAGACACCGACCCCACCGGTGACTACGCGGTGGGCGCCCCCAGCGAAGCCGTCGACCCCCGCACCATCGCACCCGGGAAAGCCGGCGCCAAGACCGCGCGCTCCCAAAGCCGCACAGCACAGATAGCACCCGCCAGCCCCTGACCACGCTCACCAGCCTGTCGCGGCGACACAGCCCGGGAACGTTTGTCGCTTCGCCTACGCGCTGATCCTCTGCGATCCCCCCGTGCTGAGGGCCGCCCGGGGGCACAGTTCGAAAGAACACAGGAGATGCGCAGATGACGGTCGGAGCCGGTACACGGAAGCAGGAGCGAGTCGCACGGCGGGTGTGGGCGGTGCTCTGGGCCCCCACGGCCGCCTCTCCTCCGGCACGGTCAGGCTCTCCCGCTCCCGTCCGGCCCGCGCCGATCAGCGCTTCACCGGTGGCGTCGCAGCCGCACGCACGGCCGCGGTCGACCACGTCAACATGCATCTGTCCCGCATCCGTTCGGCGGCGGGGGTCCTGGCGAGGCGGCGCGGGCCTTGGGCGAGGACCTGGCCGTCCTGCCCTGGGACCGGCCGCACGTCCGTGTCACTGCTGGGGTGACACAACACGCGCGGAAAGTCAGAATCACCGACTTGAAGGTCAGGTATGCCGACCTTCTGCTACGTTGCTGGGCGCCCAGGATCATGAAAGTGCGAGCCGCTCGTGTCCGAGTCGCCGCGCCGACGCCGCGCCAGGCCCGTCGACCCCGGGCTGCCGCCGGACGATCCGCTGCGCGCCTTCGGCACCCGCCTCCAGCGCATCGCCGGCCTGGACGACCTGGCCCGCCAGTACCCGGGCCGGGACATCGCCGTCAGCCGCGAGCGCCAAACCCTGGAGTTCTACTCCAGCCCCGAGCGACCCAACACCTTCGCCATGGTGGCCCTCGAATTCCTCCTGGTCATCGCCAGTACTACCGCGAAGCCCTGCCACTGCGACTGATCCTGCTGCTGATCGCCGCCCAGCGCGCCGGCGGACAGATCCCCCCACCCAAAAGGACATGGCCGAAGTCCTAGACGTGCCCCGACAGCGGCTCAACGAAGCGCTGCGAGAGGTCATGGGCCACGGAATCGTGATCAAGCGCCGCCGCGGGGTCTACCAGTTCAACCCGCCCTACTCCTACGTCGCCGCCGAACTGGTCCGCGGCCTGGAAGGCCGCACCCAGTACGTCCAGGTCGACCAGGCCGAAGCCCTCGCCGAGCTGCGTGCCAGCGCGCTTCCCGAACAGGTGCGCTACCCCTCCTTGGAGCACATGCGCCAGGCTGTGGAAGAGCTGCGCAAGGAACGGGCCGCCAAGCGGCGCGCACGACGGGAGCGGTCCGACGCCGCCGTGCCACGCCCGGCGCCGGAACGGGGAGAGGAACACACATGAGCCACGGTCTGCTGTTCGCGCCGGTCAACGCCGAAGGCGTCGTCGCCGCCCTCGACCTGCCCCAGCCCGCCTACCGCGTCCTGTTCGCCCTGCGCTCGCGCAGCGAACCCGGCGGCCGCGTGGAGATGGGCCAGCACCAGATCGCCGACCTGGTCGGGCTCAGCCGGCCCAGCGTCACCTCCGCCCTGCGCGAGCTCATACTGGCCCGCCTGGTCACCAAAGAGCGCAACGGCGTCTACCGGATCAACCCCATGCTCGCCGGCTACACCACCCCCGCCGACGTCCGCGCCGCCGTCGAAGCCATGAACCCCGCCGACCGCCTCGACGACCCCCACTTCGTCGATCGCTACCACCAAGCCGTCACCGACTACCGCGACCAACTCGCCCGCGAACGCCGCAAGAAGATCCGCGTCGCCTGACCCCCTCGGCACCACCACCAAGGTCGCGGCGGACAGGCTGGTGGCTTGCGGGTGGGGTGGTCGTGTGCTGGTGGTCAGCGTTTGACGCGGCTGCGTACCGCCAGGACGGTCAAGCCCAGAAGGATGGGTGCGGTCAGGCGGGAGGCCATCTCGGTGTAAGTGCCGGTGGTGGTCAGGGACTGGCCGGAGGAGCGGAAGACCACTGAGTTGATCACCACCCGCAGGGCCTTTTCGAACCGTTCGCCGGTGACACGCTCGGGCCAAGGACCGGTGGGGTTGCGCGGGGCGGGCGTGTCGGTGGTCAAGGAGACCTCCTGCCCAATCGGGACCTGGCGGCCCGTGGTGGTCGGCTTGGGGTCGGCTGCGGGCAGGCCCCACAGCAGCAGCGCGAGCATGGTGGCGGCCATGGCGCCCATCAGCCAGGCCAAGGCTCGCATCGCGCGCAGCCCGTAGCCGGACAGGGCCCAGTAGACGGCCAGCAGGACCCGCTCGCCCCATGGGCGGGTGTGGTCGTGGCGGCGCATCTCCATCTCGCCGTAGTAGAAGTCGGCGGCGTCCGGCTCGTTCTTGCCGTCCTCCAGCGACTTGCGCACCTGCCGGTACAACGCCGCCAACGCCGCCGGCTTCAACACCAGGACGCCTTTCGGCGCGGGCGTCCAGCCGCGGGCCAGGTCCAGGCGGTGGGAGCGGGCGCGCCAGTGGTGCTCCTCGGCCAGCGTGCTGCGCCGACTCCACCATGTGGGGAGCAGCCCCGCGGCGGCGGGTGCTGGTAGGGGTGGTGGCGAAGGTGCACCAGCCGTCCACCCGCAACTGGTCCAAATGGACCGCCCCGGCGAATCGGCAGGAGCTCAGGTCGATGTCGTGCAGCAGCAGGTGCGCCGCGTCCACCCCCTCCAGCGAGGCCAGACGCACACCGGGATCGTGGTCGGAGAGTGGTGCCTCCCAAGGCGGATCGTTCCTGTGCTGGCGGGTGAAGGGTGTGGGGCGGGCGGTGACCGTCAGCGGGTACTCCAGCACGGCGTCGCTCAGGTCCAGCTCCGCATAGCGCAGACGCAGCGTGCCCGTCGACGCCCACCGAGTGCGCACACACGACACCGTACGGGCAGCAGCCTCCATCGTCACCGGCACCCCGAACACCGCGCTGCCTAGAACCACTTTCTTCGCGCACACTAGTGGCCCCAGCTGCGACGTCCCCTCGAATCGCACCCCGACGAACCGGGCGTCGCCGGTGAACGTTGCTTCGTCGAACCAGGCGTCGCTGGCAAAGGTTGCCTTGTCGAACCAGGCGTCACCGCTGAACGTTACCTCGTCGAACCAGGCGTCACCGCTGAACGTTACCTCGTCGAACCAGGCGTCACCGACGAAGGCCGCTCCCTCGAACCTGGCGCTGCTGGTGAACGCTGCCCCGCCGAACCTGGCGTTGCTGGTGAACAATGCGCTGCCAAACCTGGCGCTGCTGGTGAACGCTGCCCCGCCGAACTGGGCGTCGCCAGTGAAGGTCACTACGCCGAACCAGGCGTTGCCAGTGAATCTCGCTGAGCGGAAGCGGGCGTTGCCGGTAAAGGTCGCCCCGCTGAACTGGGCGTCGCCAGTGAAGGTCGCTTCGTCGAACCAGGCGTTGCCGAGTCGGGGGTGCCCGGTGGCGGGGTCGTGTATGGCTTGGAGTAACTGGTTCAGCAAGTGTGTGGTGAAGGGGGTGCCGCGGTGATCGACGTCGGCGCCGGGGCAGAGAGTCGACAGGTAGGCGGCGCGATCCGGTTCTTTCAGGTGGGCCAGGCACGTGGTGTGGCCGGTGACGTGGATGCCGCGGCAGCCCACCGGGTCGTCGGCGGTGGCGCCGTAGCCGCAGTGCGGCCACTCCGATGCGCTGCTGGGCGGGGGTGCGGAAGGTGCGGACGTCATGTGCACTAGTACTGCAACGGTGTTTGTTCTGAGTGCTGGGCAGTTTTCAGGGGCTGTGTCCACGGCGCTTGTAGTGACTGAA
>NZ_BAAGTD010000071.1:0-30146 GCF_054782095.1 Streptomyces capparidis | reverse complement strand
GTGACGGTGTTGTGGACCTGCCCGCGCTGGTCGGTGACGGGCATGTGGGTGTGGTCGCCGGTGATGACGGTGCCGGCATCGCCGGACGAGGCCGGTGGGACGGCCGTGTCGGTGTCCGCGCCGGGACCGCCGTCCGGCAGCTCACCGCCCCCGGGAGCCGGCGCTTGGCGGGGCTGCGCGGGCGAGGTCCTGTTCTTGCGCCGCCAGGGGAGTGGGGGAGTCATGCGTGGTTGCCGTCCCCCGTGACGGCCTCGCCGGTGCGCCCGCCCGTGACCACGGAACGTCCCGGTGCCGCCGACACGACGCCGACGAGCCCGGAGATGCTGCCGGCGACGACCCCCACTACGATGCGTGCTCTCCCCGCCATCCCTCCATGCTGCCGGGCCGACCGCTCACCTGTCCGGGCAACCGCGCACCCGCCACGTCCCGACCGGGCACCACAGGGGAACGGCCACGTCGGTCACCGGGTGTCGACGTCGGCGCCCAACGCCGCACGCGCCGCGGAGGACATCTGCCTCACCGCCTGCATACGCCGCTCGCTCACATCCACCGCGGCGGACGACGGCTTCCTCCCCTCCCGCACCGCTCGTAAGGTCCTCATCTCGTCGTACAGGATCGCCCGCAGGTCCCGCGCGGCCTCGAGAACCTCCAAGGGCCCTTCGACCGCCACAACATTGATCAACGCGGCCGTGCGGCCGACACCGGCCCACGCAGCGGAGAAGCAACGTTCGAACTCCTCGTCGTCGAGCCGCGCGGAATGCAACGCGCTGATCTCCGCTATGGCAGCGGCGGCACCGTCCAGGAACCGGACATACGCATCACGACGCGACGTGCGCAGCGCGGCAAGACGCTGCTCGGCTCGCTCCTCGCGTGCGATCGCCAGATGCAGTTCGCTCTGGAGCCGAGTGGCCCGCAGGTTGATGAAGGCGGTCATCCCCGCGCCGCTCAAGGCGGCGACGGCAGTGATGACCGCGACGATCACCGTCTCGTTCATGGACCGAGTCCAGCACCCACACACCCACCACGGAACCGGGGGAGAGCACCCACTCAAAGCGAGCGGCGCCCGGCAGCCTCCGCGCACCCTGTCCGCCCGGTCGGACGAGCCCCAGTCGTCCGGATGCGACCAGTCCGCTTCGTGCCCATATGCCGCGTCCCCGCCCCCGCCCCCGCCCCGGCGCCGTGCGCCGTTGGAGTCGGCCCTGGCGGCACCCATGGCACCACTGGCACTATTGGTGCCATGGGTGAGAAGAAGAGCATCAACCTCCGCTTCGAGGAGGACGAGCTGGCCTTGGTCCGCGACCGCGCCAAGCGGCTGGGCATGAGCGTGCAGCAGTACCTGCACACGGCGGCCATGAACGAGGTCAACGCCGTCCAGCGGGCCTTCGTGGCCTCGGCCCGGGACACCGTCGCCTCCTACGCCGAGGCGTTCCCCGCTCCGGAGGAGGACCGCGCCGCGCGCCGCCCCGCCCGCGACAGGGAAAGCCAGGCGGCACGTGAGGACACCGGCGGCGCGGCGCGGGACGGCGGCCGGGCCGCGTGACCCACTACGCCACCGTCCCGTACCTGCTGGCCATCGCCGAGCAGCTACCGGGGGACCCCGCCCTGGACGACCTCGGCCCGCTGTTCGCCGCCGTGGCCGCGCACCAGGCCGCCGCCATGGACACCGAGGTCTACGGCAGCGACCGCCTCAAAGCCGCCGCCCTGATGCAGTTCCTCGCCCGCAACCCCGCCCTGGAGCACTCCAACAACCTGTTCGCCTTCGCCGCCGCCAAGGCGTTCCTCGAAGCCAACGGCCACCGCCTCGACGCACCCCCCAAGGACGCCGCGCAACTGGTCGCCGACGTCGTCGACCACCGCGTCGGCATCCGCGAGACCGCCCTGCGGCTGCGCGCCTGGACCACCTGAACAGCCCCGGTCCTCCACCAACGCCGAGGAGCTCCCCGATGATGTGCGCCGGTACGTGGTCGACAACCTCGGTGACCGCGCGTCGTCCTCGCCTGTGCCACCGACCGCTCGCCTGTGCCACCGACCGCGGGCGGACGCTGATCGACCGCGGGTTGTACTTCCTGGACCGATCTCGGCCTCGCCGGGATCAGGCGCCTGATCACCCGCCGATCGAGTGCTCGGGTCCGGGGCCAAAACCGTTGTGCAGGGCCTGGATGGCCTCTGTGGCGTTGTCGTCACCGATCTGCCGGTAGATCGCGATGGCGCGGTCCACGTCGGCCAGCGCGTCTTCGGTCTGTCCCAGTTCTCGGCGTGCCCGGCCGAGCGCGGCGTACATCTGCGCCTGCCATTGGGGAATGTTCGAGGCCGGTTCCCAGGCGACGGCCGGCTCGAGTGTTTCGATCGCTTCCCGCCACCTTCCCTGCGTGATGTGCAGCAGGCCGATGTCGCGTGCCGCCGACACCCGTGTCATTTCCGCGATCACGGGCGACGGCGCGGTGGCCGGGTCGGACGCCAATGTGAGCCTGTGCCTGTAGGCCCACAGCGCCTCGTCGGGCTTCCCGATGCGCTCGAGCGCCCTACCCAGGGTGGACAGCGCGTGCATCACCATGCCTTCTCGATCGTTGACGGAGCGGAACCCTCGCATCGCCCGGTCGGCCAGCGGCAGCGCGCCGTGGGCATCCCCGGCCTTCAACAGCGCCACCGCCAGGTACGAGTCGGCCCACGCCTGCTGTCGCAGGTCCCCAGCGATGACCGCTTCCGCGTGGGCTCGACGGGCGCAGTCGATCGCTCCCGCGGTGTCGCCGAGGCAAGTGTTGTGCGCCCAGGAGAGGTAGTTCAGATGCGTTGCGGCGGCGGTGTGGTCGGCAAGCTCGGCGGCGGCGTCGCTGGACAGGGTGAACACCCGGGGCCAGTAGCCCCAGTGGGTCCAGCGGTCGGAGAACCAGTGCATGGCTTCGGCCACGTCGACCACCCGTCGCAACCTTCCGGTGGCGGCGGCCAGTTCCAGCGCGGCGAGCCAGCCGTCGGCCTCGTCCATCAACCATTGCTGTGCGGCCTCGGGGGAGTTCAGCCGCACGCGGTCGTCCCAGTGCTCGGGGAGAGCCTTGTAGTAGTCCGGTTCGAACCAGCGGCCGGCCGCGATCGCCGTGTCCAGCAGCCAGTCCACCGCTCGTGCTTCGACGGCGGCGCGCTCATCCTCGGGCTCCTCCTGCTCCAGTCGCCGCCGGGCGAAGATCCGGAGGAGGTCGTGCAGCCGGTAGCGCGCAGTGAAACGTGACTGAACCAGACCGAGCTCGACCAGCTCGTCCAGGGCGTCCTCCGTGTCGGCGTCCGGCAGTCCTCCCAGCACTGAGGCCAGTCGAGGGCCGCAGTGCGGTCCCGGCATCAGGGACAGTCGTCGGAAGAGTCGTTGCGCGGCGCCGGAGAGCTGTGTGTAGGACAACTCGAAAGCCACGGTGACCTTCAGGTCGCCGGCGGTCAGTGCGTCCAGACGGCGTTCCTCGTCCTCCAGACGGGCGGCGAGCCGGTCGGGTGACCAGTCGGGGCGGCTGGCCATGCGGTTGCCGACGATCCGCAGGGCCAGCGGGAGGTTGCCGCAGGAGTGCGCCAGTCGCGATATCGCGTCGGTGACATGGCCGGCAGCGGGTGGGCCGGGGATCAGGCGCTCCAGCAGGTCGCGGGCTTCCGCGTCAGGCAGTGGCGGCAGTGGGAGCCGGGCCACCCCCTCCAAGCCGGTGAGCAGCCGACGACTGGTGATCACTGTCAGGACCGCGCCGGTCGCCGGCAGCAGGGGACGCACCTGGGCCTCGTCCGCCGCGTTGTCCAACACCACGGCGATCCGGCGCTCGGCGGCCACGGACCGGTACAGGGCCGCCCGGGCACCCACATCGAGCGGCAGCCGCTTATGGGTCGGCGCCAGGGTGCGGATCAGCCGTTCCAGAACGACGCCGGGGTCCAGTGGGCGTGCCTCCAGGCCGCGCAGGTCGACGAAGAAGCACCCGTCGGGGAAGCGGTGCGACAGCTCACTGACGGCGTGCACGGCCAAGCTGGTCTTGCCGACCCCCGGCTGGCCCGAGATCACGACGATGGGCGCCGGCTCGTCCGGCGAACCGTCCGTGAGCGAGGCCAGCCAGCCCACTTCCTGGCCGCGGCCGGTGAAGTCGGGCACCGCGCGCGGCATCGCCATCAGCCCCGGGGCCGGGGCCGGGCTGCGGCGCTGGCCGGCGCGGGCGGCCCGCAGCAGCTCGTCGCGACAGTCACCAGTCAGTCGTAGCGCGTCCGCGAGCGCGATCACGGTGGCGCGCTGCGGCCCGAGGCTCTCACCGCGCTCCAGGTTGCCGATCGCTCGCACGCTCACCCCGGAAGCGTTCGACAACTCCTCAATGGTCATATGGGCCGCATGCCGCAGGCGCCGTAAGAGCGCCGCTAACGAGCTGTCCAATGTCCGCCTCCCCGCCGAGTATGCGCGCAGGCATTTTGTACCCGCGGTACTTGTGCCTGCTGTTCTGCCTGGGCATTGCTCGTGACGAGCAGTCTACTTGTCACGTCCGCCCCGATCGGGTGGCGGAAGTTTCCGTCCATGAAGCACCCCAATGCTCGCCGTCCGCGTACCTGGCTCCGCGCCCGGGTCGCGGCTCTCAGGGTCGGTGGACCGGCCGATCCAAGGAAAACCGGTTGGCCTCCCTGCGACCGGCACCGCGCTCCTGCTCCCGGAAAGGGCAAGTCCAGCATGAGAACCGTTCGAGCCGCCCCCGGCGCGCGGCGAGCCGTACGGCCCGTCGTGAGCATGACCTCCCTCACGGCGATCGCTGCCGGCCTGCTGGCCACCGGCTGCTCCGCGGGCCTCGCCGACAGCGCGGCGCATGTGACGCCGACCCCGCCGCCCATCGCGGCCACATCGACAGCGCCCGCCACCGGATACGACGGTCTGACGGACCTCCCGCTCTCCGACTACGGCACCTCCGAGCAGGACGACGTCCTGCTGTACCGGACAAACGAGGTGCTGGTCGCCCGCTGCATGCAAAACCGGGGATACACAAGCTATTCAAGCCGGAAGAAGACCCGGACTGCCGCGAAGACGAAAGAAGAGAAAGAAGCGATCCACCCGGCCGGCGCCTGGGGCTACATCGGCAGTGCGACCGCCAAGCGCATCGGTTTCCATGTCGCAGTACCGATTCCAGCCACCCAAGGCCCGACCGGCCAGGAATTGGATGACTACAACGCCTGCTGGGACAAAGCGGACAAGCAAGTGCCGTCTCTCGCCGGCACCCAGGGTTGGAAGCTCACCCAGGACCTGTTCGGCCAGTCGTTCCAGCGGGCGGCCGCGGACAGCCGGGTCGGTGCCGCGCGTGAACGCTGGTCGGCCTGCATGAGCTCGGCGGGGCACCCGGCCGACGATCCCGAGGAGCTGGCCAACCGCTTCCGGAACGCCAAGAAGGTGACCACGAAGGAGATCGCCGCGGCCACGGCCGACGAGTCCTGCACGCGGTCATCGAATCTGGCCGCCGTCTACTTCGCCGTCCTCGCCGGATACCAGCAGCAGCTCATATCCGCCAACGCCGAAGTCCTGACCGGCTACAAGAAACAGGTTCAGGCGCAGGTCGACCGGGCCGCACACCTGCTGGCCGCGTCTGACACGACCTGAACCAAACCCTCACCCCTCGACTCCGGACGGCACTGTGCCAGGCCGCACCACCGTCCGGCCCTCATACGGAACGAGAAGGAGAACTTCCATGAACCAAAGAGCCAAACGCTTGGTCCTGTCCGCGCTGACGACCGTCGTGGCGGCGGTCTCGGTCACCCTCGGCACCACGACGCAGGCGACCGCGATCAACAGGATCGAATGCGGACTGAGGACAGACCTCGCCATGGTCTACGGGCACGACCTGGGCGGCAGCGGTGAGCACGGCACCCGGACCTACTGCTGGGCCAACGCCGGGGAGGAAAGGTGGTCGGGCGCGTACTTCCTCGGCTGGATGAAGCAGCTCTCGACCGGGAACAACCGCGTCCAGTGGCACGGGGACGGAAGGTGGCAGCCCGCCGCCCCGATCGAGAAGTGGACCCTCTACCTGTTCCCGAACCACCCGGGCGGGGTCCGCATCGACGGCTTCAGGATCCACTGAACCTCCGGTGACACGGGGACGGCGGTCTTTCCGATCGCCGTCCCCAGGCGATCCCGGATGGGTTTCCCCGCGTCGCGTCTGCCGCACGATGAGGCTTCGAACGAGCGCGGCAGTAGCGCCAGGGCGTCGCTGCGGTGCCCGTCAGGCGTCGAAACGGCCGCGAGCACTCTCGATGTGACCGAGGTACTGGTGGGTCCAGCCGCATATGGCGTCGACCGCGGCGCGCAGGGCCCGGCCCGGCTCGGTGAGGGTGTACTCGACTCGCGGCGGCACGGTGGGGTGCACCTTCCGGTCGACCAGGCCGTTGCGCTCCAGCATGCGCAGGTTCTGGGTGAGCATCTTGTGACTGATGCCCTCGACCTCGCTCCGCAGCTCGCTGAAGCGCAGGGTGCGCTCGCCGAGCGCCTCGATGATCAGGAGCGCCCACTTGTTGGCGACGTCCGAGAAGATCTCCCGTGCCAGGGAGTCCGCGCGCCGCAGGTCAGCGTCCTCGGGCAGGCCTTTGAGCAGTTGCTTGGTCACCATCAGGTTCCCCAGTCACCGAAAAGTGCGTTCTTCCAGGTCAACCGCCACTCTCCTACAGTTTCCGAGTAACCACAAGAGAGTGCACCGGAAGGGCGAGCACCGTGACCACCATCGATGTCTTCAACTACAACGTGCCGGCCGAGAGCGACTTCGGCTACTCCCAGGCGATCAAGTCCGGCGAGCTGATCCACGTCTCCGGACAGCTCGCGTTCGATGAGGCAGGCGAGTTCCTCCACCCGGGCGACTTCGCCGCCCAGCTCGAACGGACCCACGCCAACATGGACAAGGTCCTGGACCACTACGGCGCCACCCGGAACCAGATCGTCTCGCAGACCCTGTACGTGGTGAACCTCCGGCAGAACGCCGCGGCGACGGCGGAGGGCAATCTGGGCTACTTCGGCGACCACCGCCCGGCCAGCACGGTGTTGGGCGTCACTGAACTCACCTTGCCCGGCCAGGTCATCGAGATCAGCTTCGTCATCGACACGAAACTGCCCGCCTGAGGTCTCCTCCTGGCACGTCCCACAGCCCTCATGCCGACTCGGTGGGCCCCGCCGGATCGCCGCGGACGCGCCGACGGCGGAGCCACCGTCACGGCCCGGCCCACGTCCTCGGCCACCCCGTCCGCGGCGCCGGGTCGCTCCCTCCGCCGCGCGGCACACCGTCCCTCATGGCGTCCGTCTCGCAGGTGTTCCGTTACCGCGCGTCCCGGCCCCAGGGGCTCCGATGAGTTTTCCGCCCCTCGGCGGTCTCAACGGCAGCAGCTCGCGCCGTAGCAGTATCGGCCCCTATGTGAACGGAGAGAAGGACATGTCAGCAACCCGAGGGCAGGCAGCCAAGACCGACGCGCGTGTCGTCTCCGCCGACGGCACCGAGATCGCGTTCGAGCAGTCGGGCAGTGGGCCGGCCGTCGTCCTGGTGGCCTCGGCCCTGGCTGACCGCTCTGACACGGCCAAGCTCGCAGCCCTCCTCGCCGATCACTTCACGGTGATCAACTACGACCGGCGCGGCCGGGGTGCCAGCGGTGACGCCGACGCTTACGCCGTCGAGCGCGAGATCGAGGACATCGCTGCCTTGATCGAGTACGTCGGCGGCTCGGCGTCGCTGTTCGGCTCGTCCTCCGGGGCCGTCCTGGCCCTGCGCGCGGCCGCCGCCGGAGTCGGTGTCGACCGCCTGGCCCTGTACGAGCCGCCGTTCGTGGTCGCCGACGGCGACGACGGCCCGCCCGGGGACCTCGCGCAGCAGGTCACCGCGCTGCTCGCGCAGGGCCGCGACAGCGACGCGGTCAAGTACTTCATGACCAGGGTGCAGGGCATGCCCGGCATCGCCGTGTTCTTCATGAAGCTGATGCCGAGGATGTGGGCGAACCTCACCAGGCTGGCCCGCACCCTGCCCTACGACATCGCGGTCATGGGCGGCACCCAGCAGGGCAGGCCGCTCAACGCCGAGGAGTGGAAGGGCGCGAGCGTGCCCACCCGGGTGCTGACCGGCGGCAAGAGCCCGGCCGCCTTCCGGCGCGCAGCCCGCGCCATCACCGAGATCCTGCCGCAGGCCGACCACCGCACCCTGCCCGGCCTCAACCACGGCGCGGTCGTCATGGCACCGAAGAAGATCGCCCCGCAGATCATCGAGTTCCTCAAGGAATGAGCCAGTGCTCTGACCGGGTTGACTCGCCGGGTTGACTTGCTGGGTTGATTCGCGGGGTCGGTGGTCGTGGCGGTCGGATGTGCGGTGACGTCCGATCCGGAAACGCGCCGCCGGCCCGCGCACAGCGGCGTCGCCTTCCAGCGCACCGAGACCTGGGAGGCGGCGTCGGACGGCGTATCACGTGATGCCCCCGGGCCGATGAGGCTGCGTGTGGTGACCGGTCCGTCCGCGGGGGCATTCCCGTCCCGGCGGACGGACGTCGGTTACCCGTGCGCCGCGAGGAAGGGCAGGACGACGTCGGCCATCTCGTCGGGTACCTCCTCCGCGAGGTCGTGGCCCGCGTCGAAGACGTGTCCGGTGACGTGGTGGGCCACGAGCCGCGCCTGGGACTCGTTGCGTTCGCCGATGAAGGCGGAGCCGCCGAGCGCCAGCACCGGGATGTCCAGCTTCCTGCGTGCGGCCTGCCGGTTCTGTTCGGCGTCGGTGAGCATCGCCCGGTAGACGGCGAGCATCGCGCGGATGCCGCCGGGCATGGAGTAGCAGCGCACGTACTCCTCGATCGCGTCGGGGGTGGCGGTGTCGGGGTGGCTGCGCTCGTTCTTGATCATGTAGGTGATCAGTTCGCGCTCGTGCCCGGCGATCAGCATCTCGGGGACGTCGGGCTGGAAGTAGAAGCCCAGGTGCCACAGGTGCATGCCGCTGGAGACATTCTCGGGGGTGAGGGCGGTGTGGTCCTCGAAGCCGAAGCCGGGGAACAGGGCCTCGGCGTAGACCAGGGAGGTGGCGTGGTCGCGGTGGCGAGTGGCGAGCTGGTAGCCGATCACCGCGCCCCAGTCCTCGCCGATCACGGCGTAGGTCCCATGTCCGAGGCGGGCCATCAGCTCGGCGATGTCGTCGCTCATCGTCGCGGAGTCGTAGCCGTCCGCGGGGCGGGCGGAGTCACCCAGACCGCGCAGGTCGGGCACGACGACGGTGTGGTGGGGCGTCAGCTTCGGGACCAGATGACGCCAGTGGTAGCCGGTCTTGGGCACGCCGTGCAGCAGCACCACAGCGGGGCCGGACCCGGCCGTCCGGTAGTGCAGGCTCGTTCCGTTGACGGCGGCACGGCCGGTGGCCATGGGCGTTGCGGTGTGGTCGTACATCATGACGTGGTGCTTCCTGTCGTGAGTGGGCGCGGTGGCTCGATGAGGTCAGCGGGCGGCTCGGGCCGTCGGCGCTGATGGGGGCGCCGGCGTCGCGGCCGGGAATGGGTGCTCATTTTCTTTAGCGGGCGTTACAGATTCGGCGCATGAGAAAGGCCCGGCCGAGGCCGCCGGGCCCCTCAGTCGAGAGCGGTCAGCGCGATGTCCACGAGGGGTTCGAGGGCGCGCGCGTCCGGTGTGATCTTCGAGGAGACCAGCAGCCCGTTGAGGAAGGTGACCAGGAACGCGGCGACCGTGTGCGGGTCGTGCCGCGCCGCGATCTCGCCCCGCTCCGTCGCGGCCCGCAGCACCTCGGTCAGCGCCTCGCGGCTCGCGTCCTGCATGTCGCGCACGGTGCGCAGGGTCGCCGCGTCCTGAGGCAGCCGCTCGCAGGCGGCGTTGACGGCCAGGCAGCCCCGGCCGCCGCTGCCGACGGCGATGCGGATCCGCTCCGTCAGCAGCGTACGGATCGCCGCGCGGGCGTCCGCTCCCTCCTCCAGGCTGCGCAGGGCGGCCGCCGCGAGGGTGGTGCGGTAGTGCTCCAGCGCGGCCCGGTACAGGCCGTCCTTGTCGCCGAACGCGGCGTACAGGGACCCCTGCCCGATCTCCAGGTGCTGGGCCAGATCGCGCACCGAGGTCGCCTCGTAGCCGCGCGTCCAGAACAGTTCCATGGCGCGGCTCACCGCCGCCTCGGTGTCGAACTCCCGGGTCCTCGCCATGACCCCACCGTAGCCTATCTGGATCGCTCGCTCAAGAATAAGGTCGCGGCCCGACGCCCGACCATGCGCCGACTCGCGGGCCGGCATCGCCCGCAGGGCCTGGCCGCGGGCCAGGAGCCGCTGCCGCATGCCTGTGACCACCCCACCGCCACCACGCCGCGGCACCACACGGCGACAGACCTCAACCACCCGCCACAACCGCATGACCGCACAGCCACCGAGGTCAAGGGCCCGCCGGAGGGCCCGTGATCGCCGACGAGCGGTGGTGCGGCGGATGTGGCCATCGGCACCACTCCCTCACCACCGTCCGAAGCCCCGTCAGCGACATCACCGGGCCGACGCCGGCACACCACTCGCCACCCGGCGCCATCACATCCCTGTGGTCCTGACGCTCCCGCGGGCACCGACTCTCAGATGGGTGGCCAGCTCCGCAGCGCCGCGTCGGCCACCCGCTGGAGTTCGGAGCGGGTGGCGCCGCCGGCGGCCTGGACGGCGATGCCGTTCGACACGGTCATGAGGTATCGGGCGAGCAGTTCCGGGTCCGCGCCGGGGGGCAGATCACCCTCGTCGACGGCCCGCTGGAACCGGCGGCGGAGACGGGCGCGGCCGTCGTCGCGCCAGGCGACCAGGGCGTCCTGGACCGCCCGGCCGTTGTCGCCGGAGGCCAGCGAGCCCTGCACGCCCAGGCACCCGGCGGGGCAGCCGGGGCGGGTGGTCGTGCGGACCGAGCCGGCGAGGAACGCCGTGGCCACCTCCCGGGCGCTCGGCTTCTCCAGCGCGCGGGCCACATAGGCGGCGGGGCCTTCGGTGTAGCGCTCCAGCGCCTTGCGGAACAGCTCCTCCTTGTTGCCGAAGGCCGCGTACATGCTCTTGCGGGTGATGCCCATGGCCCGGGTCAGGTCGGTCAGGCTGGCGCCCTCGTAGCCCTGCTCCCAGAAGACCATCATCGCCCGCTCCAGGGCCTCGTCGGCGTCGAAGCCCCTCGGCCGGCCGATCGGCGCTCTCCGGGTGGTCTCCACGACCCCATCCTATCTCTTGATACCGATCGGTGCAGAAGTGCTACAGTTCCATTCTGCACCGATCGGTATCTAAGTTTGGGGAGCTCAAGCAATGGGACAGTTGGAAGGCAAGACCGCCGTCGTCACCGGCGGCAGCACCGGAATCGGCCTGGCCACCGCCGCCCGGCTGGCGGCCGAGGGAGCCCATGTGTTCATCACCGGTCGGCGCAAGGAGGCACTCGACAGGGCCGTGGAGTCGATCGGTTCCGCGGTCACCGCGGTGCCGGGCGACATATCGGAGCCGACCGACCTGGACCGGCTGTACGACGCGATCCGTGACCGCGGCCGGGGCCTGGACGTGCTCTTCGCCAACGCGGGCATGGCCACGCTCGCACCGTTGGCGCAGGCCACCGGGGAACAGTTCGATCAGATCTTCGGCATCAACGTCCGGGGCACACTGCTCACCGTGCAGAAGGCGCTGCCACTGCTCAACGACGGCGCCTCGGTGATCCTGAACGACTCCATCCGCGCCGACGACGGCCGGGAGGCCTTCGGCCTGTACGCGGCGTCGAAGGCCGCGGTCCGGTCCCTCGCGCGGACCTGGGCCAACGAGCTGAAGGACAGGGGCATCCGGGTCAACACGGTCGCGCCGGGCGCGATCGACACCCCCGGAGTCGACCTCGCCATCGGCGAGGAGAACGCGGCCGCCGTCAAGGCGGAACTCGCGGCGGGAGTCCCGATCGGCCGCAGGGGACGCCCGGAGGAGGTCGCCGCCGCCGTGGCCTTTCTCGCCTCCGCGGACAGCAGCTTCATGCTCGGCACCACCCTGCACGTCAACGGCGGCGAGAACCAGTTCTGACTCCGCCGGGCGGACTCCCGACCGGCCGGCCCTGGCACACCACCCGCCACCCAGCGGAACCGAGAGCGGAAAGGACCGCTCGACCTCGCCAGGTCACATCCCTCCCCCGGGAACCGTGAGCTCGATCCGGGTGCCTGCGCGGGACCGATCTCTTCGTGACGCACGGCCGTGCGGAGCGAAGACCGAGCCCGCGCACGCGCGGCCGCACGCCACGCGCCCTCCACGGCGGGACCTCCCACCCGCGCCGCCCGTCCACGTCCCGACGCGGACGCGGGCGCGTTCCCCGCGCTGGGCGGCGAGCACGTCGCCTTCCGCTTCATGCGGTGCGGTGTGCTTGGAGGACAGCAGCCGCTGACGGTGCCCGCTCAGGCTGGAAGCTGTTGCAGGCGCCGCAGTTGTTCGGTGAGCCGCTCGGTGTCCCGGCGGAACATGGTCTCGTGCTCGACGGGATCGTAGGCGCGCACCGCCCCCTCGGTGACGAGGATGAGCCCGAGGTACACGTTGTACATGGTCAACCGCACGCGTTCCCGGTCGGTGAGCCCTCGCCCGAGGAACCCGTCGAGCACACCGGGCACCGCGTCGGGCTCACGGAACATCAGCAAGGACACCAGCTCCGCGAGGGGGTCGGCGTACAGCGCCCGCTCTCCGTCGATGATCCCCTCGATGCTCAGGTCCTCGTTGACGAAGACGTTGCCGTCCCAGAGGTCGAAGTGCACCAGCGCCGGGCGTCTGACGTCATCCAGCAGTGGCGCGTGGCGGCGGACCAGTGCGGCGATGTCGCCCGCGGCCATGGGCAGCGGCCGGTCGTACTCGACCGCGTCGGCCAGGATGTCGTCGATGAGGGACAGGAACGAGGTGCGCCAGTCAGTGGAGCGGGTGCGGCCGTCGCGGCGCGGATAGCCGAACAGTTCGCCGGTGACCGTGGTGATCCTGGCGCTGATCCGACCGAGCTCGCGGCGGATCGAGTACTCCTGCTCCGGGGTGAGCCGCGGAGCGAGGGCATGCAGGGAGGTGCCCTTCAGCCGGTCGAGCAGGAGGTAGCCGCCGTCGAGATCGGCGTGGCGGAGCGCGGGCAGTGGCACGCCTGCCTCAGCGGCCCGCTGGAAGAACTCGTGCTCGGTGCGCATGAGGTCGACCTCGTACCGCAGCAGCTTCACCTCCGGGGGCGGAGCGGCCTTGAGGACGAGGCGGGTGCCGTCGGCGAGATCGACGCCGTGGACGGCGTTGAAGAACCCGTCGGTGAACTCGTGCAGCGACATGATCTCCGCGGTGGGACCGAGCGCGGCGGCGATCACCCGTTGGATCTCGGATCTGCTCAGGTCCCGCTTGGTGGCACTGTGCACCCGCAGATCATGGCAAGCGCTGTCCACGGGGGCAAGGCGCGCCCTGACACGACGGTCCTCCCCGCGCCCGCCGGCCTCGCCTCCGGCCTGCCCGTGCCGGCCCGTGGGCGGAGCTCTCCGGCGACGCCCGGCTCGCGGGGACTGCGCCGCCCCGTCGGGGACCTCGCCGGGCCGGCGGTCCGCGGATCCACCTCCCGCTGCTATTTGACGGCGCCCGCGGTGAGACCGCGGGTGAGGGAGCGCTGGAAGAGGAGGAAGAAGACGACCATCGGGACGATGCCGAGCAGGGCGGCGGCGCTCATGGCCGTGGGGTCGCTGGTGTACTGGCCCTGCATGACGGACAGGCCCAGCGGGACGGTCTGGTTGTCGTTGGAGATCAGCAGCACGAGCGGGTAGAGGAACTCGTTCCAGCTCCAGACGAAGAAGAAGACGCACATCACCGACAGGGTGGGCCAGCTCATGGGGAGCACGATGCGCCACAGGATGGTCCAGCGGCCCGCGCCGTCCAGGGAGGCGGCCTCGATGAGCTCGCGGGGGAAGCTGCTGAAGACGGAGGAGAGCAGGTAGGTGCCGAAGGCGCTGTAGGTGACGCCCACCAGGAGGGTGTAGCCGAGCTTGCTGTCGTACAGCCCCACCTCCTTGAACAGGTAGTAGACGGGGTAGACCAGGCCCTCCTGCGGCAGGACGTTCATGCCCAGGAAGAAGACGAGGAAGGCGGTGCGCAGCCGGACCCGGCCGATGCCCAGGGCGTAGGCGTTGAACAGGGCCAGGACGACGGCGATGACGACGACGCCGAGGCTGGTCTGGACGCTGTTGAGGAGCTTCTGGGTGAAGTCGACGCGCTGCCAGACGTCCTGGATGATGCTCCAGTTCCAGTCGGCGGGCCAGGACAGCGGGCCGTTGGCGCGGTAGTCGGCGCTGCTCTTGAACGAGTTGAACAGGATGATGAGGAACGGGGCGAGGAACGCCGCGACGAACAGGCCGACCGCGGTGAGCACGGCGTAGGAGCCGGCGCCGCGCCCGCGGCGCCGGACCGCGCGGCGGCGTGGGCGAGCGGTCGCCGCCGGAGCGGCGGGTGCCTCGAGGACGGGGGGCTTGGGGCTGGTGTCGGTGCTCATGCTCATCCGTTCTCGCGGGCCTGCCGGGTCAGGAAGGTCCCGGCGATGAGCAGCACCAGGACGGTGATGGTGCTGGAGATCGCCGAGCCGTAGCCGACGTCGGCGCGTTCGAAGAAGTTCTGGTAGGCGAAGTAGGACGGGACCAGGGTGGAGTTGCCCGGCCCGCCGCCGGTGAGGACGAAGATCTGGGCGAAGACCTTCAGGCCGGCGATGGTGGTGGTGACCAGGACCACGTACACCTCGGGGCGCAGCATCGGGACGGTGATGCGGGTGAAGCGCGTCCACCAGGAGGCGCCGTCGAGGGCGGCCGCCTCGTACAGCTCGGGGTCGATGCGTTGCAGGCCGGACAGGAACAGCACGAGCGGGTAGCCGAGCTGCATCCACACCAGCACGGTGAGCACGGCCCACAGGGCCAGGTCGGGGTCGCCGAGCCAGTTCCTGGTGAGGGAGTCGAGGCCGATCGTCTGGAGCAGGCGGTTGGCGGCGCCTTCGGGGGCGAGGATCCAGCCCCACATCAGTCCGGTGACGGCCACGGGGACGACCTGGGGCAGGTACAGGCCGGAGCGGAGCACGGTGACGACGCCGTCGCCGTGCTTCTTGCCCACGTAGTCGAACAGCAGCGCGGACAGGAAGAGGCCGAGCAGGGTCGGGACGACGGAGATGCCGACGATGACGACGGCGATGTTGCGGAAGGAGGCCCAGAAGTCGGCGTCGTCCAGGAGGCGGCGGTAGTTGTCCAGGCCGGTGAAGGACGGGGTGCCGATGCCCTGCCAGGTGGTGAAGCTGTAGACGAAGGTCATCACCAGCGGGACGGCGAGGAAGAGCAGGCTCAGCAGCAGGCCCGGCAGGAGGAAGACGGCGTACCCGGTGGACCGCGGGTGACGGGTGGATTTCACTGTTGCTCCTAGGTGGGCGGGACGGCGTCCCGTGACGGGCGGGACGCCGTCCCCGGAAACGGCGCGAGGTCCGGCGCCGGCCTCAGGACCGGGAGGCGACGTGCTTCTCGTACGGGGCGGCGAGCTCGTCGAGCACCGCGTGGGGCTTGCCGCCGTTCATGAGGTTCTGGGTGGCGGCCATCCACGTGTCGTAGTAGCCGGCGACGGGCCAGTCGGGGTAGAAGGCGAGCTCGTTGCTGCCCTGGTAGGTGTTGAAGGCGGTGATGAGCGCGCGGGACCTGGGGTTGGAGACGGCGTCCGCGTCGACGGTGAGGGGGACGTTGCCCTGCTCGCCGATCAGCTTCTGGATCTTCTCCGACATGGTGATGTCGATGAAGTCCTCGGCGAGCTTCTTGTTCTTCGCCCTGGTCGGTATCACCCAGTGGTTGCCGCCCGAGCCGAGGGTCCGCTCGCTGCCCGGGTAGGGGGCGGTGGACCAGGAGAAGTCCTTGATGTCGGTGCTCAGACCGCCGAACCACCAGTTCCCGCCGACCAGGATGGGCCGCTTGGCGGACACGAACTGCTCGGTCATGTCGGTGCCCTTCAGGCCGACGTCGTCCTTGTCGAAGTAGCCCTTGTCCAGCCACTCCTTGTACTTCTCCACGGCGTAGGTCCACTCGGGGCCGTGGAAGTCGACCTCGCCCTTGTACAACTGGTAGTTGTCGACCCAGGTCTTGTCGGCCCGGGACAGGGCGAGCAGGTACAGCCAGTGGCCCGCGGGGTGGTCGTTGCCCGCGTTGGCGAGCGGGGTGACGCCGGCGGCCTTGAACTTGGCCAGGGCGGCCTCGACGCCGGCGAAGTCGGTGGGCTTGGCGACGCCGTGCTTCTTGAACAGGTCGTCGTTGTAGTACGCCAGGACGAACTCGCCGTAGTTGGGGATGCCGTACCACTTGTCGCCGCCCATCTCGCCCTTGGCGTTGTAGCGGGCGGTGACGGAGGCGCTCTCGCTGATGATCCTGTCCCAGCCGCGCTCCTTGGCCACGGCGGTGAGGTCCGTGAGCAGGCCCTGCTTGGCGAGCAGGCCGGTGGTGGCGTTGCCCTTGTTGTACTCCAGCACGTCCGGGGCCTTGTCGGAGTTGAGGATCATGCCCGCGTTCTGCTGGATCTGCTCGAAGGTCTTCTGCTCGAAGACGACCTTCACCTCGGGGTGGGTCTTCTCGAATTCGTCGATGGCGGCGGCCCATGCCTTGCCGAGGGCGCCGTCCTTGTCCTCGTAGTGCCACAGGCGCAGGGTCTTGCCGTCGCCCTCCGCGGCACCGGAGTCGCCGCACGCGGCGAGGGGTGCAACGAGTGCCAGGGCGGACACGGCCAGCACGGCACGGCGGGCGGCACGGAAGCGCATGATCGTCATGAAGGTTCCTCGGGTGTGCGCGGAGCGGGCGGTGAGGGTGCTCAGGAGGTGCGGCGACGGCGGTGGACCCGGGCTTCCCACGGCTGGAGCGTGTGCCGGGTCGTGAGCGGCGCGGGCGCGGGGACGTTCGCGATGAGCGTCTCGCTTCCCTCCCAGCCTTCGGGCAGGTCGGCCGTGAGGTCGGATCCGCCGAAGTTGGCCAGGACCAGCAGCTCGGAGCCCGACGCGGGGTCGTGCCGGATGAAGGCGTAGAGCTGCTCGTGGTCCGGGTGGAGCATGCGGAAGTCGCCGTGGGTGATGGCGGGTTCGGTGTGCCGCAGGGCGATCAGCCGGCGGTAGTGGTGGAAGACCGAGTCGGGGTCGGCGAGCTGGGCCTTGGCGTTGACGGTGGTGTGGTCGGGGTTGACCGCGATCCAGGGCGTGCCGGCGGTGAAGCCGGCGTGCCCGGTGGCGTCCCACTGCATGGGGGTGCGGCCGTTGTCGCGGCTGCGGCGGCGCAGTCCGTCCAGGACCTCCTCGGGATCGGCGCCCAGGGCGGTCTGCTCGCGGTAGTGGTTGAGCGACTCGATGTCGCGGAAGTCGTCGATGGTGGCGAACGGGGCGTTGGCCATGCCCAGTTCCTCGCCCTGGTAGACGTACGGCGTGCCGCGGTGCAGGTGGAGGACGGTGGCCAGCAGCTTGGCGGAGCGGTCGCGATGGGCGGGGCTGTCGTCACCGAAGCGGGAGACCGCGCGGGGCTGGTCGTGGTTGTTCCAGTACAGGCTGTTCCAGCCGGTGTCGCCGAGTCCGGTCTGCCAGCGGCCGAGGCTGGCCTTGAGGTCGGTCAGCCTCAGGGGGCGCACGTCGAACTTGCCGCCGGGCCCCTGGTCGAGGCCGACGTGCTCGAACTGAAGACCATGTCGAGTTCGCGGCGGGCGGGGTCGGTGAACAGCCTGGCCTGTTCGACGGTGACCCCGGGCATCTCGCCGACGGTGAGCAGACGGCGCGGATGGCCGGCGAGGACCTCCCGGTGCATCTCGGCGAGATAGTCGTGGATACGGGGCCCGCAGACGTAGTGGGGGGTGCCGTCGCCGTAGCGGCCGCCTTCGGGGACGATCCCGTCGGGCAGGGCGGGGTCCTTGGAGATGAGGTTGATGACGTCCATGCGGAAGCCGTCGACGCCGCGGTCGAGCCACCAGCGCATCATGCGGTGGACGGCCCGGCGGACCTCGGGGTTGTCCCAGTTCAGGTCCGGCTGCTTGCGGGAGAAGGTGTGCAGGTAGTACTCGCCGGACGCCTCGTCGTAGGTCCAGGCGGGACCGGAGAACCACGACTCCCAGTTGTTGGGCTCGGCGCCCGGGGAACCGGGCCGCATGCCGTCGCGGGGCGGGCGCCAGATGTACCAGTCGCGCCGCGGCCCGTTCGGCCCGCCGTCGCGGGAGTCCGTGAACCAGGGGTGCTCGTCGGAGGTGTGGTTGACCACCAGGTCCAGGACGAGCTTCATGCCGCGCTCGTGCACGGACGCCAGGAGCCGGTCGAAGTCGGCGAGGGTGCCGAAGAGCGGGTCGATGTCCTGGTAGTCGCTGATGTCGTAGCCGTTGTCGTCGTGCGGGGACGGGTGGACCGGGGAGAGCCACAGCACGTCCACACCGAGCTGGGAGAGGTAGTCGAGGCGCTCGGTGATCCCTTGCAGATCGCCGATGCCGTCCGCGTTGGAGTCGGCGAAACTGCGCGGGTAGATCTGGTAGACCACCGCGTCGCTCCACCAGGAGTCGGCGGGGCCGGCTTCGTTCACGGGCACGTCAGAACCTCATCGTGAGTACGTGGTCACTTGGTGTGATGGCTTGGGGGTGTGACGGTGTGCGGGCGTGGGCGGGCCGCCCGACGCCCGGTCGCGGTGCCGGAGTCAGGAGATGGCGGCGCCCACCGCGTCGCGGATGACCAGGCACGCCGCTCCTCGTGCCCACAGGTCGTGGCGCACGGGATCGACGTGGATGTCGCAGTCGCGGGCGGCCGTGGAGAAGGCGTGCGCCTCCAGGGCCGTGGTCATGGCCGGGCCGAAGAGGTCATGGGCGACCGTGCCCTCCCCGGCGATGATGATCTTCTCGAGGTTCAGAAGGTTGCACATGCCGGCAAGCCCTCGCCCCAGGGCGGTTCCCGCCTCGGCGAACGCGGACCGGGCGACGGCCCACGACGAGCCTTCCGCGGCGCGGGCCAGGTCGATCGCCTCGGCGATCGTGTCGCAGGGCACACCGGCGTCCCGCAGGTGCCGCAGGACGGCCCGGTCTCCGGCGAGGGCCTCCAGACAGCCGCGGCGGCCGCAACTGCACATGGGCCCCCCGGGGTCCAGGGGCAGGTGACCGAGCTCGCCGGCCAGCCCGGTGGCGCCGGAGAACAGAGCGCCGTCCAGGAGGAGGCCGCAGCCGATGCCGGGGCCGACGGTGACCACGGCGAAGGAGTCCACGTCGCGGCCCGCCCCGAACCAGCGCTCGGCCACGACCAGGGTGTTGACGTCGTTGTTCACCACCACCCGCAGCCCGGTCGCCTCGTGCAGGGGGCCTGCCACGTCGACCTTGTTCCAGTTCAGCAGGGCCGACCACCGGCAGATCCCGGCGTCGGAGTCGACATGGCCGCTGACTCCGACGCCGAGGCCCAGCACCCTGTCCGCCGCCCCGGGCGCCTCCGAGAGGAGCCTTCCGGTCAGGGCGGCGGCGGCGGACAGGGCGGTCTCGGGGGTGCGGTCGGCGATCGGCTCCTCGGCGCGGGCCAGGACGTTGGCCGCCATGTCGGTGACCACGCCGGAGACCTGCGCGGGGCCGATCTTCATGCCGACGACCAGGTGCTTGTCCGGATTGACGTGCAGCATCTTCTGCGGGCGGCCCCTGCCCTGCGGGGCGGTGTCGCTCTCGTGCAGATAGCCGTGCTCCAGGAGCGGGGGCAGCATCCGGGTCACGCTGGACGGCGCCAGACCGAGGCGCTGGGCGAGCTGGGTGCGCGAGATGGGGCCCACGGTGAGCACCGTCGCGAAGATCTCCGCGCGGGTCTGCTCACTGACAAGCTCAGAGAACCGGATCTTGGCCGGGCTCATCACGTGTGCCTCCTGGAACTGTGATCGGTGGAGCGGTGACCGGTCAGGTGTGGTGGAGCTGGTCGAACCCATCGAACCCGACGCGACCGGTGCCGGCTGCCCCAGGGGGCGGACCGGCTGCCGTGAGGGATCCGGACATCGTCATGGCGCCTCCCACGTCGCCGCCGGCGCTTCGCCGGCCGACTGCGTATGACGTGAGTGTGTCCCCCCGCTTTTTCGTGCGTCAAGAAAGAAAACATCGCGTTACGCAACCGTGATCGCATCAGTGTGTGCCCTATATGCCTGATATGCGAGCTACATTCCGCGCCCTTCCTGCCGTTCGGGCTCTGCGTGCCAACGAATCCTGCTCATTTCATTGACACGGGGAAGAAATGTGGGGACGTTGTCCGGGACCGCAGACCGCTGGGGCCGCCGCCGCGGCGCGGCGGTCGCCCCGCACCCGCCACTGCCCCGTCGCCGTCCATGAGTCCGGGGTCGCGGATGCGCCCGAGAGTCCGAACGGCCGGTGCCCCGGAGCGTGGGCACGCGGCACGCCCGCCCGTCGGGCGCGTCACCCCGCCGGGGCACCCAGGGGCCTTCGCCCTGCCCCCCATTCACCAGGGAGAGGACATCACCATGCTCACAGCAAGACCGCGAGGCCCGGAACGGCTGGCGGCGATCGCCGTCGGCCTGGCCCTGGCCCTGGCTTCCCTCCTTGCGCCCCTCACCTCGGCGTTCGCCGCCCCCGCGCAGCCCCGCGCGGCCGCCGATGCACGGGCCGCCGCCGCGAGGGCCGCCACCGCCGCGAGGGCCGAGGCGACCACCGCGGACACCGCGCAGCTACGGACCTGGTGGCACGACAACCACGAGTTCAACACCACCAGCCCCACGGCGAACGACAAGGTACGGCGGTCGTCCTTCTACGACGTGAAGGTCGCCACCGCGGCCGCGCCGACCACGAAGTACGACTCGTTCGCCTACATGAGCATCCCCCGCAGCGGCAAGGGGAAGATCGGCTACACCAAGGAGGACGGCGCCGAGTTCTCGTCCTCCGCGAACCTCACCATGAGCTGGTCGTCCTTCCAGTACTCCACCGACGTGTGGGTCGACGTCTCACTGCGCACCGGTCAGACCATCTCCTCGGCCGACCAGGTCAAGATCAAGCCCAGCAGCCTCTCCTTCGCCAAGGAGCTCGTCAACAGCTCGACCGTCCGCGTCAAGGTGCCCTACAGCGCCCAGGGTCACCGGTTCTCGGTCGAGTTCGACCCGCAGTTGTACACGGCGTACAACGACATGTCCGGCCCGGCGAACGACGCCGGGAAGCTCACCACGAGCGCGGGCAGCGGCCACCGGGCCATCCACACCGAGCCCCGCAACTCCATGATGATCTTCGCCGAGCCGACGCCGACCGGCGCCGAGCAGGACAGGCTGATCCCCACCGCGGACTCGGGGAGCATCCACTACCCGTCCCAGGGCCAGGTCACCAACCTGAACACGATCAGCCAGGAGATCGTCTACTTCCGCCCCGGCACCTACTACATGACCTCGAAATACCACGCCCTGCTGCCCAAGCAGGTCAAATGGGTCTACCTGGCCCCCGGCGCCTACGTGAAGGGCGCCATCCGGTTCCCCGACGACAGCCAGGGACTGTACAAGGTGACCGGCTACGGGGTCCTCTCCGGTGAGCAGTACGTCTACGAGGCCGACACCGCCAACAACTACGACCACCTCAGCGGCGCGTCCAACTGCCACTCCACCTGCGTGAAGATGCTCCAGTTCGCGTCGGCGCAGGGCCGGCAGCAGCACCTCGACCTTCAGGGCGTCACCATCAACGAGCCGCCGTACCACTCCTTCGTGGTCTACGGCGACGAGCAGACGTTCAGCATGCGGGTCGACAACTACAAGCAGGTCGGCTCCTGGTACTGGCAGACCGACGGCATCGAGCTCTACCGCGGCAGCACCATGAAGAACACGTTCTTCAACGCCAACGACGACGTGCTGAAGATGTACCACAGCGACGTCAGCATCGATAACACCGTCGTCTGGAAGAACGAGAACGGGCCCGTGATCCAGTGGGGCTGGACACCGCGCAGCATCGACAACGTCCGGGTGACCAACACCCACGTCATCCACAACCGCATGTACTGGAAGGACGTCAAGTACAACACCTGCATCCTCAACTCCTCCTCCCACTGGGAGGACATGGGATCGACCACCAAGGCCGACCCCAACCAGTGGGTGAAGAACATGACCTTCGAGAACATCACCGTCGAAGGCATGACGAACTGCGCGATCCGCGTCTTCGCCCTGTCCAGCACCGAGAACATCCACGTGAAGAACCTCAGCATCGGCGGCTGGAACGAACTGGACGCCGGCTCCCAGGTCAGCCTGCTCAAGCGGCACAGCAACGCGGCCGGCCAGAAGGTGACCCTCGGCAACGAGACCAGCCAGAGCCGCGGCCTCAAGCTGGAGAACTACACCGTCGGCGGCACGGTCGTCCAGAAGTCCGGTGACAACTGGTCCGCGACCAAGCTCGGCCGGCTCGGCTTCGACAGCGAGAACTGGGACAACTGGAACGCGTGGGGTCCGGGCGGGACCGGCCCCGGGCCGGGCCCGTCCTCGGGCCGGATCGTCAACGGCGCGAGCGGCAAGTGCGTCGACCGCGCCGGCGGCGGCACGGCCAACGGCACCGCCGTCCAGCAGTGGTCCTGCGCCGACGTCCCCTCGATGACCTGGACGCTCGACGGGCAGCAGATGAAGTCCGGCGGCAAGTGCCTCGACGTGGTCGGCGGCGGCACCGCCAACGGCACCGACGCGCACCTGTGGGACTGCGGCGGCTGGGACAGCCAGAAGTGGGCCTTCCAGTCCGACGGCACCCTGAAGAACCTCAAGTCCGGCCGCTGCCTGGATGTCGAAGGCCAGAGCTCGGCCGACGGCGCCCGACTGCACCTGTGGGACTGCGGCACGTGGTCCAGCCAGAAGTGGACCACCACCCTCTGAGCCCACGCGGGCGGTCGCCGGCCCCGGCGACTGGTCACTTCCCGCGCTGCTCAGGCGCCCCACAGTCACCGACAGCCCCGCACGAGGGGAGGTGAGCGACCCCCACAGCGGCTGAACCCTCGGCCGAACCCCGTCCAAGGCACTTCACAGGCCGGCGCGACAGGCCGGTCGTTCCCCGACACACGGAGGAAGAACACCATGAACCGCGTACCCGCACGCGCGTCCCGCCGCACCGCGCTGGGCGCCGCAGCACTGTCCGCCGGCCTGCTGTGCCTGCTCACCCAGGCGCCGACGGCCTCCGCGCACGGCACGGTCATCGCCCCCGAGACCCGCAACTACGGCTGCCTGGAGCGCTGGGGCTCCAGCGAGCCGAACGAGGCCCAGGACCCCATGTGCTACCGCACGTACCACGAGAACCCCAACGCCATCACCGCGTGGAAGGCCGTCTACGCCAACAACACCGGGGACAACTACAAGCAGGTCATCCCCGACGGCCGGATTTGCAGCGCCGGCGGCCAGGGCGAGACCAACTACGGCGCGCTCGACCGCCCCGGCCCGTGGATCACCAGCAACGTCAGCTCCAGCTTCACCGTCGACCTCTACGACGAGGCCCGGCACGGCGCGGACTGGCTGGAGATCTACGTCACCAAGCAGGGCTTCGACCCCCAGACCCAGCTCATCGGCTGGAACGACCTCGACCTGGTGCAGAGGACCGGCCGCTACCCCTCCCAGCCGCACTACACCACGGACGTCAACACGTCGGGATACAGCGGACGCCACGTCGTGGTGACCGTCTGGAAGGCGTCGCACATGGACCAGAAGTACTTCCTGTGCAGCGACGTCAACTTCGGCTGAGCCCACCGGCGCACCACCACTGCGCGCCCTAGACCGCAGGCCCCGCGAGGAAGCCGCGACGCTCCTCGCGGGGCCTGCACCCACCCGTTGATCCCGGGGTCCTCGTCCCTACCGCCGGTCATGCTCTGGAGGCACCGGATGGCCCGTCCCCGTAGGTTCCCCGCCCGAAGCCGCCCCCAGCACGGCGGCGACGCCCGCGGATCGTCGCAGGCCGCATCCCGCCGACGGCAGGCGGCCGCACTGCACCGCGCGGCCGAGCGGTACCAGCCCCACAGCCTCACCGCGCTGCGCGTCAGCGTGGGCCTGGTCTTCCTCTGCTTCGGCGCGCTGAAGCTCTTCCCCTCCGCCAGCCCGGCCGAGCAGATCGCCACCCGGGCGACGTCCAAGCTGACGCTGGGCCTGCTCCCGTCAGAGGTCCTGCTGCCGCTGCTGGGAGCCGCGGAGGTGTGCCTGGGACTGGCACTGCTCACCGGGATCCTCCTGCGACACGCCCTCGCCGTGCTCTACCTCCACATGGCCGGCGTCCTCTCCTCGATCGTCCTGCTGCCCGAGGACATGTGGCACAACGGCGTTCCCACCCTGGAAGGGCAGTACGTTCTGAAGAACGCCGTCCTGATCACCGCGTGCCTCGCCGTCACAGCCGACGAGCTGACCCGCTGACGCACCCCGCGCCACGACGGTCGAGTGACGGTTGCCCGAGCACGCGTGTCTCGTCCTCGTCACGGACGACGGCCGGCTCGTGCAGGTAGCGGGCGGACCGCTGGTGCTCGTCCTCGGCGAAACGGTCATCGGCACCGGCGAGGCCATTCCACCGTCCCAGGGGCCGCCGCCCCCGAGCCGCCTTCCAGTGCACCCGTTGCTGCCCGTCCGCACCTTCCCCGGACCGCTGTCTTCCGCTTCTGTGCGGGGGAGTGCGAAGTCTGTGAGGAGGACGTCCCTGCATGCATGCCAAGGAACACCCGGAGAAGAGCGCCGGCCGGCAGAGCCCGCCGGACCCGACACAGCAGACCGCCGCGACAGCGCAGCCCGCCGTCGGGTTCATGTCGCCCCAGGTGGTCGCGGCCTTACAGGGCACCAGCGGAAACGCGGCGGTGGCGCGGATGCTGGAACAGCGGCACGGCACCCCCGCGCCGGCCCGTGGACCGGCCCACGTCGTGCAGCGGCAGGTCTACCTGGAGTTCGACCCCGTCGGCAACATCCTGGAGTTCCAGCACAACACCTCCGTCCGCCCGGACTGGGAAGGCGACGCCAGGACCATGGCCACCAACGCCGCGGCCCAGCAGCAGTCCCTCAACCACATCATCCCGTTCGAACGGATCGAGTACGACCTGACCAAGCACCTGAACTTCCTGCTCGACAGCCGGGGCAAGGCGGCGTGGGCGACCCGCGTCACCGCCTTCGAGGCGAACTGCGACGCCCTGTTCACGGCCGGCACGCCCGAGCACACCGAGATGGTCCGGCGGCGCGACATCGTCAAGAACCTCATCGGCGCCCTGGTCCAGAGCCCCAGCGGGCCGCAGCGCGCCCCGGTGACGACCGCGGCCCGGAGCCTGCTGAGCGCCCTCAACAGCAGCTCGCGGAACCTGCGCGCCGGGAACGCCTCCCTCAACTCGTCGATCAGCAACGCCATCGACGCCGACTTCCTCACCGGAACCTTCTGGTACTCCGGCCAGGTGGTCACCGGCGCCACCCCTCCCGCCGGCAGAACGCCGCCCACCGGCGCGAGGACCATCACCGGCCCGCCCGGCGCGCAGGGCAACCACTCGGTCGCCAACCTCGAGTGCGTGCGGCTGACCCCGCAGCACGAGAACCACGTCTTCGCCTACATCGACGCCTCCCCCTCGTCCTTCCACTTCGTGGTCTCCGGGGGCGCGGGCGCGCTCCACCCACTGGCCCAGCCCGGACAGCAGATGTCCTCGACGCAGGCTCCGACGGCCGTGGCACTGCCCGCCCAGCCCCACCCGGTGCTCGTCATGGACCCCGCCAACGCCAAGGCCCCGCACCTGTTCCTGGGCTGACGGGCGCGCCCCACGGCGGGGGAGCGGCACGGTGCGCCGGGGCGGCGGACCGAGGGCCCGTCCCGCCCGGCGCTCCGGTCCCGTGCGGCGCAGATGCTGTCCCGTCAACGGGCGGGCCCCGTGATCAGCGGGCGCAGTCGGACGCGGCCGCCGACCTCGGACGTTCCCCAGGTGCGGTGCCAGGAGGTACGTCCGGCGGTGCGGCCAGTGCGGAAGTGTGCGGGCGTGCTGGTTGCGCCGCCGGGGCGGCGTGGGTGCGTCAGGGTGTCCTCGGACCCGGGTCGTGCGCCGGTCTGTCGGGTGCTGTGCCGGCGGAATCGGTGGGCGAGAGCGCGGAGAGAAGCCGCAGTTTCTCGTCGCTGTCGCTGTCCCTGTCGGCGTAGTGGACGACCAGGATGACGTCGTCGATGGGGAGTTTGTCGCGGTGGAGGCGCAGTTCCCCGACGACGGGGTGGTGGACGGTGGTGGTGCCTCCGTCGAGCCCGCGGACGTCGTGGCGGGCCCACAGGCTGCGGAACCGCTGGCTGGACAGGGCGAGCTCCCCGACGAGTTCGACGAACCGGGGGTTGCCGGTGTCGTCCCCGATGGTGGTGCGGAGGGCGGCGACGAAATCGGCTGTGACTGCGGCCCAGTCCTGGTGGAAGGCTCGTTCCTCGGGATCGAGGAGGAGGGAGCGAAGCCGGTTCTGGCCGGGCCGCAGGCGGGGGGAGAGGGCGACCGCCATGGGGTTGGAGGCCAGGACATCGAACGCGCGCCCTTCGACGAACGCGGGGATCCCAAGCTGGGCGAGCAGCTCGTGCACCCGCGCCGGTACATGCTCGGGCCGCTTGCGGCGCGGCGCCCTGGGGCGTGCCGCCGCGAGACCGAGCAGATACGTCCGTTCGACGTCGTCGAGCCTCAGGACACGCGCGAGGGATTCGAGGACTTGCGGCGAGGGGTTCTTGTCCCGGCCCCGTTCCAGGCGCAGGTAGTAGTCGGGACTGATCCCGGCGAGCAGGGCGACTTCCTCACGGCGCAGGCCGGGGACGCGGCGGTTGCCGCCGGGCGGGAGCCCTGCCTGCGCCGGGGAGACCAGCTCACGCCGGGCACGAAGGTATTCGCCGAGCCGGTTGGCGGGTTCCTCGTCCTTCATGCCGACACCGTAATGCGGTGCGCGCATCCCAGCGGGGGCCCTGGCAGGACCAGGCAACGCGGGGGCCCTGCCACGCCCGGCGGATGCCGTCAAGACTGCGACAGCACTGTTCCCGAAGAGACAGAGAGCACCACTGTCTGCGCCGCCGGGCCTGAACGCCGGCGACGCCTCGCACCGAAGGGAAGATCTCGTGGACCTCTCCGACCGCACCGTTCTCATCGTCGGCGGAACCTCGGGTATCGGGCGGGAGCTGGCCCGGCGGTTCGCTGCGGCGGGCAGCACCGTGGCCGTTGGCGGCCGCAGCCCCGAGGCACTCTCGGAACTCGCCGAGGAAGGCTTCGGCGCGTTCGGCGTCGACGTCACCGACAGTTCCTCCGTCGCGTCCGCCCGTGACGCCGTGCTCGCCCGGTACCCCGAGCTGGACACGGTGGTGACGATGTCGGGTGTCATGCTCCTGGAGGACCTGCGCGACCCCGCGCACTTCGAGGCGGCAGCGACGACGATCGACACCAACCTGCTCGGCACGATCCGGGTCATCGACGCCTTCACCCCGCACCTGGTCCGACGGGGTGCCGGCACCTTCATCACCGTCACCTCCGGCATCGCCTTCCTGCCATTCCCGCCCATGCCCAGCTACGCCGCGTCGAAGGCCGCGGTGCACGCCTACTCCGAGGCGCTGCGCGCGCAGCTCGACGGCACCGGTGTCGGCGTCGTCGAACTCGTCCCCCCGGCCGTCGCCACGGCGGGACAGGAGCAGGTGAACCCGCACGCGCTGCCGCTCGACGGCTTCGCCACCGAGGTCGTGCACCTGCTCTCGCAGGACCCCACCCCTCACGAAATCCTCGTGAAGGGCGTCCTGGTGCACCGCTGGGCCGAGCGTGACGGCACCTACGACGACCTCGTCGCACAGCGCTCCCAGGCCTTGGCCATGCTCCCCGGCCGCCGCCAAGGCTGACACCCTTCCCGCCGATCGGCGGCCTCCTCGCTCAGCCCGGGGCCGTCAAGCGCGGCCATGCGTCCTCCTGGACACGAACCCCGCCGCCCGGCCGAGCGGGGTGGCGTGCGTGGGGGGGCGCGCCCGGTCCCTGTGCGCGCCGAGCGACGCGGGGGTGCGCCGGACAGGTCGGCCCCGGCTCCCGGGTCCGGATGGCGGGATCCGGTCACTCGCCGGTGTCGTCGGCAGACCGGACGCCGTCCTCCAGTCGTGCCAAGGCGGCGGTGGCCCTGGCGTGCCCGCCTCCCGCCGCGACCTCGAGCATCCACTGCGCCGACTCGATGTCGCCCGCCTCGGCGAGTGCCGTACCCGCGCGGTATCCCACTTCGCCGCCCGCCGCCCGAAGGACCTCCGCGGCGTCCTGCCGACGCCGCAGGCGGACCAGGAGGAGCCCCAGCGTGACGGCTGCCTGGAGGTCCCCGGCGTCCGCGGCCGCGCGGAGGAAAGGCACCGCCTGTTGCCTGCGCCCGGTGCGCACGAGCACAAGCCCGAGGTTGTACGACGCGTCCACGTGACCCGCGGCGGCCGCTGTCCGGAACAGCTCCTCGGCTTCCCGGTCATGTCCGGCCGCGGTGAGCAGCACACCAAGGTTGTAGGCGGCCACCGTGTGCCCGGCCCCCGCGGCGGCGCGCCACCGCGCTGCCGCCTCCTCCGGGCGTCCGGCCGCATGCAGCAGGACACCCAGGCTGACCATCGCGTCCGTGTGCCCGGCCCGCGCGGCGACACGGAAGTACGCCGCGGCCTCGTCGTCCCGGCCGGCCTTCGCCAGGAGGCAGCCCAGGTTGTTGGCGGCATCCACATGCCCGGCGTCCGCGGCGGCGCGGTAGCGCGGCTCGGCTTCTCCCGCGCGCCCGCTCTCGTCGAGCAGCACGCCCAGGTTGTAGGCGGCCTCGACGTTCCCGGCGTCGGCCGCGTGACGATACGCCCGCTCCGCCTCCGGGCCGCGTCCGGCCTCGGCGAGCAGCAGTCCGAGGAAGTGCGCGGCGTCCGGAAAGCCCTCCTCCACGGCCTGCCCGAACGCGCTCTCAGCCTCGCTGACACGTCCGGACCTGTAGTGGAGGACTCCGAGGTTGTGGGCGGCCTGCGGGTACCCGGCGTCGGCGGCGTCGCGGTAGTACCGCTCGGCCTCCTCAAGACGCCCTGCGTCCTGGAGTACGCCCGCCAGGTTGTTCGCCGCCTGGAGGACGCCGGCGCCGAGCGCGAGCCGGAAGGCCGCCTCGGCCGCGCGGACGTGCCCGTCCTCGACAAGCAGCAGACCCAGGTTGTTCGCGGCCCTGGCGTGCCCCGCCCTCACGGCCGCGCGATACAGCTCCGAGGCCTCCTCGCGATGCCCGTCCGAGGCGAGCAGCACGGCGAGGTTGTACACGGACTCCACGTCCCCCGCCTTCGCCGCGCGGCGCAGCAGCGCCTCGGCCTCCCGCCCCGACCCGCTCTCCGCCAGCAGGGCACCGAGGGCGCCGACCGCCTCGATGTCTCCCCCTTCCGCCGCTGGACGCCACGCCGCCTCGGCGACGTGCCGGGCCCCGAGCCGGTAGGCCCGCAGGCCGACGGTGAAGCGGTCGCGGTCGTCGGTGGCGGCGCGCAGAGCTGTTTCCCACGCCTGCTCGCACACTGGAGCGGTCGCTTGATCCACCAGGTAGTCGAAGACACCCCACAACCCCTCACCCGCCGGCAGCAGCAGGCTCGTCACGCCGTAGCGCGGCCGCGACGCCCAACCCAAGGCCTCGTCGAGCGGTTCCGGACGCAGCAGAGCCCCACCCGCGGACGCCAGATGAAGCTCGTGCAACTCCACGACGGACCCGGTGGCATACGGCGGACGCAGGCCCGTCCGGGCCAGCTCCACCGCGGCCGAGACCAGCGCCGCACCACGCGGATGACCCCCGGCCCTCCAGGCTCGCTGCCACTCCTGCCACAGCGCGGGCCCAGCCGCCAAGTACTCGGCGATCCCGAACAGCCGGTGGTGCTCCGCCGCGGCCACGATCCGCCCATCACGGCTGTGCCGTGCCCGCGCCACCTCCTCCTGGCTCCACAGACGGTCCAGCTCCAGGGGATCGCTGCGGGCCAGAACCCGGGCCGCGCCGACCGCGACCTGCCCCCGGCACCCCGGCTCCCGGGCCCCCTGCTCGTAACGCGGCGCGAAGACCTCGTACTGACTGCTGCGCATGGTGGCCAGCACCGGCACCCGCAGCCTCGTCAACTCGGCCAGCGACCCGAGCTCCAGGGCCCCGGGGCCCAGATACTCCTCCAAGTCATCGAGCCACACCACGCACTTCACGCCGGTGCGTTCGATGGTCTCCACCGCCGCGGGCAGTTCGGTGCCGACGGTGGGGGTGAGGACGCGGTGTTCCGGCAGGGTG
>NZ_BAAGTD010000070.1:0-30848 GCF_054782095.1 Streptomyces capparidis | reverse complement strand
GGCGGCCTTGGCGGCCAGGCCCAGGGCGCCGCGGGCGGGGAGCTGGTCGGCCTCGCCGCCGCCGAACGTGGAGCCGGTGATGCCGCGGCGCAGGATCCACACCGCGTGCGTGCCCGCGCCGTCCCCGGCCTTCGCGAGGTCGGCCAGGTGGGCCAGGGCGGTGAAGGCGGAGGCGCCCGAGCCGATGACCGCGGTGCGCTTCCCGGCGTACCGTGCGCGCACGGCCGGGTCGGCCAGGTCGGGAACGCGGTGGGTGATGCGGTCCGCGGCGGCCTTCTCGCCGAGGGCGGGCAGGCCGTCCCCGCCGGCCGGGCCCGGGGTGGCCCAGGTGCCGGAGGCGTCGACGACCGCGCGGGCCAGGAGGCGCTCCTCGCGGCCGTCGGGGGTGGCGGTGTGCACGGTGAAGGGCTGGGTGTCGCGGTCGGCGTCCACGACCCGGTCCCGGCCGGCGCGGGAGACCCCGGTGACGCGGGCGCCGAAGCGCACGCGTTCGCCCAGGACGTCGGCCAGCGGCTGGAGGTAGTGCTCGGCCCACTCGCCGCCCAAGGGGTAGGCGGCCGGCTCGGGCCTGGTCCAGCCGGTGGGAGCGAGCAGCTTCTCCGCGACCGGGTCGATCACCTCACCCCACGGGGAGAACAAGCGCACATGCGCCCACTGGCGCACCGCGGCGCCCGCGGTGTCCCCGGCCTCCAGCACCAGCGGCTCGATACCGCGCTCCAAGAGGTGGGCAGCGGCGGCCAGGCCGACGGGCCCGGCCCCGATCACGACCACGGGCAGCGCACTTGCGGGTGTGTTCACGGCGACTCCCTGCACGTTTAGACATCTGTCGATGGCTTGTACCATCAGGGTCCCACCTGTTTTGATGTCTGTCAAAATTCATGTTCGCCGAATCAAGGGGCTCTCCATGACGCACGTCGACGCGGTGGTGATCGGTGCCGGCCAGTCCGGCCTGGCCGCGGCCCGCGCCCTGACGCAGCACGGGCTGAAGCCGGTGGTGCTGGAGGCATCCGAGCAGGCTGCCGGAGCCTGGCCGCGCTACTACGACAGCCTCACCCTGTTCTCACCCGCCCGCTACAGCTCCCTGCCCGGGATGCCCTTCACCGGCGGCAGCCCGGACCGCTACCCCCACCGTGACGAGGTGGTCGCCTACCTGACCGCCTACGCCGCCCGCCTGGACGCCGAGATCCGCACCCGCAGCCGGGTGACGGCCGTACGCGCCGACGGAGACGGGTTCACCGTGGAGCTGGAGGACGGCGGGAGCCTGGAGGCGCGGGCGGTGGTCGCGGCGTCCGGCAGCTTCGGCCGCCCCCACCGACCCGCCCTGCCGGGCCTGGAGCACTTCACCGGGACGCTGCTGCACGCCGCCGAGTACCGCAACCCCGAGCCGTTCGCCGGACAGCGGGTGATCGTGGTCGGCGCGGGGAACTCCGCGGTGCAGATCGCCGCCGAACTCGCCTCCGCCGCGCGGGTGACGCTGGCCACCCGCCACCCGGTGAAGTTCGCCCGGCAGCGCACCCTCGGCCGGGACCTGCACTTCTGGCTGAAGTGGACCGGCATCGACACCGCGCCGCTGGGCCGCTTCGTCCGCACCGCCCCGACCCAGCCGGTCTTCGACGACGGCCGCTACCGCGCCGCGCTCGCCGCCGGCGCCCCGGACCGCCGCGAGCTGTTCACCGCCGTCGAGGAAGGCAAGGTCACCTGGTCGGACGGCAGGGTCGAGGAGGTGGACGCGATCGTACTGGCCACCGGCTACCGCCCTGACCTGCCCTATCTGGCCGACCTCGGCGCTCTCGACGCGGCAGGGAATCCGCTGCACCGGGGCGGGGCGTCCCTCACCCACCCGGGTCTGGCGTTCGTCGGACTGGAATGGCAGCGCAGCCCGTCCTCGAACTCCCTGCGCGGAGTCGGGCGCGACGCCGCCCGCGTCACCCGTCGCCTGGCCGCCCAGCCGTCGCGGAGCTGACCTGCCCACGAACCTCCCCGCCCTGCTTCACCATGTGTCAACATAGACACATGTCGAATGCCGAGGTGCTGCCGCTGCCGAGTCCCGAGGCCGGCCGGGGCGCGGTGGTGCCGTGCTGCCCGCCGCTGACCGAGCAGCCCTTCACCGCCGAGGAGGCCGAGCGGGCCGCACGGATGTTCAACGCGCTCGGCGACCCGGTCCGGCTGCGGCTGTTCTCCGCGATCGCCTCCCACGAGGGCAGGGAGGCGTGCGTGTGCGACATCGCCGATGTGGGCGTGTCCCGGCCGACCGTCTCGCACCACCTGAAGAAGCTCAGGGAGGCCGGGCTGCTCACTTCCCGGCGGCGCGGGACCTGGGTGTACTACCGGGTCGAGCCCTCCGTCCTCGCCGCCATGGGCAACTTCCTCATCACCGCCGGGGTGGAGTGACCCTGCACGCACCAGGAGGATTCGCGCACGTGTCCAGCACCACCGGCCCGTCCAGTGCCGTCATCGTTCCCATGACCGCCGAGCACGCGGGGGAAGTGGTGGCGATCTACCAGGCGGGCATCGACGAGGGCAACGCCACCTTCGAGACGGCCGCCCCGCCGTGGGAGGCGTTCGACGAGGCGAAGCTGCCCGAGCACCGCTTCGTCGCGCTGGACGGCGGCGGCGCGGTGCTGGGCTGGGTCGCGGCGAGCCCGGTGTCCGACCGGTGCGCGTACGCCGGGGTGGTGGAGCACTCGGTGTACGTCCACCCCGCCGCCCGGGGCCGCGGTATCGCCTCGGCGCTGCTCAAGGCGCTCATCGGCTCGACCGAGGCCGCGGGCGTCTGGACCATCCAGTCCGGGATCTTCCCGGAGAACGCGGCCAGCCTCGCCGTGCACCAACGCGCCGGGTTCCGGGTGATCGGCACCCGGGAGCGCATCGGCCGCCACCACGGTCGCTGGCGCGACGTCATCCTCATCGAACGCCGCAGCCCGGCCGTCACGTAGCACACCCGGCGGGCGGCCGGCGGCTCAACGACGCCGGAGCCGAGCGGCCACCGCTTGACTCACCGGACAGCGCGGAGGCACTTCACAGCAGCTCGGCGATCTGCCGTACCGCCTCCCGGGCCGGGCGGCCCACCCCGATCAGCGTGGCCGAGGCGGGGCCGGTCCAGTCCCCATAGCCCAAAAGGTGCAGGCGCGGCTCGCCGATCGCGCGGGTCCCGTCGGTCGGGATCCGCCCCTGCTCGCCTCGCAGCCCGAGCGGGGCGAGATGGGCCAGGGCAGGGCGGAAGCCGGTGCACCAGACGATCGCGTCGGCCTCGGCGCGGGTGCCGTCGGCCCATGCGGCGCCTGTCGCGGTGAGGCGGGTGAACATCGGCTCGGCGGTCAGCACTCCCGCGTCCCGGGCGGCGCGCACCGGGGGAACGGCCACGATGTCGCCGAGCGAGGCCACGCCGCCGGTGTCGGGGCGGCCCTCGTCCAGGGCGCGGCGGCGGGCGGTGGCGGCGTCGAACAGGGCCCGGCCGTCGATGTCGTCGGCCAGGAACCGCGGCGGGCGCTGGGTCGCCCAGGTCACCTCGATGCCGTTCAGGGCGAGGTCGGCGGCGATCTGGGCGCCGGAGTTGCCGCCGCCGACCACGATGACGCGCTGCCCGGCGAAGTCGGTCGGGCGGCGGTAGCCGACGGTGTGCAATTGTCGGCCCGCGTAGACCTCGCGGCCGGGGACGGCGGGGAGGAAGGGCCTCGACCAGGTGCCGGTGGCGCTGATGACCGTCCGCGCCCGCCAGTCGCCGGTGTCGGTCTCCACGCGCAGCAGGGCCCCGTCGCGGTGGACGGAGCGGACTTGGACGCCGCGCTGCACGGGCAGGTCGTAGCGCTTCTCGTAGTCGGCGAGATAGCCCACCACGTGACCGGCGTCCGGGTAGGTCTGCCCCGGCTGGGCGGGCATGAGGCGCCCCGGCAGCGAGGAGTACGCGGCCGGGGAGAACAGGCGCAGCGAGTCCCAGGTGTGCTGCCAGGTCCCGCCCGGTGTCGGCTGGGCGTCCAGGACCGCGAAGTCCAGCCCTCGGCGGCGCAGGTGGTAGCCGGCGGCGAGCCCCGATTGGCCGCCGCCGACCACCACCACATCCACGCGGACCATCAGCGGGCGTCCGTGAACTTCTTGCGCCAGGCGAGGGAGACGTACACCAGCCCGATCAGCACCGGCACCTCGATCAGGGGTCCGACGACGCCGGAGAGGGCCTGGCCGGAGGTGACGCCGAAGGTGGCGATGGCGACGGCGATGGCGAGTTCGAAGTTGTTGCCCGCCGCGGTGAAGGCGAGGGTGGCGGTGCGGTCGTAGGCCAGGCCGATGGCGCGGCCCAGGGCGAAGGTGCCGAACCACATCAGGGCGAAGTACACCAGCAGCGGCACCGCGATCCGCGCCACGTCCAGCGGCTGGGAGGTGATGGTGTCGCCCTGGAGGGCGAACAGGACGACGATGGTGAACAGCAGGCCGTACAGCGCCCACGGGCCGATCTTCGGCAGGAAGCGCTGCTCGTAGCCCTCGCGGCCCAGCTTCTTCTCGCCGATGCGGCGGGTGAGGAAGCCCGCCAGCAGCGGGACGCCGAGGAAGATGACCACGTTCAGGGCGATCTCCCACATCGAGATGTCCAGGTGCTCGCCGTCACCGAGGCCCAGCCAGCCGGGCAGCAGGTCGAGGTAGAACCAGCCCAGCAGGCCGAACGCGATGACCTGGAAGACGCTGTTGAGCGCCACCAGGACGGCGGCGGCCTCGCGGTCGCCGCAGGCCAGGTCGTTCCAGATGATCACCATGGCGATGCAGCGGGCCAGGCCGACGATGATCAGCCCGGTGCGGTACTCGGGCAGGTCCGGCAGGAAAATCCACGCCAGCGCGAACATCACCGCAGGTCCCAGCACCCAGTTGACGACCAGCGAGGAGACCATCAGCCTGCGGTCGCCGGTGACGGCGTCCAGCCTGTCGTAGCGGACCTTGGCCAGCACCGGGTACATCATGATCAGCAGGCCGAGCGCGATCGGCAGCGAGATCCCGCCGACCTCCACGGCCGCGAGGGCGTCGTTCAGGCCGGGAATCGCCCGGCCCAATCCCAGGCCGGCGGCCATGGCGGCGAGGATCCACACGGCCAGGTAGCGGTCCAGGGTGGAGAGCTTGGCGACGACGGAGGCGTCCTCGGCGGTCTCGGGTGCTGCGGTGCGGGTCACGGGCAGGCCCTCTTGGTGTCGGCGGCGGCGGTGGCGCGGGCGGTCTCGGCCAGTGCGGCGAACTGCCCGGCGAGCGAGGCGATGACGTCCGGACGGAGCTTGTAGTAGGTGAAGCGCCCGCACGGCTCGGTCTCGACGACCCCGGCCTCGCGCAGCACCTTCAGGTGGTTGGAGAGATTGGTCTGCTTGGCACCGGTCTCCTCCACCAGGTGGGTGGTGCACAGCGTCTCGTGGGCGAGGAGGGTCACGATCCTCAGCCTGAGCGGGTCGGCCAGCACCCGCATCAGGTCAGTGTCGACTGACGTCATCATGGCCTGATACTGTCACATCACTGGGTGCTGACACCAGCCCACGCTGATCAACGGCCCGGCGTCGCCCCGCCGACCCATCCTGTGAGGGAACAACCCATGGCCTCCACCCCACTCGCCTCCGTGCTGTTCGTCTGCGTCCACAACGCGGGCCGCTCCCAGATGGCCGCCGGCTTCCTCCACCACCTCGCGGGCGACCGCATCGAGGTCCGCTCCGCCGGCTCCCTGCCCGCCGACCAGGTCAACCCTGCCGCCGTCGAGGCCATGCGGGAGGCCGGCATCGACATCACCGCCGCCACCCCCAAGCCCCTCACCCCCGAAGCCGTCCAAGCCTCGGACTACGTCATCACCATGGGCTGCGGCGACGCCTGCCCCGTCTTCCCCGGCAAGAAATACCTCGACTGGACCCTCGAGGACCCCGCGGGCAAAGGCGTCCAGGCCGTCCGCCCCATCCGCGACCAGATCAAGGCCCGCGTCGAAGCCCTGATCGCCGAGATCGACGCCGCCAGGAAGGAAGCGTGACGCACCAGGACGACGTGCGCGAGGTCAGCGTCATCGGCTCCGGCCCTGCCTGATACACCGCCGCCCTGTACGCCGCCCGAGCCCAGCTCGCAACCCTTCTGTCCGGCAGCTCCATCTTCGTCGACGGCTCCCTGACCACCACCCCCCACCACCGAGGTCGAGACTTCCCCGGCTTCCCCCAGGCGTCGACGGCCCCCGTTCCTGACGGCTGCCCGGGAGCAGTGGAGCAGCAAGCGCACACGTGCAACGACGCGCCGACCAGCCAGGGCGGCGAATCCCAAGGCACCCGGCCGCGAGACATCCGGCCGGAAGGCGATGAACACCAGCAACGACCCTGATCACTTCTCCCGGCAGGCCACCGCCCCGGGCTGGCCTCGCCCCCGCTTGCCTCACGTAGCCGGGGACAGCGGCGGTGCAGCCGCCGTCTTCGGTGTGGCACACGAACCGCAGCGGCAGGTACTCGATCCGGTGGCCGTCGACCTGGGCGGCTGCGTCCTTCCCGCCGGCCTCGACGCACCTCGGGGTCGGAGCCGAGCCCGTCCCGCCGTCCTCAGCCTCCAGGACCGCGTCGCCGACGCAGAGGGAGCCCCACACGTACATGGCAATCGCCGCAGCGCCGAACAAGCCAGCCAGGCCGCGCAGTCTCACGCCCGCACCGACTGGTGCGCGACCGTGCCGCGACAGGGTGGCGCACCCGTACCCGGCGAGTACGAAGCTGGCGCTCACACCGCCCGAGAAGAGCAATGGTGAGTCCACCGCAGGCTGGTGAACCGGCAAGTCCGCGGTTGTGTCGTTGTCGAAGGGACCGGTGTCCCGGCGTGCGCGGCCCGGACGGCGTGGGGGAGCCGGTCGGCGTCCGGGAGCGGTCCGAGGTCCAGGCCGGTGATACGGGCGACGTCGGCGACGGGGACCCGGAAGGTGCGGTACTCGCCCAGCGGTGGCGGATCGCCGGCCTGCGCGGCCCATGCCCCAAGCGGGACCTGGCCACCCGAACGGAGTACACCGGCGGGGCCGTCAAGACACAGGACGAAGCGGCGATACTCCGACCGCAAGGACACGCATTGCCAGCCTGGGGCTGGTGGCTGCGTGACCGGTCCGCCTGGGCTGTCGCCACGTCGGGTTCGCCGGTGGCAAGGCTGAGCTGCGGCGTGCGTAACAGCGCGGCCGACTGCTCGTCAGCGATCGAATTCTCCGACATCGGCTCATGCCAGAAGCGTGCTCATACCCGAAATTCGTCAGGAGGATACGGCGGCGGCGAGGAGCACCTCGGCCGTGGCCCTGGCTGCCTCGGCGGCAAACCGGTCGCCGTCGGCGGCGGCGGCGAGGTTGGCGCCGTCGAAGAGCTGGACGAGTTGGGTGACCAGCCGCCGGGGGTTGGGATAACCGGCTTCTATGACCGGGCTGGTGAACAGCTCGTGCAGCCAGACGCGGAATTTTTTGACGGCGAGGTCCTCGGTGCTGCCGGGCTGGGAGTCGGCGGCGGCGTGGTGGAAGGTGCAGCCGGCGAAGCCGGGCTCGGCGAAGATCGGGCCGAGTGCGTCGAACACCGCGATGATCCGCGCGTACGGATCGGTCTCGTGGGCGACCGCCGCGTCGATGGTGGACACCCAGCGGGCGTGCTGACGGAGCAGGTATTCCCGGACCAGGCCGTCCTTGCCGCCGAAGTTGTAATAGAGCGAGCCCTTGGCGACGCCGGACTCCTCGAGGATCCGGTCGATGCCGACCGCGTGGATGCCCTCGGCGTAGAAGAGCCGGTCGGCGGTCTCGAGCAGGCGCTCACGTGCGGAACGTCTGCTCGAACCTGCCGTCGATGTCATGTCTCCATCGTACGGTCAGACCGCGGTGCGGCCTCCGTCCACCGCGATGGTGGCCCCGTTCACGTACGAGGCAGCCGGCCCGGCGAGGAAGGCGATCACCTCGCCGATCTCCTCCGGCTGGGCGACGCGGCCCAGCGGGATGACGGGGATGAAGCTGTCGGCCGCCTCCTTGGGGAGGGCGGGGGTGTAGACCGGGCCGGGTGCGACCGCGTTGACGCGCACGCCGGCCGGGCCGTACTCGGCCGCCCAGGCGCGGGTCAGCGAGTTCATCGCCGCCTTGGTGGCCCCGTAGACCGCGTTGTTGACGTCTCCGATCGTGCCTGCCGCGCTGCTCACGTTGATCACGCTGCCGCTGCCCCGCCCGGCCATCCGCGGGGCCAGGGCTGCGGTCAGCAGGTACGTTGCGCGTACATTGCTGTCGAACATCGCGTCGTACTGCTCGTCGTCGATGCCGGCGCTGGGGCCGAACGTGGCGGTCGCGGCGTTGTTCACCAGGATGTCCACCTCGCCTGCCTCGCGGACCAGCCGGGCCACCTCCTGCGGGTCGCTGATGTCCGCGGCGATGAAGCGGGCCGTCCCGCCGTCCGCCTCGATCTCCTGCACCACTTCCGCTCCACGCCGGGCGTCACGGCCGCTCACGATCACGGTCGCCCCCCGCGCCGCCAGCGTTCGCACCGTCGCCCTGCCGATACCGGAGGTTGCTCCGGTGACGAGGGCGGTCTTGCCGGACAGATCGCTCATGACGCTCTCTCCCTTTAGACTGCCTTGTCTAAGAAACTATTAGACAGATCTGTCTAAACAGCAAGGTGACCCAGGTCATACCACGGCTGCTCCGCCCGCTTTCGTGCGGCAGCCAGGTCCGCGGGTGCATCCAGACCCCACCGGAGAACTGGCCTGTCGCCCGCCCGGTGAGCCTCATATTCTGCGACGACGGGACGCACGACTGTTGAACACCGCCCCGGAGGGCGGCCGGACACCCGGCCCGCCCGCCGAGGCACCCCCGAGGCGGAACGTACTGGCCGGCGCGGCGCTCGCCCTGCCGCCCCTGGCGTTCCCGGTTGCGGTCTTCACGGCGACAGGCATCCCGAGAATCCCGCTCCACCCGCCCATCCCCGCATCCGTCCTCCTCGGCATCTGAACCCTCCGACGCCGCAACCCCTCCAGTACGACGCGATCCGCGCCCGCGTCACGGCGGCACTGCTCCAGTGCATGGTCGTCGGGACGTGGTTCCGCTTGCTGCTCACGCTGGCGGGCCTTCTCCCCAGTCGCTCGCTCGGCCGCCTCCGCCTCCGCCTCCGCCTCCGCCTCCGCCTCCGCCTTGGCCTTGCCAGCGGGCGAAGTCGGCTCATGGGCGGTGCTGCGTGTCGGCTGCCGGTGTGGTCCGAGATGGTGGCCGGTGGCGGCCGGTGATGACGGTGGGTGAAGCGGTGACGGTGCGGCGGGGTGCCGCCGCGTGTGGCACAGAATCGGAATCGCCCCTACCAGCCGGGCGGCTGTTCGGCTAGCACGACGTCCGGCCCTCCGTGCGGTGCTCGCCGCCCGCGCCCGCGCCCGCGCCCGCGCCGCGCACCGCCCGCGTGTGGACCCCGCTCGGCTACACCTCGTGGCAGGCGTACTGCGCCGTCGACAAATGACCGATCCCTGTCTTCCCGAGTGCGGTGCGGCCCGGTTCCTCACACTCCTCAACGGCCCTGAGCCACCCTCACCGCTTCGCCGAACTGCGCCAGGCCCTGCCCGGCATCAGCCCCCACACTCTGACCAGTCGGCTGCGCCAGTTCGAGACCCACGGCATCATCATCCGCACCACGTATGCGGAGATCCCCCCGAGTCGAGTACCGCCTCACTTCCCTCGGCGAGGACCTGCGCGACGTTCTCGACCCCATGGCGACCTGGGCCGGGTCGGTGCCCACCCCTGAGACCGTCCCCCCGGTCGCTGCCAGGGAGACGGGTGAGCCACGGTAAGCGGGCCGGCCTCGCCTGCGGCCGGATGTCGGATGCCGGATCCTCCGGCACTCGATTCGGCTGTGATCAGAGGGTCACGCGCACGTGGCTGACCGTGACGAAGCGGTAGCCGCGGGCGGTCGGCGTGTGCAGGATCTGAGGGACGGCGGAGACCGAGGTGCGGTGGATGTCTTGGAGCAGGACGACATCACCCGATTCAGCCTAGGAGGTGACGGTCTGGGTGACCTTGGCGAGTCGTGGTCCTTCCAGTCCAGGGTGTCGATGTCCCACAGGACGGGGGAGAGGCTGGTGGCCGCCTTGACCGTGTCGTCCATCGCGCCGTACGGGGGGCGGAAGAGTGTCGGTTCCCCGCCCGTGGCGGCCTTGATCGCCGCGTTGGTGCGTTCGAGCTGGGAGCGGCTCTGGGTGAGGGGTGAGGTTGGTGAGGCCCGGGTGGTTCCAGGAGTGGTTGGCGATCTCGTGGCCGGACTTCACCTCGGCACGGACGATATCCGGGTGGGTGGCGACATTCTGGCCGACGACGAAGAAGGTGGCCCGCGCCTTGTACTGGGCGAGGTACTTGAGCAGTGTTCCCGTCTCGGAGGTGGCGGGGCCATCGTCGAAGGTCAGGGCGATGCACTTGGCCTTGGAGCAGTCCGTTGTGTCCTCCAGCCAGGGGGAGGCCGACCGTTCCCCGGTCGAAGTCCACCTTCAGATCGCCATCAGGCCATCAGGGTGATCGCGGCTCAGGTGACAGGGTCTCGGAGTGCTGGACGAGCCGTTTGCGGTCCCGCGCGTGCTGGCGGGCGTGCATGATCCAGGCGAGCGAGCGTTCGACCACCCAGCGGCGGGGCACGACCACGAAGCCGGCGGCGTTGCGGGGGCGGCTGACGGTCTTGATCGTCAGTTCAGTGCCGTTTGGCCCGGGTGACGAGCCTGCCCGCGTAAGTGCCTGTTTTTCGACCGCTGGTGGCGCGGTGTGCGTCCAGCTCGCCCGCAGGCTTCGTGTACTTGCCGTCGGCGGGTCGTTGAAACGGGTATGACTTCGCGCTCCGCTGCCGTGCCGTCCTGGCTGCTGCGACCCTGGCAGGGAGTCTCGCAGGCGCCAGCCCGGCGCGGGCCGGCGGGATCGTGGACGTCGTGGCGCCGGCATTCGGCAACAACTGCCAGAACACCTACCGCCAGTCCACCGTCGGCAACACAGTCAGCACCCACCCCGGGAGCGTGACCGGCAACGGTATCAGCGTGTCGATGACCGGACCATTCAACCGCTGCGGCAGCGCCGACGCCGCCCCTGTGAACCCACCGGGCGTGGTCGTCCCCCCGCCGAACATCTAGTACCGACGGGTCTCAACCGGCTGCCCGAGCCACGCTGAGACACCTGGGCCCAGCCCAGCCCGGCCGGGCCGCAACACCCGGCACCCTTCCCCCGCGAACCGGCACGGGGAAGGAAAGGGTGCCGCCCCGACGCCCCCTGTGGTGTCGTCGTGCGGGCAGGCGGTGTCAGGGTGCAGGGGCGAGGGCGTCGACCAGCAGCCGCAAGCGCGTCACCAGCGCCTGGTCGACGTCGGCCTCGGGCTGGTCCAGGGCATCGACGGCGCCGGGGCCAGGACGCCCAGCAGCCGCCCGCCACGCACCTGGGGCGGTACGTGGTCCAAGGCGGCGCGGTAGTGCGGGCCGTCCCAGGGGAGACGGGCCAGGCCCTCGGCGAAGTCCCGCTCCGCCTCGCTGGGCACCCACCTGCCCACCTCAAGGTCCTCCAGCAGCACAGCGGCGTCACGCCGCAGCGCCCGGGCGTAGACGGTGGAGCGGGTCACGCTCTGCCCAAGGACCCACCCCGCCCCGGGGAACGCCCGGCGCGGCGGCCCCCCGTGCCGGGAGGGCGGCGTCTACGCTGAGGGCCCCAGGCGGCAGTTCACGGACCGTGACGGCAGCGCACGGCCGCGGCCCGTGGCAACATCGCTTGCACCATTACTTGCGGCGACTCAGCGTGACGGCCGCCGTTTCTCCTGGTCAGACCCCGTGGTGAGGGCCCTGTGGGCGCCGATATCCCCTGTACGCCTCTCGCTGCCCCTGAAGGTGGTGGGGAAGTGGGGTGGGCGACGGTACTGCCAGCGGCGTGGCAGGGGATCGCGGCGGCGCTGCCTGGCCGGCTGGGTGGCCCCGTGCGGGGCCGTGGCGCCCGGCCGGGAAGGGGCCGGGCGGCGGCCAGGGCAGGGGCGCGAAGCCGCACGGCGCGTGGCGGTGTTCACCGCTTTGGGTGGTGCGGGTGCTGCCGGGCCGGGAGGGTGGTGGTCATGTCGAAGACCGGGCCGGACCGGCCCTGTGTGCTCCCCAATGATCCGGCGTGGGCGAAGCACGCCGGGTATCTCGCGGACCGGGTGCTGTCCATGCTCGCCTCCGCCTCCGCCTCCGCCTCTGCCTCCGCCTCCGCCCCCGCCTCCGCCTCCGAGGGCGAGGACCGGCTGGTACTGCCCGCGGTCACCTACCACCAAACAGCGCACCTGCTGGCCCGCCTGGCCGCCGCCCTGCCCGAACACCCCACCACCGGCGGCCTGTACCTGCTCACCGTGTCCGCCTGGGAGCTTCAGGCGCTACGGGAGGCACTGACCGCGCTGCGCCGGGCCTGCGACGGCGAGCCGGACACGGACAAACTCCGGTACTTGGTCGAGTTGTGCGGCGCCTCGTTCTGCGATCCCGAACGGTCCACCGCCGAGATCGTCGACGACCTGCGCCGGGTGACGGCCGTGCTCACGCTCGACACCCCGGCCGTGACCACCCTGGCCACTGCCCTGGTGCTGCGCGCGCCGTTGGACGACGCCGCGCGCGAGGCGTACCGGCACATCACCGCGGCGTGGGACAGCGGTACCGGTGCCTGGAGCGCCAAGCGCCGCGAGGCCTATGCCAACGACCTCGGCGACCCGCGCGCGCTGGTCGCGGTCATCGCCCGATCGAACCGGTCCAAAGCCGACCAGGACCCCGCAGCGTTGCCGGGTGGGGTGGTGTTCGAACCGCAATGGGGCGGGTTCCGGGTGATCGTCGTCGCCCACCGGGACCGGGTGCTGGCGCAGTCCCGCCGCGGAGCCGACTTCCCCTCCGCGTTCCCCGAGCCCACCGCCGCAGCCGCCTGCTACGGGAGAACCTGCGAGAGGGAGGATCCGCAAGCGACCGGGTGTGCTGCCGATGCCTTCCGGGATCCCCTACGGTTCCACGTCCACGGTCATGGTCAACGACGCAGGCCTGATCGCCTGGGCCTGCACGACGGTCGGAGGCGGCGACTGCACGCATGTCTACCAGCGGAAGGAGCAGCCTGATCAGGCAGCACCCCGCAGCCCTCGCGTTCCCGCCCGCGCCAACGCCCACCGAACCACCGATGTTCGCCGACCGACCCGTCCACCACACGCTGGAGCAGGTGCGAGCGAGCTGCCCGGACGGTCAGGATCCGGGTACGGTCATCGGGCGCAGGCTGCGGCGAGGACTTGCCGCCTCCTGTGGTGATGCCCTGCATCAGGAGGACGGGGGTGACACCTGCTGACCACCCTGCCGGCCCGGCGAGGCAGAGCCTGGCCGCCTTTCGATCTGCCCGAAAGAAGTGACCGAGCGCAATGCGATGATGGTGGGTGCGCACGATCCACTCGCACCAGGCCAGATCCTCGACCGGATCCCCGAGATGGGCGAACTCCCCGTCGACCACTGCGGTGACCTCGAACGTGCCGGGATTGAGCAGTACGTTGTTGGGCCCGAAGTCACCGTGCACAAGCACCTTGTCCGCCCTGGGCGCGTCCTCAGGCAGCACCCTCGGTGTGATCCCGTGGACGCGACGCAGCAACTTCCCACAGCTCGCGAAGACCGCTTCCGGCTGACCGGCAGCCAGAAGCTCCTGGCCCGGCGCACCGGCCACGAAGTCGAAGGTGAGCGTGGTCTCCGTCGCTTCCCGCACCGGCGGCACGGGCAATCGACCCCGCAGTCGGGGCAGCAGTGCGTGCTCAGACGAAGCCCGAGTCCAGCCTCGGGGCCTTCGTAGGTCTTCTCCACGACAGCGCCATCACCGACGGTGCGGTTGGTGTAACCGTGCTTCAGCGGACGCATCCGCTGAGCATCAGACACAAGCAAGGCCTGTGCGTCTATATCGCTCCTGATGCCCTCTCGGATGGTCGACTGCGAGCCTGTCCTGGCCTGTCGTGTTCCCGGCCCTCTCGGTGCGCCGCCACCATCGGAGACTTGGCCGTTGGCGGGAGGGCCGCGGCGATGCAGTCCAGGACCCGCTGGAGCCCGTGCCGGAACTGGTCTTCGCGGCTCAGGTGCGGTTGGCGCGCCTCCGTCACGATCTTGGTGAAGATCGGGTACTCCCCGCTCTTCACCAGCCTGTCGATGTACGCGTAGCTCCGCGCCATCCACTCCGACTCGCTGAGTCCGCTGCGGTGGATCTCCCGGGCCGTGCTGATCTCCTCGCGGACGGTGCTTTCGACGTGGCTGTTCAGCAGGGCCACGAGGCCGAGGTTCTCGTCGATGGAGACGAAGGCGTCGAGCACCCCCATCAGCCGTTCGACCAGGAGGAGCTGATTGGGGCCGAAGCTGGGCAGGGAGCGCTGCACGGTGGTGATCCACGGGTGCTTCATCCACATGCCCCGCAGCCCGTCGGCGTAGTGGGTCAGGTCGGCGCGCCAGTCGCCCGAGGGCATCCCCGTGACGTCGATCTCGCCCATCACCTGGTCGACCATGAGCTCGACCAGGTCCTCGCGGCTCGGGACGTACCGGTACAGGGACATCACGCCGGCACCGATCTCAGCGGCGATCCGCCGCATGGTGGCGGCCTCCAACCCTTCGGCGTCGGCGATCCGGACGGCCGCCTCGGTGATCTTCGCGCGGCTGTGCACCGGCTTCGGCCCGTATGCGGAGCGCTCGGGCCGCATCCAGATGCTCACGTACTCGGCTTCGGCCACCCTTCCACCTCCTTGGTTGCGTACATAGTACCCAGTCGCTTAGCGTGTCCGCCGAGACCGCGTACAAGGTACCCAGTGGAGGGGTTGTGTCTGATTCGATCGTGGTCGCCGAAGGGCTGCACAAGGCCTTCGGCGACACCCACGCCCTGCGGGGCCTGGACCTGAGCGTCCCGAGAGGAACGGTCTGCGGCGTGCTGGGGCCGAACGGCGCGGGCAAGACGACCGCGGTGCGCATCCTGGCGACCTTGTCCGATCCCGATGCCGGGCACGCCCGCATCGCCGGACACGATGTCGTCCGCGAGGCCGGCAAGGTGCGCGCCAGGATCGGTCTCGCGGGCCAGCACGCCGCCGTGGACGAGAAGCTCACCGGCCGCGGCAACCTGCGCATGTTCGCGCGCCTGTCCCATCTGTCCCGGCGCGACGCGCGCCGACGGGCCGACGAGCTGCTCGAACGCTTCGATCTGATGGACGCCGCCGACCGGCAGGTCGCCGGCTACTCCGGCGGTATGCGCCGCCGCCTCGACCTGATCACCAGCCTCATCCTGCGCCCCGAGGTGCTCTTCCTGGACGAGCCGACCACCGGCCTCGACCCGCGCAGCCGCGGCGAGATCTGGGACAGCATCCGCGAGCTGGTGGCGGACGGCACCACGGTGTTGCTCACCACGCAGTACCTGGACGAGGCCGACCGGCTGGCCGACGACATCGCCGTCGTCGACCACGGACAGGTGATCGCCACGGGCACCCCCGACGAGCTGAAGGCCACGATCGGCGACCGCCTCGACGTCGAACTCGAAGACCCCGCCGCCCTGGACGCGGCGGCGACCGTGCTGAAAAGCCTGGCCGGAACCGATCCCACGGTGACCGCCGACCGGCTCAGCGTCGGCCTGCCGGGCGGCGGCTTCCGGCTCTTCGACGTCATGCGCGAGCTCGACCGCGCCGGGGTCGCCGCGGCTGACGTACGGCTGCGCCGCCCCACGCTCGACGAGGTGTTCCTGCGCCTCACCGACCGGAAGGAACTGGTCCGATGACCGATCTCGCCCCGCCGCTGGGCCACCGCCTGCGGTGGACGTTCACCGACGGGCTGACCCTGGTCGGCCGCGAGCTGGGACGGCTGCGGCACGCGCCCGGCGAAATCGTAGCGGCGCTGATCTTCCCGGCCGTCATGGTCGTGCTGTTCGGATACGTCTTCGGCAGCGCGATCCAGGTGCCGGACGGCGGCGACTACCGCGAGTACCTCATGCCCGGCCTGTTCGCGATGGTGACCTTCTCCGCGTGGCTGGGGGTCATGACGCGAACGGCAGCCGACGCCTCCCGCGGCGTGATGGACCGGTTCCGCTCCATGCCGATGGCACGTCTGGCGGTGCCGTTCGGGCAGACCGGAGCCGACCTGCTGACCGGGCTGCTGATGCTCGCCATGATGGTGGGCACGGGCCTGCTGGTGGGCTGGCAGCCGCACCGCGGCCTGATCCCCACCGCCCAGGCGTTCCTGCTGATGATCGTGCTGCGGTACGCGCTGAGCTGGGTGGGCGTCTATGTGGGACTCGCGGTGAAGAACGACCAGGTCGCCGACGCGATGGTGCCGCTGGGTCTGCCGTTCACGATGCTGTCGAACGCGTTCGTCCCGACCGACGGGATGCCGGGCTGGCTTCGCTTCCTGGCCGACTGGAACCCGGTGAGCGCGCTCACCGCCGCCTCACGGGACCTATTCGGCAACCCGGGCGCCCCGTCCGGAGACGTGGCCTGGCCACTCGAACACCCGGTGACCACCGTCCTGCTCTGGTCGGCCGCCCTGCTGGTGATCTTCGTCCCGCTGTCGCTCCACGCCTACACGCGCAAAGGACGCTGAACGCTCCAGGTACCTGCCCCGCAGGCTGCGCGCCCCTCACCGCCGGAGCGGCGCGCGACGACACAGACACCAACACCCCAACACCATGGAGACGCCATGAGCCTGTCCCGACCCGACGCCAGCACCCTTCCCGGCCCTCCATCAGCGCAGAACTCGCCGATCTCGTGGAGTCGGAGCGGGCCGCGGTCCACCCGGACGCGCCGGTGGTACGCCCCCACCTGGGCACCGACCCGCTGCCCGGCGATGCCTGCGTGAGGGCCGGGACCGCTCCACCCCGTATCTCAAGCGCGTCCTCGCCGACTGTGGCAGGCCGACCTCGTCGTCATCGAATTCGAGCTCACCCTCGCCGCCACCGCCCCCGGCATGGAACACCGCCAGGACCTCGCCGCCGACCTGCATACCAAAGCCTTGGCCGCGGCCCACGACGCCGGCCGTGAAACCGCAGCCAAGTGACGCTGCTCGCTCCGGTGCACTTCGAGGTTGCCTTCCACCCGTCCGCGCCCCGGGCGCTGCCGCAGGAGGGGACGGCGGCGCCGGCGAGGCGGGCGCCGCGGCCGTGTCGGTGCTCGCGCCGCGACCGCCGCCCGGCACCGCACCGCCCTCGAGGTGAGTCTGGTCCCCTGCCCCGGCTACGGGATCAGTCGGCGATGCCGGCGAAAGCGATGACCTTCTCGATGCGGGCCCGGACGAGGAGGTTTCCCGGGCCGCCGTTGCGGGCGGCGTACTCCTGGGCGCGGTCCTTCCCCATGTAACGGGCGCCGAGGCACCCGGCCCGCTGCAAGCGTCTCGTCGGCGTCCCGTCCAGCAGAAACCACACCGGCGTGACATGGGGGCTCCCGTCGGCCCGGACGGTCGACAGCTTGCCGACGCGGGTGCCCTGGGAGACGAGGCCCGCCACTGCTGGTCAGGCTCCGGGCCGTGGGGAAGCCGGGCGTTCCGGCTTCCCCACGCACGGGACGCAGTCCACCGCCGACGGTGTATCGCTGGATGTGCGGTGCCTTATCGGGCGAAGTCGAGGTGGTCGGCCAACCCGGCCTCGGGGAACGCAGCCTCGATCTCCTTGCTGCCCTCCTGGAAGTGGGCCCATCCCGAACGCGCGAAGGCGCTGCAAGGCGATCGCCTCGCACTGGGACCCGGCCTGGCCGATCGTCTGGCAGCGCCGTGCCCGTGTAGTAGATCCCCCAAGGGCTCGCCTTGGCCTCAACCAGATGCCAGACCTCGCAACCGGCTCGGCGGCCGACCATCCCCCCACCGCTCTCGGCCCGCCGTCTGCGATCTCTCGGCTTGGTGTCAGCGGTGGTGAGAGATGGTCGCATGGGTCGGAGGTGTGGTGTGTCGTTGCTGGCCATCGGGGCCACAGAGGTGGAATTGGCGATGACAGGGGACGCGGGTGTTGCTGGTCGGGTGGGCGTTACGCCAGTGCCGGTACTGCGCGGGCGCGTGGGTCCTTGTGCCCGTTGACAGGGCAGGTGGTGCGGCGTGCTGAACCCCGGTAGGCGGATGTCCAGCAACGTGCTGGGGGTACCGGGGTCTTCGTGGGGAGCGGTTCGCGAGTCTGTCGTACTTCCTGGGGGCAGCCGATTCCGGGTCGTAGCTGGCGTCGTCCCGAACACCGACGGTCCCGACTGCCGCCGGGCGCGTCCCCGCGCCGTGTGCCCGCCACCCGCGCTTCCTCCACGCACAGTGGGCGAGCCCGGCCGCCGCTGCGGCACCCGGGCTCGCTGCCGAACCCGGCTGGTCCCCGCTCACCGCGTCGGCCCCACTCGGCGTGCCCGTGCCTGCGTGCCGTCGCACGCCGGTCCAGTGCTGCCATCGGCCTTGGGCGTCTGGTGTCTGCGGCCTCTGGGGGCGCGCTGTCGTGAGGGACCTTGTGTCGCCCTGGTTCGTGTTCTGGCAGGAGAGCCGCGCATGGCCGAAGACGCCGTAGCTCACAGTGAGATAGCCGCGCTCACCCGCCGCTTCGACCAGGCGAAGGAGAAGGCCGACCGCGGGCTCGGCATCATGAGGAGCGATTTCACCGCCGTGCGGCTCCAGGTCGGCAACCTCGATCAGAAATCGGACCAGCTCGCCGGTGGAGTGCGAATGCTGAGCGAGAAGATCGACCCTGACCAGGCGCAGGCCATCGAGCTGCTGTCCTCCTTGGTGGGCAAGGACCCCGGCACCGCCCAGCCCGGACCGTGAGGCGACGAGGCCAGGCTGGCCGGTCCCGGCGATCCTCGCCCGCCCTCCGTCCGCCTGTCCGCTGCTGCCCGCCGCCGGGCGGGTGTTCCCCGGCCGGCCCCGGTGTCCCGCCCCGCCTGCGCCTGGCCCGCACAGCCGCCGCCGCGTCCCCCGGGGGCGTCGGGTGGCCCGGCTGCGCTCGGCCCTTACCTCCGTGCCAGGCCCGGTGCGCGGCTGCCCACTCCACCCGGGGTGCCCTCCGCGCGTGCCGTCCTGCGGGGCCGCTGCGGACTCAGGCCCCCGCGTCGGGTGCGTTCCGCACTTGCAGCGCGGGCCGTCAGCCGGGTGTTCCGCGCCCGCGCGGCGGGCCGCCGCCTGCCGGAGCCGGGCCCGCCCTGGGCCGCTTCGCTGTGCGTCCGCAGCCCGACCTGCGCCGACCCAACCTGCGCTGCCCGGGCGAGGCCAGGTGCCTGCGCCGCGGCCGCCTCCCGACGCGGCCGGGGAGCCCCGCCCCGTCCGCCCACAGTGACCGGAAAATTTGGACTGCGCCGCTGCCGCTCATCGCTCGGTGGTGGCCGGAGCGCGGTGCTGCCATGCCAGGACGGCAAGCAAGAACGCGGCCGCCGCCAGCCCGAGCGCCACGGGATTGACGTAGCCCGGGACAGCGGCGGTGTAACCGCCACCGTCAGTGGTGCACACGAAGCGCACAGGCAGATACTCGATTCGATACCCGTCCACCTGCGCCGCCGCGTCCCTCCCTCCCGCCTCCACGCACGTCGGGAACGGAACCGAGCCCGTACCGCCGTCCTCCGCCTCCACAACCGCGCCGGCGACATGCAGGGCGCCCCACACGTACACGGTGATCGCCGCAGCGCCGACCAAGAAAGCCAGACCGCGCAGTCGCACGCCCGCGTCGGCTGGTGTGCGGCCGTGCCACGACAAGATGCTGCACCCGTACCCGGTCAGAACGAAGACGGTGATCACACCGCTCAAGATGAGCAGTAACAGCAACGCCATAACGCCCACTGTCCCCTCACAGCAGGCCACCGCGCCAGCACGGGACCGGGGCGGGTGATCCGGTCGAACGGAGGCACAGCGCGGTGATGCGGCGCGCGCATTCTGTCGGCGAACCTGCGCCACTGCTCGCTGACCTGGGGCATCGGCCACGCGTCCGCCGCCGTCCACCCCGCCCCGCTCCGTGCCCCGGGTGCCGGGAACGGCCGGCCGCCCTCGGGGGCCCTGCCCCGCGCCCGCCTCACCGCCGGTCGGCGGCCGCCCCGCGCCCGCGCAGCGGCCGCCGACCGTCCCGGCCCGGCTACACCCCGTCTGCTGCCCTGCTCGTCGTCGGCTGTGTCCCGCCCTCCCCAGCCCGGCATCCGAGCCGCCGAGCCCTTCCCGCTCGTCCCCGTGGCGGCCGCCCTTCTGCTCCTGGCGCTTGCGCTCGGATCCGCCCTGCGTCCGGCGTCCACCGGGGACGCGGGGGCCGGACGCGGCCGTTCTCTCGAGTCCCGCCCCCCGAGCCCCCGCGGACGTTGCGGCGCGGGCTGCTTTTCCACCTGGGCGCTGCGGCCGCCCGCCCGTCGACGCTCGACCCCACTCCGGCGCCCGGGCCCGCGCATGCCCGGCCGCTGGGCGGAGGCGGCCCCGCCCGATCCCGGCCGTGCTGTGTCGCCGTGTTCCCCGGGATCGTGCCTCTCGGGCGGTCGGCCGCGGCCCTCCCGGGGAGGGCCGCGGCCCTCCCCGGGAGGGCCGCGGCCCGGCCCTGCGGCGTCCGTGGGCGTGACTGCCCCGGGGCCCGGCCGTCGCCTCGGCCGTTCAGCAGTGCGTGCTTCTCCACCTATTCGGTCTGCCTGCGGCCGCGCGGTGCCGTGCTCCCGGCACCCGCCCCCGCCTCGCCCCGGAGCCGCCTGTCTGCCCTCGAGCCTTGCCGCCGTGCCGCACCGGGCCGCGTGACGCCCCGGCATCATGGCGGTCATGACCGCCAGTGACAAGGCAGCCGTGCGCCACCTGATCGGGGCCTACCGAGGCGAGCTGGGCCGGAGCCTTGTCCAGGTCGCCGACGCGGCGGGGAGCCCCTGAGTGTCCAGTGGATATCCAAACCGGAACTCGGGCGCTTGCGAAGGCGCCGACCCGCGAAAATCTCGCGGCACTCGCCTGCGGCCTGGAACTGCCCCGCGCTCTGCTGGCGCGCGTCGCCGCCGTCCAGTGCTTCGGCTTCGAGGAGGACCTGCCCGTCAGCGACGAGGCCCGCGCGGTCGTGGCCCACATGGAGAACCTCGCCGCCTGGGAGCGCGTGGAACTGCTGGCCATCGTGGAGGCCTACGTGCGCAACCGGGGCTGAAGGAACGGCTCGTTGTGCCGCCGGGCTCCCTCCCGCGGCTTGGGCTGTCGAGTGTTCACCGGCCGGTCCGGGCAATCCGCCCCCAGGCCGCTTCGCCGGGTTCTGACTGCGGGTTGTGCCGCCGCCCTGCCGCGCGGCCGGGTTCCCCGCGTGTGCGGGTCAGTCGGGGTTCCACTGGCGGGGCGGGGCGCCGCGCCATTCGACCCAGCCGGGATCGTGGAGGACCTGCTCGGGGTCGGTGCTCCCGGCCACGTGGAGGAAGACCTTGAGGTCGTGATCATTGTAGGCGACGGGTGTAACGACATCACCGACCGGCTCCCGCGCCTGGCGGACCTGCCTCGCGCCCGCGCCGTGCCGCGCCGCCCGAGAGCCACCCGGCCGCACGCCCTCGACCGCACGGCGGCTGCGCCCCGCGCTGGCCCTTTCGGGGCGCCCGGTCTTGCTCCCGTGCTGCGTTTGCCCGCTGTGGCCCGGGTCGGCGCGGCTGTGTCGCCGCTCGTCCCCTCGAACAGTTCTCAGCACCAAGGGCAGGTCTTGATCACGAGGGTGCGTGCACGGGTTCGGCGTAGGTCTCGAAGAGGCCGTCGCCGGTGAGCTTGTGGTGAGCGAGCTGTACGGCCACGGCCTGCTCGTCCTTCCACAGGCCTGGGCCGCCGGCGATTGCGGCCGCGCACTTCATCAACGCCTTCTTCAGCTCCTCGAACCTGCATGGGGGTCTTGACTGCCTCCTTCTGGGCCTGCCCCCGGCCTGCCCGGCCAGACCGTTGGCTTGCGCTGGCAGCGCCACATCGACAACGCCACGGCCGCGGTCACCGCCACCGCCCGGCGTCCGCGTCCCTGACTGTCCCTGTCGCTGAGATGGCGGCGGAGGTCGGGGCGCCCGCCGGACCTCTGAGCGGCCGACTGCGGCAAGCAAAAAATATGCTGCTATTATTTTATTGTGACTCAGCATGCCGATCCCGAGACGCGAAGAACCCAGGTCGCCGAAGCGCTGCTGGCCACGGTCGCCGAGCGAGGGCTGGCGCGGACCACCCTGACGGATGTCGCGACCGCAGCCGGGGTGTCGGTGGGCCTGGTGCAGCGCTATTTCCGCTCCAAGGACGAACTGCTGCGGTTCGGGTTCGACTACGTCTGTCGACGTACGCAGGAGCGGGTGCGTCGAGTCCCGATCGTGCCTCCGGTCCGGGGGATTGTCGTTGCGCTGATGGAGCAGATCCTGCCGCTGGAGCCCGAGCGCGAGAAGGAGTTGGGCGTCTGGCTGAGCTTCGTCCAGGCCTCGCTCACCGATCGGGAGATGGCCGCGATTCACCAGGCGGCGGTTACCGAGCTGATCGACGGCCTCACCGAGGCCTTCGAGGGGGCTCAACGGGCCGGGGAGCTTAAGCTTGAGCTCGATGTCAGGGCCGAGGCCGCGGCGTTGGTGGCTTTCGTGGACGGGCTGTGCCTGCATCACGCCGCCACCAGCGGCTTCGACGCCGCGAGTTCGCGTGCGGCCCTGCGGGCGTACGTCGATCGACTGTTCGGCCGAGGCGGGGAAGGATGACGCCCGCGCTCGCGCTGGGGTTGACAGGGCTCAGCCTGCTCGACAGCACCAGTTTCGGAACGCTGCTGATCCCGATCTGGCTGCTGCTGACGCCGGGCCGACTGCGTACCGGGCGGATCTTCATCTACCTGGCCACCGTCGCGCTGTTCTACTTCGTGGTGGGGATGTTGCTGGCCGCGGGTGCTGATGCCGCGCTGGGAACCGTGCAGCGTGCCCTTGCGGACGTCCGATCGCTTCCGCTTCGGATCGGCCAGCTCGCCGTCGGGGTCCTGATCATCGTATGGAGCTACCGGCTGGAGGCTCGGGCCCGCCGCCAGGGCAACGAGCCGGGCAAAGTCCACCGGTGGCGGACGCGGGCGATGACGGGGCCGGGCAGCGCCCGCGGACTGATGAGCATGGCCACCGTGGCGGCGGCCCTGGAGGTGGCCACGATGCTGCCCTACCTCGGCGCGATCGCGCTGATCACCAACTCCGGCCTCGGCTGGCCACTCACCGGCGGGATCCTCGCCGGATACTGCGCGGTCATGGTCCTCCCGGCCGCGGCCCTGGCCATCGCCAGGCTCGCCGCCCATCAGCGGATGGATCCGCTTCTGCGGCGCCTCAACGCGTGGCTCACCAAGAACAGCGCCAAGCTGCTGGGCTGGACCGTCGGTGGCCTCGGCATCGCCCTGGCCGCCGACGCGGTCGTCAACCTGGTGATCTCCGGACGGTGATGTCCGGCTGACTTCCGGATCCGCGCCACGCTTCAGGTCCGCGCCACGCTTCAGGGCATCTCGGCGCTGCCTGGCGTGCCCGGCACTGCCCGACCCCCTTAGCCGCACCTCCCCGCGCTACGCGGCGGGAGCGCGCCCGACAACCGTGCACGGGGCCGCTGCCCGACCGGCGGGGGCCGCGGCGAAGGAAGTCCTCTTCCGCCTGCGCCTGATGCACCCGCAGATCACCATCTCTGGGCCGACTCCGCCTACGCGGGCAGGCTCGTCACCTGGCCAAACTTCACCTGAACCTGACGATCAAGACTGTCAGCCGCCCCCGCGACGCCTCCGGCTTCGTCGTCCTGCCCCGCCGCTGGGTGGTCGAACGCTCCCTCGCCTGGACCATGCCCGCCCGCCGGCACGCCCGCGACTACGAGCGGCTCGTCCAGCACTCCGAGACCCTGATCACCTGGGCCGCGATCACCCTCATGCCCCGCCGCCTCACCCGCGGCACCAAGAGCGTGACCCAGCTCCCCGTCACCCCGCGGGCACTGCAACGAGCGTCTGAACCACCCGCCGCCCCAAGAACCGCCAGCCAGGACGAGCAGGTCGGCGCCATCAGACGACTCCGTGACCGTGTGTCCGAGCTGGAGCAGCAGGCCCGACACCGTAGGCGCACCCCGCCGGCCCCTGCCTCCCCGCCCTTCAGATGAACCAGATGTAGGGCTTGTTGCCCAACAACCAGTCGTAGGGCCTCCGGGGGGCGCCTCGGTTAACCCGGTGGTGCTACACCGCTGGTGGTGGTACTACGACGCCCGGTGGGTTGACGACGGAGGGAGCATCGGCGCCGCCGCAGTGGTTGAGCGGTCCCGTCACCGGCACGCCGACGCCGTTGCCGGCCACGCTCCCGGGGTGGGTACTGACTGCGTTGCGGGCGCTGGAGTGGCGGTAGGTGTTCTGGCAGCCATTGCCGAACGCCGGTGCCAGGACATCCACAATCCCGCCGGCCCGCCGGGCTGGCGCAAGGCCCCCGGCCAGGACCGCGGCAGCCAGGACGGCACGGGCAGCGGAGCGCGAAGTCATACCCGTTCCAACGATTCGCCGACGGCAGGTACACGAAGCCGCAGGCGAGCCGGACGCACCTCACGACCAGCGTTCGAAAACACTCACTCACGGCCGGGTGTACAGCATCGAGCACCTGCTGCCTGGTTTCGGCCCGTCGGCGTCGGGAAGGGTTGGCCGGGCCGTGGCCCGGCGGTCGGTTGCGCGGGGTGCCGGCCTTCGAGGGGCGCCTGATCTCTGTCCACAGGCCGTCGGGCACAGCCTGCCGGGCATGAGCGAACACCACGAGCAGCACATAGCCCCGCCCTCGCGGCGCGGCCCGGTCCAGGAGGGCCTGGAGCACGCGGAGCGGGGAACCTTCACCCGGCCGGTGCCGAAGACCGCCCGCGCCCAGGCACGGTTCCTGCTGGGCCGCGCGCAGGCCTCCACGAAGGCGCTCGCGGCCCGCCCGGGCATCTCCCAGCGCACCGTGCAGCGCGCTACCGCTCCGGGACCATCCGCACGCCCCGCCCGGCCGTGCGCCAGGCCCTCGAGGACGAAGCCGCCTCGCAGTGGCAGCCGCGGGTGCGCGCCCAAGCGCTGAGCGAGCAAGCGGCGACCGGGCTGGTGATCTCCACCCGGGCCAGGTTCGGCTTCACCTCCTCCCGCGGCTCCACCGACGATCCGCGGCGGCGGCGCCTCACGCAGAGGGTGTCGCCGGCCACGGCCGCCGAGATTCTCGCGGCCCGGCGGGCCGGGGCGAGCGAGCAGGAGCTGACCGAGCTGGTGGCCGCCGCGCTCGGTGAGGCGTACTTCCGAGAGGGCGGAAACCCACCGAGTACCACGCCCGCTACGGCGGCAACGGCGTGATGATCTACTGGCACGTCGAGCGGAAGAACGTCTGCATCTACTCCCAGCTCAAGAGCTGTTCGTCGTCCGAAGTCGCGGCGATGATCGAGGGCCTGCTGCGTCACTGCACGGACGCCGAGATCGAGTCGAACTACGTCGACACGCACGGCGCGAGCGTGGTTGGGTTCGCCTTCACCGAGCTGCTCAAATTGCGCCTGCTGCCCCGGTTGAAGAGCATCGGCAGCATCCGCTTGTACCGCCCGGACGACGCCCCGCCCGGCTGGCCCACGCTGGGTGCCTCGCTGACGCGGCCGATCCGCTGGGACCTGATCAAGCAGCAGTACGACCAGATGGTCAAGTACGCCACTGCTCTCCGGCTCGGGACGGCGGAGGCCGAGCAGGTCCTGCGGCGCTTCACCCGCGGCGGCCCCAAGCACCCCACCTACGCGGGCCCTCGAAAAACTCGGGCGTGCGGTGTGCACGGTCTTCGCGTGCGACTTCCTGGCCAGCCCCGGCCTGCGCCGTGAGATCCACGGCGGGCTCCAGGTCGTGGAGAACTGGAACAGCGCCAACACCGTGCTGCACTACGGCAAGCACGGCGCCCTGACCGGGCCGGACAAGGAGCACGCCGAGACGTCGATGCTCGCGCTGCATCTGCTCCAGTCAGCGCTCGTGCATGTCAACACGCTGCTGGTGCAGCAGGTCCTGGCCGAGCCGGCCTGGGCGAAGAATCTGAGCGAGGAGGACCGGCGCGGCCTGACCGCACTGTTCTGGTCGAACGTCAACCCGTACGGCACCTTCCGTCTGGACATGGACAAGCGGCTCGACCTGGGGCCGACCGCTGCCGTGCCCCGTCCCCGCACCCCGGCGGACATCGCCGACCGATCGAGTGCGGGGACACAATGAAGGGCTTCGCTGATCTCACCAGCCCCCGGATGAACGAGGCCGTGTGGCCGGACGCTCGACCCGGCGGCCGTCGGTTTCGAGGTTCTGTCCTGGCCGGATGGCGGCCGGTGCGGTCAGGCTCCGCTGGTGTCGGTCGGTATCGCCTCGCCGAGCATGGCGAGGGTCAGCACGTTGCCGGAGATGCCCCAGCCGCCGTCGGCGACCTCTTCGACCAGCACCATGGTGTTGTTGCGGGCGCGCTCGCCGTAGATCTCGACGTACAGCTCGGTGGTGCGGGTGACGATCTCCTCCTTCTGTTTCGGGGTGAGGGTCTTCTCGGGGACCTTGAAGTTCGCGAAAGGCATGGCTGGTTGTTCTTTCTCTCGGTGTGGGGTTACAGGGAGCTGCCTGCGGTGAGCAGGCTGTCCAGTCCGAGGCAGCGGAAGAAGTCGGCGCGGACGCGGTCGGCGACCGCGCCGACGACTTCGCTGCCGTCTCGGCTGGGGTCCACATGGGTGCGCAGCGGTCGAGTGCCATGCGGCGTCGCGACCAGGCTCACGACGGCCTCGGCGACCTCGGTCACGTCGGCGTCCGGCGGGATGAGCGCGGCCAGGCGCTCGCCCAGGTTGTCCGTCAGGTGTCGGTGACGCTGGTCGTAGACTTCCGCACGGTCGACGTCGGCGGGGGCGCCGGCGTTGGCGAAATGGTCGGTGCCGCTGGTGAACGCACCGGGCACCACGATCGCGGTGTCAATGCCGAACGGGAGCACCTCGGCGGCGTAGCTGACTGCCAGGGCGTCCATCGCGGCCTTGGCGGCGAAGTACGGGGCCAGGAACGGCGGGCAGCCGCCGCGGGTGCTGGAGCTGCCGATCCACACCAATAGCCACGAGCCCTGCTCACGCAACTTCGGCAGGGCGGCGCGGTTGACGCGCTGCGTGCCCAGGACGTTCACGTCGTACAGGTCCGCAAGTTGCTCGGCGGTGAACGCCTCGGCGGCGCCGAGGACCATGTGCCCGGCGTTGTGCACGACCACATCCAGATGGCCGCGCTCGGCGAGGATCCGGTCGACTGCGGCGTCGGCGGAGTCCTGGCAGGTGACGTCCAGCTCGACGGCGTGCACGTCGACCTGGTGATCGGTGCCGTAGCGCGCCAGGTCGGCCACCGCGGCCGCGTTACGGGTCGCGAGCTGACGGATGCCCGCGTACACGGTGTGACCGGCGAGGGCCAGCGCACGCACGGACAGCGCCCCGATGCCGCTGGAGGCCCAGTGACCAGGATGACCTTCCCGGCGTCGTCGTTCCTCATGACAGGGTCCTTCGTTGATCGGTGGGATGGCCGCGAGCGGCTCAGATGATTCCGCCGTTGGCGCGGACGACCTGTCCGTTGATCCAGTGGCCGGCCGGGGAGGCCAGGAACGCGACGACCTCGGCGATGTCGGCGGGGGTACCGAGGCGCTCCAGCGGGGGCTGGGCCGCCAGGCGGGCAATGGTCTCCTCGTCCTTTCCGTCCAGGAACAGGTCGGTGGCCGTGGGGCCGGGCGCGACGGCGTTCGCGGTGACGTCCCGGCCCCGCAACTCCCGGGCCAGGATCAGCGTCAGCGCCTCGACCGCGCCCTTGCTGGCGGAGTACGCGCCGTAGCCCGGGAAGGCCAGCCCCACCACGGACGTGGAGAACGTCACTATCGCGCCGCCGGGGCGCACCCGACGGGCGGCCTGCTGGACGACGACGAAAGTGCCGCGGATGTTGGTGCGGTGCAGGTCGTCCAGGACAGCCAGGTCCAGCTCGGCGATGTGCGCCGTGTGTGCCCGTCCGGCCGCGTGCACGACGACGTCGACGCCGCCGAACTCTGCCTCGGCCGCGTCGAACAAGGCTGCGACGGCGTGTTCGTCGGCGACGTCGGCGCGCACCGCGATCACCCGGACGCCGAGGTCGGCGGCCTCCTTCACGGCTGCTTCGGCCTCGGCCTGGTTGCCGGCGTAGCCGACCACGACGGCGTACCCGTCGGCGGCCAGCCGGCCAACGGTCCGGCGGCCGATGCCCCGCGAGCCGCCGGTGACGATCGCGACACGAGGTGAGGCGGACGGCTGGGCCGAGGCAGCGGTCCCGTCGAGGGAAGCGGGGATAGGCATTGCTGACTCCTGTGGTGGGATGCGATCGGGCCGCGGCCTCGCCGTCGCCCTGCTGCGTCCTCAACGATCGGCCGGTCCCTCACCCCTAGCCAGGGCTGCGTACACCCAGGGGATGCCACCCCCTGGCTACGGCCCAGGCGCGCGAGCGACCATGAAGGGGTGAATTTCCCAGAACTCGGCGCCTTCCTCAGGACACGCCGCGACCGCATCCGCCCCGCCGAGGTCGGTCTCCCCCAAGGCCCGCGCCGGCGCGTCCCCGGGCTGCGCCGCGAGGAAGTCGCCCAGCTGGCCGGGCTGTCAGCCGACTACTACACCGAGCTGGAACGCGGCAGCGCAGACAACGGCGTGCAGCCCTCGACTCAGACCCTCGCCGCCCTCGCCCGAGCCCTGCGCCTGAACAGCGACGAGTGCGACTACCTGTTTCACCTGGCCGGACGACCGGTCCCGCCGTCAGCACACGGACCATCGGCACATGTGCAGCCCGCGCTCCTCGGACTCCTGGATCGGCTGTCCAACACCCCCGCGCGCGTCATCACCGACCTGCATGAAACCCTGGTGGAAAACGACCTGGCCCGAAACCTGCTCGGCACGTCCCCGGCACACCGCGGCCCGTCGGCGAGCTTCGTGTACCGCTGGTTCACCGACCCGCAGGCGCGCGAGAGATACCCGTCCGAGGATCATCCGCACCACTCCCGGGTGTTCGTGGCCGACCTCCAGGCAGCGGCCGCCCGGCGCGGCCGGGACGCAGAGGTCACGAAGATGGTCGCCGTGCTACGTCGCCGCAGCCGGGAGTTCGCGGCCCTCTGGGACACCCACAACGTCGCGGTGCGCCGCATGGACCACAAGAAGATCGTCCACCCCACGCTCGGCATAATCGAACTCGACTGTTACAACCTGCTCAGCGAGGACGGACGCCAACGCCTGCTGTGGTTCACCGCCCCGCCCGGAAGCCCGGGAGCCGAGCAGCTGGAACTGCTGTCCGTCATAGGAGCCCAGGACCTGAGCGTCACCGAGGGCACGGCACCGGAAGGGTTGTCCGCGGCCGAATCCTAAACAGGGCGCTGACCCGCGCCGCAGAGGGAGGACCAGCCAGTCGGGCGGCGGCCTGGTTGGGCCCGAGCGGCGTCTCCGCTGCCACGATCGCCGCCAGGTCCTCGCGGGCGCACACGTCGACTTGGTCCGGGTTGAGCAGCATCCCCTCCGGGATGGCGGACAGGTCCGTCAGGAGCCCGCGGTTGGTGAGCCGGCGCACGACGAACACGGTGACGGCCGCGGTTTCACCGGGCTGGTTGGGGGTGCCGAGCGCGCCGGCGATCCGGCCCGCGGCCACCGCCCCGGGGATCGGCGCGTGCGGCATCGCGGCCCGGATCGCGGCGGGGTCCATCGCCTCCACCGCGGACCTGCACCACTGCCGTGCCGTCGCGTCCGGGGCCGGGACGACGCCGGGTGCCGGGCCCAGCCCAAGACCGCCACCGGCACCCACAACCGCCCCGCCGCCTGCGCCTCGCCGTACTCGCTCCGTCCTGTCTGCACCCCTCGCGCCGCGGCGCAAGGGCGCCGGGGACCCGGTGGGTGGTCTTCCTCGAGCGTGTGGCTGCCGCCCGTGCCCGTGCGCGTGGGGCAGACCCGTCATGGCCACCGCCGCTCTTGACCTGCTGGCCGCCTGGGGGCGTGATCAACCGATCTGGCGGCTACCGCTCCACCGTCGCGCCCGCGCGTTGAACGAGTGGGGTTGTCGCGGGGCCTGCTGGGATGCCGTCCGGCGAGTCGCAGGGGTGGGCCATGGCGCGGCGAAGGGCCGTGGGGGTGGTGCCCAGGTGGTCGCGGATGGTGCGGGTCAGATGGGACTGGTCGGCGAAGCCCAGGTCGGCCGCGAGGACGCCGAGACGGGTTTCGCCTGCCTCCAGACGGTCGAGTGCCGCTGACACGCGGACCCGGTTGCGGTAGCGGGTCAGGGATACGCCCAGTTCGCGGGTGAACGCCCGGCTCAGGCGGTACGGCGAGACACCGACCAGTGCCGCGAGGGGAAACAGGGCGGTCGCGGCGGGATGGCCTTCGTCGACGAGCCGGCGTGCCTCGGCGACCAGGGCCCGGTCGCGGGCAGTGGTCGGGGTGCCCGCGGGCGTGGGGCCGGTGATGGCCCGTGTCACGACGGGGCCGATCAGGTCGAGCAGCCCTTCCGTGGCGCCGAAGTCGATGTCGCCCTCCCGGGCGGCGGCCAGCATCCTGCGATGGGCCAGATCGAGCCGGGCATCGATGTACACGGTGGACGCGGCGGTGTGCGGCCGATCTCCTGCCAGGCCGTGCCACAGGGACGGCGCCAAGATGACGGAGGTGCACACATCGCCTCCCGACGGGTGGGCGAACCTCTCCTCCTCGCCCGGGACACCGACGTAGGCGAGTGTCGGACCGAGGTCCGTGCGGACGCCGTCGGCTTCCCGGCGGAATCGGCCACGGCGCACCAGGACCACCCGGAAGTCGTCGCGCGCCTGCGCATCCGACCAGCTTGTGTGGTCCTCGCGGCAGGTCACAGCGGCGATGTTGAACTGCGGCCGGGTGGCGAAGTCGACGAACGAGAGCACCGGAGCACAGTACGCCGCAGGTCCGACAACCGCCCGCAAGGATGTCCAAGACAGGGCGCGGCGGCCGCGGAAGGCTGCTCGGTGACACATCCGGAC
>NZ_BAAGTD010000069.1:0-32440 GCF_054782095.1 Streptomyces capparidis | reverse complement strand
GTCACCGGGAAAACGGCGACCCCCGCCAGCGTCCTGCTGTGATTTTCAAAGGAACCCAACCGACAGGAACCACAGGCTCCTGTCGAGGGGGTATCAACTTCTGGCGTTGATTTTTGGCACGCTGTTGAGTTCTCAAGGAACGGACGCTTCCTTTGAGACCCTTTCACCGGTCTCTCCGGGCGCTTCCCTTCGCTTTCTCCACTTTATCAGATTCTCTTCGGCCTTTTCAAATCGGCTTCCGAGTTTCCGATGAAGTCTTTCGGAGTTTTTCCCCTTCGACTTCGCATCGAAGCTTATCAGCTTTTCGATGTTCCGTTTCCGGGGGCGGCTTCCGTGGAGCGCCCTTCGGGGCCCTCACTGCGGAAGCGGAGTCGAGTCTAGCGACTGCCACCGGGCTTGTCCACCTCGTGGCAACCTCTAAAACCTACCTCCCACCCCTCCCTGTGTCAACAGGTGGGGTGGCGCGAAGAGGAGGTTAGCAGCTCAGACGGGTGCTTCGCACATCCGCCGCACGGGCCCCGCCGGACACGGGCGTCTCAGGCCGCGGTGGGCAGGTGGTCCCCCTGGTCCGCGCGTTCCACGTCGCCCGTCTCGCCGGCCAGCGCGGCACGGCGGCCGATGACGAAGACGTAGAGCAGGAACAGGGTCTCGGCGACCACGCCGATGCCGATCCGCGCCCAGGTGGGCAGCGGGGACGGGGTCACGAACGCCTCGATCACCCCGGACACCAGGAGCACGACGGCCAGGCCGATCGCCATGCCCAGGGCTGCTCTGCCCTCCTCGGCGAGGGCGGCGCGGCGGGTTCTGGGGCCCGGGTCGATGACCGTCCAGCCGAGCCGCAGGCCCGTTCCTGCGGCGACGAAGACCGCGGTCAGCTCGAGCAGGCCGTGCGGCAGGATCAGGCCGAGGAAGGTGTCCGTGCGGCCCACGGAGCCCATCAGGCCCAGGCCCATGCCGACGTTGACCACGTTCTGGAAGAGCACCCAGATGACGGGGATGCCGAGGAAGACGCCGAGCACGAGGCAGAGGGCGGCCGCCCTGGCGTTGTTCGTCCACACCTGGGCGGCGAACGAACCGGCCGGGTTGCTGGAGTAGTAGTTCTCGTACTCGCCGCCGGGGCGGGTCATCTCCCGCAGCACCTCGGGGGCGGCGATGGCGGCCTGGACGTCGGGGTTGGCGGCGATCCACCAGCCGATCAGCGCGATCGCCGCCGTGCAGATCAGTGAGGTGGACACCCACCAACGACGGGAGCGGTAGACCGCGGCGGGGAACCCGGCGGCGAAGAAGCGGGCCGCGTCGCGCCAGCCGGGGGTGCGGGCGCCGGTCACCGCGCTGCGGGCCCGCGCCACCAGGGTGGTGAGCCGGGCGACCAGGGCGGGGTCCGGGGCACTCGACTGGACCAGCGACAGATGGGTCGCCGTGCGCTGGTAGAGGGTGACGAGCTCGTCCGCCTCGTCGCCGTTCAGGTGCCGGCCCCGGCGTCGCAGCAGCTCGTCCAGGCGGTCCCACTCCGCGCGGTGCGCGGCCACGAAGACGTCGAGGTCCATGGCCACAGCTTCGCAGACTCCGGATGCGCGCAGGTCAGGGGTGGGCGTCATGCTTGACGGGTGAAGGCCCGGGGTGAGGGCCCGGATCGACGAGGGGCGAGCATGACTGAGCTGGTCACGGGCGAGGCGGTCGTCCTCGGGCTGCAACCCGCGAGGCTGCCGAGCCGGATCGTGGCGGTGGCCATCGACCTGGTGGTGTGGTGGGGGGTGTTCGTGGCGGCGTCGTTCGCGATGGTGAGCGCGACGTCGTCGCTGGACGCGGCGGCCGAGGCCGCGGTGGCCGTCTCGACGCTGCTGCTGTGCGTGGTGGGGCTGCCGGTGGCGGTCGAGACGCTGTCGCGCGGACGTTCCCTCGGGAAGCTGGCCTTCGGTCTGCGGGTGGTGCGGGACGACGGCGGGCCCGTCCGGTTCCGGCACGCGCTGGTGCGCGGGGCGGTGGGGGCGATCGAGATCCAGCTCTCCATGGGGGTGATCGCCTGCATAGCGTCGCTGGTGTCGGCGAGGGGGCGCCGAATAGGCGACGTCTTCGCGGGGACGCTGGTCGTGCGGGAGCGGGTGCCGGCGCAGGAGCTCAGGCAGCCGCCGCCGCCTCCGTGGCTGGCCGGGCAGTTGGGCGACGTGGACCTGTCGGGGCTGCCCGACGGGCTGTGGCTCGCGATACGCCAGTACCTGGGGCGCATGGAGCAGCTCGACCCGCGGGTCGGCTGGGATCTGGCGTGGAAGCTGGCGGGGGACGTGGCGGCGCGGACGGGGAAGCCGGTGCCGCAGGGGGTGCACCCGGCGGCGTACCTGTCCGCGGTGGTGGCCGAGCGGCAGGCGCGCGACGCCCGGCGGGTGTTCGTCCAGGGGTACGGGAGCGGGAGCGGCGCGCCGGTGGACGGCGGGGGCGCGGGGAGCGTCGCCGGGGGCGCTGGTGCTGGGCGGGCGGCGCCCTCCGGGTGGGTGGCGCCGGGGGACGTTCCGGTGCCCGCGCCTGGTGCGGGGGATGCGGAGGGGCCGGCCGATCGTGGCGGGAGCGGCTTCGGAGCGGGGCGTGAGGAGCGCGGCGGGGGCGGGACGGGGTTCGTGCCGCCCGCTTGACGGTGGCCGCGGCGGCCGGGGCGCGCCCGAGGGGTGGTGCCGGTCGGCGCGGTGGTCAGTCGAACGTCGACGGCGGGCTGTCCAGGGACTCCAGCTCGATGCCGGGCGCGGCCAGGACGACGTCACCGGAGAGGTGGAGCAGGTGCTGGTCGCCGGTCTCCAGGTCGGTGATCCGGAAGTTGTCCACAGGCAGTGGTCCGCTGTCCGTCGGATGTGTTTCCCTACCGAGCAGGGCCCAGGACTGGTCGAGGGTGCGGGGCGCGAGCACCGGCGCGGTGAAGGCGACGAGACGGACACGGGTGGGGGAAGCGCCGGGGGCCAGTCGCAGCAGCCGGGCGGTGGCGACGAGCAGGCCGGGAGAGGTTCCGGCGAAGGTGTGGGCGCGCGCGTTGCCCTCTTGGGCGTCCAGGCCCGCCGGGTCGGAGCGCACCCAGGTCAGGCCGTCGAGGCAGGCGCCGCGGACCTGCCATCCGGCGGCGTGCAGTTCGAGGCGGAGAGGGCGGCCGAGGGCGTCGATGGTGAGGTCGACGGAGCCGGTCTCCTCGCCGGAGGGAGTGGTGGTGCGGGCGGTGTAGCGCCAGCCGGAGGGGCCGGGGGCGCACTGGAAGTGCTCTTCACCGAGGGGGGTGTTGTCGTATGGGTCGTACAGGGAGTAGCGGCCGCGGGGCATGGGGTGACTCCACGGGGAGCGTGGGCGGAAACGGGTGTGGGCCCCCGTCCGCCCGGACGGGGGCCCACGTCGTCATCGGCGGCGGATCGCCGCTTCCGAGCGGGGGTGGATCAGTAACGGTAGTGGTCGGGCTTGTAGGGGCCCTCCACGGGGACGCCGATGTAGGAGGCCTGCTCCGGGCGCAGAGTGGTGAGCTTGACGCCGAGGGCGTCGAGGTGGAGGCGGGCGACCTTCTCGTCCAGGTGCTTGGGGAGCACGTAGACGCCGGTGGGGTACTGCTCGCTCTTGGTGTAGAGCTCGATCTGGGCGATCGTCTGGTTGGCGAAGGAGTTCGACATCACGAACGAGGGGTGGCCGGTGGCGTTCCCCAGGTTCAGCAGCCGGCCCTCGGAGAGCACGATGATGTTCTTGCCGTCGGGGAAGGTCCAGGTGTGGACCTGGGGCTTGACCTCCTCCTTGACGACGCCGGGGAGCTTCGCGAGGCCGGCCATGTCGATCTCGTTGTCGAAGTGGCCGATGTTGCCGACGATCGCCTGGTGCTTCATCCGGGCCATGTGCTCGGCCAGGATGATGTCCTTGTTGCCGGTGGTGGTGATGAAGATGTCCGCGGTCTCCACCACGTCCTCCAGGACGGTCACCTGGTAGCCGTCCATGGCGGCCTGGAGCGCGCAGATCGGGTCGATCTCGGTGACGATCACGCGGGCGCCCTGGCCGCGCAGCGACTCGGCGCAGCCCTTGCCGACGTCGCCGTAGCCGCAGACCACGGCCACCTTTCCGCCGATGAGGACGTCGGTGGCGCGGTTGATCCCGTCGACCAGCGAGTGGCGGCAGCCGTACTTGTTGTCGAACTTCGACTTGGTCACCGAGTCGTTGACGTTGATCGCCGGGAAGAGCAGCGTGCCGGCCTTCTGCATCTCGTACAGACGGTGCACGCCGGTGGTGGTCTCCTCGGTGACGCCGCGGATCTGCGACGCCAACTGCGTCCACTTCCGGGGGTTCTCCGCCAGCGTGCGGGTGAGCAGCTCCAGGACGATGCGGTACTCGTCGTTGTCGGCCGTGGCCGGGTCGGGCACGGCTCCGGCCTTCTCGAACTCCACGCCCTTGTGGACCAGCAGCGTGGCGTCACCGCCGTCGTCGAGAATCATCGTCGGGCCGCCGGTGTCGGTGCCGGGCCAGGTCAGGGCCTGCTCGGTGCACCACCAGTACTCCTCCAGCGTCTCGCCCTTCCAGGCGAACACCGGGATGCCCTGCGGGTTCTCGGGCGTGCCGTTCGGGCCGACGGCGACCGCGGCGGCGGCGTGGTCCTGGGTGGAGAAGATGTTGCACGAGGCCCACCGGACCTCGGCGCCCAGGGCGACCAGGGTCTCGATCAGCACCGCGGTCTGGATGGTCATGTGCAGCGAGCCGGTGATCCGCGCCCCGGCCAGGGGCTGCGACTCCGCGTACTCCCGGCGGATCGCCATCAGACCCGGCATCTCGTGCTCGGCCAGCTCGATCTCCTTGCGGCCGAACGCCGCGAGGGACAGATCCTTGACCTTGAAGTCGCCGGACACGGACGTAACGGACGACGTCATCTGTGGGTCTCCTCAGATGTGGGTGAGGTGGGCGTCGTTCTGTCAGCCGCGGCGGGGCGGTCGGACCCGACGGCGAGCGGCTAGGTGCGCGCACGCCGACCGGGGCCGGTGATCACCGACCCTGTTACCGCAGCGCAGTCCGTCGGAGGCCCTCTCTCCCTCGGTCGGCCCTCGGGCCGCCCGACCGCCATCAGCAGCGACGTCTGGCTCTTGCGAATCTACACCGTTCGGCCCAGCCGCCGAAGGAGGTCGGGCGAGAACCTGCCACCGCGGGGGCCGGTGCGGGGTGGGTTCCAGTGGGGCCCGAGGAGGGCGCGACGGGGGTGCGAGCGGGCGTTGCGCGGCAGGTGGGCGGGGGTCCGGGAGCGATCGCGGGGCGAGGGGCTGGGGAGGGTTCGGGGCGCGGCGCGGGGCTTTGGTGGGGTTCGGTCGGTTGTGCGAGATCACACGGGGAGTCGGTCGTGGGAGTGGTGACGGTGGTGCGGACCGTGCAAGCCGCGGTGCCGGGGGTGGTGCGGAGGGTGCTCGCGCGCCGGCCCCGGCGCCGGGGCGGGGGCGGGGGCGGGCCGGTGGGTGGGCCCGGGTCAGTGGGTGGGGCCGGGCCCGCCGGGGGTGGCCGCGGAGCGGGGGCCCGCCGCGGCGGTGGACTCGTTGTAGATGTCGGGCTCCAGGTAGATGACGCGGGCGATGGGCACCGCGGTGCGGACGCGCTGCTCGGCCTCGTCGATGGCCCGGGCGACGCCCGCGGCGCTCTCGTCGTGGCGGACGGCGATCTTCGCGGCGACGAGGAGCTCCTCGGGGCCGAGGTGGAGGGTCCGCATGTGGATGACGCCGGTGACCGTGTCGCCGTCCGCAAGGGCCGCACGGATGCGGTGGGCGGCCTCGGCGTCCGCGGCCTCGCCGAGCAGCAGGGACTTGGTCTCGGTGGCGAGGACGAGCGCGATGACGACCAGCAGCACGCCGATGCACATCGTGCCGATGCCGTCCCACACGCCGTCCCCGGTGATCAGGGCGATGCTGACGCCGGCCAGGGCCAGGATGAGGCCGACGAGCGCGCCGAGGTCCTCGAGCAGCACGACCGGCAGCTCGGGCGCCTTGGCGCGGCGGACGAACTGCGTCCAGCTCAGCCGGCCCCGCACCGTGTTGGACTCCCTGATGGCGGTGCGGAAGGAGAAGGACTCGGCGATGATCGCGAAGACGAGCACCCCCACCGGCCAGTACCAGTGCTCGATCTCGTGGGGGTGCTGGATCTTCTCGTAGCCCTCGTACAGCGCGAAGACGCCGCCGATGGTGAACAGCACGATGGAGACCAGGAAGCTGTAGATGTAGCGCTCCCGGCCGTAGCCGAAGGGGTGCTCTGCGGTGGCCACGCGCTTGGCCCGCTTGCCGCCGACGAGCAGCAGTCCCTGGTTGCCGGAGTCGGCCAGGGAGTGCACGCTCTCGGCGAGCATGGACGAGGAGCCGCTGAACGCGAAAGCCACGAACTTCGCCACCGCGATCGCGAGGTTCGCGACGAGTGCCGCCACGACCGCCTTGGTACCGCCTCCAGCGCTCATGCGTGCGAGCCACCCCTTCGTCTCGGGTCCGCCGCCGGGTGTCCGGTGTGCCGCCGGGGATCTCCTCGGCCGCGTTCCGGCGGGGGTGAGCGGGTCGGCGCCCGGCTCACACGGACACGGTTGCCCGGAAAACCGTGGTCCGACCCGTCAGTGTCACCTCGGATCCGGCCGGCAGGTACGCCGACTCTCCGCGCCGCAGGAGAAGGTCCTCCCCCCGGGCGTCGCGCAGGCCCGCCTCGCCCTCCACGCACAGCAGGATCTGCGGGGTGCGCCCGTCGAGCCGGCGGGGGGTGTCCGCCACCACGTAGCGGGAGAGGCGGAAGTCGTCCACCGGCGCGGGGTAGACCTCCTCCCCCTCGCCGTCCGGTGCCGGCCGGAGCACTCCGGGGTCCGAGCCGCGGAAGTCCACGACGCGCAGCAGTTCCGGTACGTCCACGTGCTTGGGGGTGAGGCCGCAGCGCAGCACGTTGTCGGAGGTGGCCATGATCTCGACGCCGAGCCCGGACAGGTAGGCGTGCGGGACGCCAGCGCCGAGGTAGAGGGCCTCGCCCGGCTGGAGGGTGACGTGGTTCAGCAGCATCGCGGCGAGCACCCCGGGGTCGCCCGGGTAGCTCTCGGCGAGGGACGCGTAGGCGGTGCAGGCGGACGCGAACCCGCCGCCGGCCGCCCCGAGCCGCTCGGCGGCCTCGGCGGCCTGCGCCACGGTCTCGGCGACGAGGGCGCGGTCGGCGGTGAGCACGGCGGTGAACACCTCGCGCAGCGCCTGGTCCTCGGGCTTGCCGCGCAGGGTGTCGGCGTACGGCTTGAGCGCGTCCACGCCGAGGCTCTCGAAGAGGTCGGCGGTCTCGGCGGGGGGCCGGAAGCCGCACAGGCCCTGGAAGGGCACCAGGGCGCAGATCATCTCCGGCTTGTGGTTGGTGTCCTTGTAGTTGCGGTGGGGCGCGCCGATGGCGATGCCGCGCTCCTCCTCCGCCTCGTAGCCCTCGCGGGCCTGGGCGAGGTTCGGGTGGACCTGGAGCGAGAGGGGGGCCGCGGCGGAGAGCACCTTCAGCAGGAAGGGCAGCCGGGCGCCGAAGCGGGCCACGGCGGCCGCGCCGAGCTCGGCGCGGGGGTCCGCCTGGATGAGTTCGTCCAGGGGCACGGGTCCCGCGCCCCGGTCCACCAGGGAGGGAGCGGAGGGGTGGGCGCCCATCCACAGCTCGGCCTGCGGCTCACCGGTGGGGGGCACGCCGAGGAGTTCCGGTATGGCGGTGGTGGAGCCCCACGCGTAGGGACGGATGGTGTTCGAAAGGCGGTCCATGGTTGTCCACGTTCCTTGCTCGGGCTGACGGTCCGGTGAACTCGCGCCGAACTCACGGCCGGTCGGCGAGCGCGAGATACGCGGAGGCGAAGTCGGTGAGCGCCAGCAGTCGCGCCATCGCCTCCAGGGGGCTGTCCGCGCCGGCGGTCACCTCGCTGACCGGGGTGCCGTGGGTGCGGGCCAGCAGATGGGCGGGCGAGGCCTCGCTCGCCGCGGCGGCGGGCGCCCGGTCGCGCAGCAGCACCACGCGCAGCCGCAGGCCCCCGGCGTCCTCCAGGCGGTCGCGGAAGAAGTCGTCCTCGACGGCGTCGGCCAGGGGCCCGGCCAGCAGCCCCTCGTGGGTGGTGAGGGCCTCGGGCAGGGTCGCGGACAGGGCGGGCAGGCCGGCGCGGTGGGCGAGGCAGGCGGCGAACCTGCGGGCGGCCGCCTCGGCGGCGGTGCCCTCGCTCCACAGCAGCGGCAGGGTGCCGGCGAGTTCGACGGCGAGGGTCTTGGCGCGGTTCTGGTAGGTGGGGGTGGCCGGGCCGCAGGCCGCGGCAATCTCGTCCAGCAGGTCGGCGGCGCCCTGCACGGCGGAAGGAGGCAGGTGGGCGACGCCGAGGCGGTCGGTGAGGGCCAGCAGCGGGACCAGCAGCGCCCACAGCGCGCCGGTGTCCTCCGGGTGGGGGCGGCCGGGGGCGGTGCGTCGGGCGGGATCGCCGGGCAGGGGCCGGGCGGTCGGCGCGTCGGCGACGGCGGGCGCGGTGACGGAGGGGGCGTTCTGCGCGGGGTCGGTGAGGGGGGATGCCTGTGGGGAGAAGCCGGTGGAGGGCGGGGCGAACGGCAGGGCCATGCCGCGGGCCTGCTGGGCGGCCGAGGCCAGCGCGGATCCGGCCGGGGCCACCACGACGACGGTGCAGCCGTGCCCGTACGCCTGCTCCACCAGGGAGACCAGGCCCTGCTCCTCGCCGTCGGGCGTGGCCAGCAGGAGCAGGTCCAGGGGGCCGGTCCAGCCCGGTAGGACCCAGCGCGGGTGGGTGCCGGTGCCGGAGACGGGGCGCAGCGGCAGGACGGGGCAGACGTTGCCGGCGACCGTGGCGAGCAGCTCCCCGGCGTCGGCGGCGGGACCGCGGCCGGCGACGAGGACGGTGCGGGGGCGCCCGTCCGGGCGCAGGGCGGCCAGGCCGGCCTCGTCGGCGAGCCTGGCGGCGGTGCGCACCCTGGCGCCGGCCGAGGCCAGGCCGCGCAGCAGTCCGTATTCGTCCGCGCCGGTGAGTTCGCCGGGATCGTCGAGCAGCGCCTCGTCGAGCATGGGGAATGGGCTCCTTACGATCCGGGCCGTCGGGGATGCGCGGGGCGGCCGCTTGCTTCGGGGGCGGCCGCCCGGTGGAGCGGGCCGAGCGGGCGGTGGCTCACGCGGGGCGGCGGGCCTCGTCGATCAGCAGGACGGGGATGTCGTCGCGCACCGGGTAGGCCAGGCCGCAGCCGGCGGCGGTGCACACGAGTTCCCGCTCGGGGGCGCCGTCCTCGTCGGCGGCGGACTCCCGCAGCGGGGCGTGGCACTGCGGGCAGGCGGCGAGCTCCAGGAAGGACGGGTCCAGCTTCACGGTGGCGTCTTCTCTTCTTCCGGTGTGGTGGTGTCTGACGTCTGCCCCGGACCGGGGCGGACCGCGCACGGATTCTCGCGGGTGTCCCCGGGGGCGCGCGGTGGGCTCCCGGTCGTGCCGCGCGCCCGCGGGGCGCGGTTCCCGGCCGGGGGCGCCGCCGCCCCGGGGTCCAGGGGGCGCCGCGCGGACGGGCCGGGTCGCGGCCCGGCCCCCGGACGCAGCGTACCTCCGCCGGTGATCGGTCCGCCCGCGGATGTCCCCGGGTCAGGCCCGGACGATGGCCAGGACCTCGTCGCGCACGGCGGCCGCCGTCCCGGCGTCGCGCGCCTCGACGTTCAGGCGCAGCAGCGGCTCGGTGTTGGAGGGACGCAGGTTGAACCACCAGCCGTCGCCGGTGACGGTGAGCCCGTCGAGCTCGTCGAGCTCCACGCCCTCGCGGCCCTCGTAGGCGGCCCTGACGGCGGCGGCGCGGCCCGCCTGGTCGGTGACGGTGCTGTTGATCTCGCCGGAGGAGGCGTAGCGGTCGTAGGCGGCCACCAGGCCGGACAGCGGGCCCTGCTGCTCGCCGAGCGCGGCCAGGACGTGCAGGGCGGCGAGCATGCCGGTGTCCGCGCGCCAGAAGTCGCGGAAGTAGTAGTGGGCGGAGTGCTCGCCGCCGAAGACCGCGCCGGTGCGGGCCATCTCGGCCTTGATGAAGGAGTGGCCGACGCGGGTGCGCACCGGCGTGCCGCCGTTCTCGCGCACCACCTCGGGCACGGACCAGGAGGTGATGCAGTTGTGGATGACCGTGGCGCCGGGGTGCTTGGCCAGTTCCCGGGCGGCGACCAGGGCGGTGATCGCGGACGGGGAGACGGGCTCGCCGCGCTCGTCCACGACGAAGCAGCGGTCGGCGTCGCCGTCGAAGGCGAGGCCGAGGTCGGCGCCGACCTCGCGGACCTTCTGCTGGAGGTCCACGATGTTCTTCGGGTCCAGGGGGTTGGCCTCGTGGTTGGGGAAGGTGCCGTCCAGCTCGAAGTACAGGGGGACGAGCTCGATCGGCAGGCCGTCCAGGACGGTGGGCACGGTGTGGCCGCCCATGCCGTTGCCCGCGTCCACGACGACCTTCAGGGGGCGGGAGCCGCTGAGGTCCACCAGGGAGCGCAGATGGTCGGCGTAGCCGCGCAGGGTGTCGCGCTCGCCGACGGTGCCGGGCTTGTCGGCGGGGGCGGGGGCGCCCTGCTCGGACCAGGTCTCGACCAGCTCGCGGATCTCGGCCAGGCCGGTGTCCTGGCCGACGGGGGCGGCTCCGGCGCGGCAGAGCTTGATGCCGTTGTACTGGGCGGGGTTGTGGCTGGCGGTGAACATCGCGCCGGGCAGGTCGAGGCTGCCGCTGGCGTAGTAGAGCTGGTCGGTGGAGCACAGGCCGATGAGGGTGACGTCGGCCCCCCGGGAGGCGGCGCCGCGGGCGAAGGCGCGGGACAGGCCCGGGGAGGAGGGGCGCATGTCGTGGCCGACCACCACGGCGTCGGCCCGGACGACCTCCACGAAGGCCGCTCCGAACAGCTCCGCCAGGGGCTCGTCCCACTGGTCCGGCACCACGCCCCGGATGTCGTACGCCTTGACGATGTGTGTCAGGTCGGCCACCGCAGCTCAGCTCCCTGTCCGGTATCCGGTTGTCGCGTTCTGGCGTTCGCCGCGGACAAACCTACCCGGAGGAGGTGTGAGGCAAGTGAGGGAGTTCGGACGGATGGCGGTGCGGGGCCCGCGCGGGGGTCAGGCGTCCGGGGAGCGCAGGACGCGCAGGTGGCCGCGGCGGGTGACCTGCATCGGGTCGGCCTCGCGGCCGCGCTTGGGGCGTTCCGCGGGGCGGGCGGCTTCGCGGACGGCGTTGGCCAGGGCCTCCAGGTCGTCGCCCGAGGGGCGGGGGGTGCCGGTGTCCACCGCGAGCCGGACCACTTCCCAGCCCCGGGGGGCGGTGAGGCGCTCGGAGTGCTCGCCGCACAGGTCGTAGCAGTGCGGTTCGGCGTAGGTGGCGAGGGGGCCGAGGACGGCGGTGGAGTCCGCGTAGACGTACGTCAGCGTCGCGACGGCGGGGCGGCCGCACGCGGTGCGCGAACAGCGACGTACAGGGCTCACGAGGTTGGACGGTACCGCACTCTTGAGCGGGCCGCGACGACTCTCCCCCACCTCACTCCCACGTGTCGTTCGGGGAACCTCCCCGACGATCACTTCCGGCCATCTCCGCCGCTCGGCGGAGGGGCCCGGGGCCCGGGTCGCAGATGGGAGGAAGCATTCGCCATTGATCACAATTCCGGCCGAACCAGCAGACCGGCGAGAGCGGTCCCAACGGCCGAAACCGCACATCGCCGCCTGTGGAACGGGCATCCATGGACTGTGAGCCGATGGCGGATACCCTCGTGACGATGGACAGTCCAGGACCAACCCGCGGCCCGCGGCCGCGCCGCCGCGACCGGCACGGGCGGGGCATGCGCGGGCCGATCGCTCCGCCGCAGGTGCCCCTCGCGCTGACCCGCGCCGAGGTGTTCGACGACCTGGTGCGCGAGTCGGCGGACCGTCTGGAGCGGCGCTGGCCGCAACTGGCCGAGGTGCAGTTCGCGGTGCAGGAGGTGCCGCCGAGCGGCGAGGAGTCCGACGGCGCGGTGCCCCTGGGGCGGCTGGTGACGGCGTCGCGCAGCGGCAAGGGGCGGATCGTGGTGTACCGCAGGCCCGTGGAGATCCGGGCCAAGGGGCGCGAGGAGCGGGCCGCGCTGGTGCACGACGTGGTGGTGGAGCAGGTCGCCGAGCTGCTCGGGCTCTCCCCCGAGGCCGTGGACCCGGGGTACGGGCAGGACTGAGCCGGGCGCCGCCGTGTGCGGGCGCCCGGCTCTCACGGGATCGGGCCGGTCCTCCGGTCCGGTGCCGGTCGGGGTCAGTCCCGGCCGACGACGGAGATGTCCTCGTGGCTGGACGGCACCGGCACGGTCGCGCGGTCGTCCGGCATCGGCTGGACGGTGAAGGCCGCCACCCCGTCCGCGGGCATGTCGAGCATCCGCGCGGCGTGCACCGGACCGCCGGAGACGGGCGTGACGGTGATCGCGTAGGGGCCCTTCCCCGACGGCTCCGGCGGCTCCAGCGCCAGTGTGGTGCCCGCCCTGACCTCCACCGTCTTCTCGGCGGGCGCGCCGCCCGCCGTGGAGGTGACCTTCACCTTCGCGGCCTCGTCCGGGGCGGTGAGGAAGACGGTGGTGTCCTCGCGCTCGCTGCCCGAGACGGTGGCCTGCTGCTTCACGGGCCCGGTGGCGGACAGGAACGCCAGCTCCCGGTCGTCGCCCTTGCCGCGCACCAGCTCCAGGCCCGCCACGACCGGGCTGGCGTCCCCGGGGGTGCTCGGGGTGAGCACCAGCGACCCGGCCTCGCCCTGGGTGATGTTCTCCAGGTCGGCGACGGCGACCATGCCGCTCTTGACCCGCAGCGTCTCGTGGCCCGCCGGGACGATGGAGCTGGTGGGGGTGGCCAGTTCGACCTTCAGGTCGGCGTCGTCCCCGGGCGCGAACACGACCAGGCGCGCGGACTCGGTGTCCTTGGGCAGCCCCGGCAGCACGACGCTGTCGGCGGGCGCGGCCGAGGCGGGCAGCCAGTCGCCGCCGAGCTCGGGGTGGGCGGCCTGCACGGCGGCGCCGACCCGGCCGGAGCGGGCCACCACGTGCAGCGCCAGGTCGCGCTCCTCGGTCCCGGCCAGGGTGGACAGCCGGATGGGGACGGTGGCGTGCGGGGGCACGTTGACGCCCTCGCCCGCGGTGGTCTCCACCCGTCCCTCGGGGCCGTACAGCTCCAGGTCGGCCACGGCCGGGGTGTCGTCGGGGTTGGTCAGGTGCGCGTAGTCCTCGCGGCCCTCGGCGGTGGAGACGCCGGGGAACCAGAAGTCGGCGCCCGGGGCGGTGCAGGAGGTGCCGTACAGGCCGCGGCCGTCGCCCGAGGAGACCTCGGTGGTCTGCTGGACGGTGTAGCCGGGGGCGAGCGCGCCGTCGGCGGTGCCGGTGAGGGCGGGGGCCCGCGGGTCGTCGGTGTCGGCGGTGACGGGTTCGCCGGTGGCGGTCAGGGGGGCGACGGGCTTGCCGTCCGCCCCTTCCTTGTCGCCCTTGTCGCCCTTGTCGCCCTTGGCGCCGGGCGCAGGACGCAGTGCGGCCGAGCCGCCGGACGCCTTGCCGCCGTCGCCGTCGACGGCGCCCGCCGAGTAGGCGGTGTAGGTGGTGTCGGCGAAGTCCGAGGAGGACGGGGCGGGGCAGGTCAGCGTGGTCTGCTGCACCGGCATCCGGCGGACGGCGGCCGGTGCGGCGTCGCCCGCGGTGTCGGCGGGCTCGGGGGCGGTCAGCGCGGCGGCGCCGAGGAGGGCGGCGAAGACCGCGACGACCGCGATCAGGGTCAGGGTGGTGCGCTTCACTGCTCGCTCCCGTCACGGCGCTCGCGGCCGCCGTACTGGTCGTCGCCGTACTGGTCGTCGCCGTACTGGTCGTCGCCGTACTGGTCGTCGCCGTAGTGGTACCGGCCGTCTTCGTACTGGGACGCGTCGTACTGGGTCCCGTCGTAGTGGGTGCCGTCGTACTCGGTGCTGTCGTACTGGCCGGCCTCGTGGTTCCCGGGGTAGGGGTCGGCCGCGCCGTAGCCGTCGGCGTCGCCGGTGCCGGGCGGGTAGCCGCCCTGCTGGTAACCGCCCTGCTGGTAGCCGTACGGCTCCTGGTACGGCGTGCCGGGCGGCCAGGAGCCGCCCTGGTAGTCGCCGTAGCCGGGGGCGGCGTACGGGTCGGCGCCGTCGGGACGGTACTGGTGGGCGTAGGGGTCGGCGGGGCGCGGCTCCGCGGGGCGGGCCGCAGGCTGGAAGGCGTTCCACTCCGAGCCCTCGTCCTCGTGGTCCGGCACGGGGACGGTGGCGAGCACGGGCGGCTCCGCGGGCTCGGGCGGCGGCCCCGCGGCACCCGCCCCGGGCCCGGCGTACTCCGGCCCGGCGTACTCCGGTGCCGCGTACTCCGGCTCCGGCTCGGCCCCGGCCCGCTCCGCCTCGGCCGCCTGGGCGCGCAGGCGGCGGGCCCTGCGGCCCTCGCCGTCCGGCGCCTGCGCGGGCACGGCCGCGGCGACCTCCGGCAGGTCGTCGTCCACGTCGCGGCGCCGCCCCGGCAGGGCCAGGACCAGCACGACGAGGAGGAGGAAGCCCTGCGTCCACAGCCACGCGGTGTGCGCGAACGGGGTCTCGTAGGTGAGGGTCAGCCGTCCGCCGGAGGCGGGCAGCTCGAAGCCCTGCGCCCAGCCGTCCACGGTGACGGGCTTCAGGGCGCGGCCGTCCAGGGTGGCGCGCCAGTTGCCGTCGGCGGACTCCGCCAGGCGCAGCACCCGGCCCTCGCCGCCGTCCGGGACGGTGTCGCGGGCGCCGACCGGGCCCGCGGCGACGGCGACGGGCCGGTCGAGGCCGCCACCGGTGATCGTCACCCGGGCGACCGTGCGGTCCACGCGCCACAGCGCGGCGCCGTTCTCCTGGCTGAGCCGCAGGACGCCGGGGGTGGTGTCGAGGACTCCGGCCAGTTCGCGCTGCGCCGGGCCGTCCTCGACCAGCACGAACCGCACCGCGTACTCGGCGAGGCGATCCGCCTGGTCGGCGCCGGTGCCGGCGAGCAGGTCGCTGACCACCCGGGCCAGGCCCCGGTCGCCGCCGCGCAGCGCCGCGGCCTCGGCGTCGCCGAGCCGCACGCCGGAGCCGCGCACCAGCGTGTAGGAGACGTCGGCTCGGCTGTCGCCGCCGATCACCAGGGTGCGCGCCTGGTCGCGGGTGGCGCTCTCCGCGGCGACGAACGCGGGGACCTGCACCGGGTCGCGGCGGTCCAGCGGGTCGCCCGCGCCGCGCATCAGCCACGCCCCGGCCGCGCACAGCGGCGCCAGGGCCGCGGCGACCGCGACGAGGGCCGCGGCGGGCTGGCGCCAGCCGAAGCTCGTCCCGGCCACGCGGGTCCTGATGCCCTCGGCGCCGACGACGGCGGCGGTGAGCAGCCCGAGGGAGTACAGCAGCACGGCGGGCCCGGCCCAGGTCTGGCCGTCGGCCATGCCGTCGCCGGTGACCTCGGCGCCGTTGGTGGGCAGCGCGAACGCCAGGCCGGTCAGGGCGGCGGCCCAGGCGGCCAGGATCGCGGTGCGCCGCTCGGCCCGCAGCAGCGCGCCGAGCCCGGCGAGGAGCACGCCGACGAGCACGGCGGCGGGCGGCACTCCGGGGCCGCCGGGGCTGAGCAGCGCCAGGTCGGCCGCGGGGGCGGCGTCGCCGTGGACGAACGGCAGCCCGGCCTCGACCAGGAAGCGGGACGGGTCGGTGAGCAGCCCCAGCGACCACGGGGCGAGCAGCGCCAGCGGGGTGCCGAGCGCCACCGCGAAGCGCAGGGCCAGCGGGGCCAGCAGACGGCGGTGGGCGCCCGCGGCCCGCGCGGCCAGGGCCAGGACGCAGAGCACCGCGGCGGCGGGCCACACCACGGGGGTGAAGGCGGTGACGACGGTGAGCAGCAGCGCCGTCGCCCAGGCGCCGCGCCAGTTGGGGCGGGCCCCGCGGTCCAGGGCGGCCCGGCCGAGGTTCAGCCCCGCGGCGGAGGCGGCGGCGCGGGCGATCAGGGGGAGCAGCACGGCCAGCACGGCGGTGCCAAGGCGGCCCGCGGCGAGCGCGCCGGTGACGGCGGGCAGCAGGGCGTAGGTGACGCTGCCCCAGGCGCGCAGCATCCGGGAGGCCACCAGCGGCCGGGCGGCGAGGTAGGCGGTGAGCCCGGCCAGCGGGACGGAGGCGACCAGGGCCGTGCCGACGGCGAGCCCGGCGTCGCCGAGCAGCACGGTGCCGAGCACGGCGAGGAAGCCCAGGTAGGGCGGGGCGGGCTCGGTGCTGCCGGTGCCGACGGGGTGCCAGGCGTCGGCGAGGCGCGCCCACAGGTCGGAGGCGCCCTCGGGCGGGGGCAGCAGCGCGCCGCCGGACAGGGCGCCGCCGGTGAGCAGGCCGCGGGCGGCGAGCAGGGAGACCACGAGCAGCGCGGCGAAGAGCACCGGGGCGGGCTTGCGGGCGATTCGTTTCAGCCGGGCGAAGTTCTCCACCTCGAGGAAGTCGGCGTCCTCGTCGGTGGGGCCGGTGTCGACGGCGCCGTGGCGGCCCGCGGACGCCTCTCCGTCGGCGGCGCGCCCGCCGACGTTGGCGGCGAGCTGCTCGACGGCGAGCCGGATGGTGGCGCCGGGCGGCGGGAACAGCGGGCGCAGCTCGGCGGCGTGGCCGCGCGCGCCCGATCTGGCGCGGCGCGCGCTCAGCACCCTGCCCGGCCGCAGCAGCACGGAGGCCAGGCCGGCGATCTCGTCCAGGGCCTGGCCGGGGACCTTGCCGATCAGGTAGCCCAGGGTGCGCAGCAGGGTGCCGACCACCACGCGCAGCAGCACGTACGGCAGGAGGGCGCCGCGGGTGTTGGCGAGGAGGGTGTACACCGCGCCGGCCTTGTCCACGCGGTGCGGGCGGGGCTGGCGGGCGCAGTCGATGGGGCGGCGCTCGCGGGCGGCGGCCTCGGCGTGCCGCAGGACGGCGCCGGGCGCGACCATGACGGTGTGGCCCGCGGCCTGGGCGCGCCAGCAGAAGTCGACATCGTCGCGCATCAGCGGCAGCGCGCCGTCGAAGCCGCCGAGCCGCTCCCACACATCGCGGCGCACCAGCATGCCGGCGGAGGACACGGCGAGGACCTGGCGGACCTGGTCGTGCTGGCCCTGGTCCTGCTCGCGCCGGTCGAGGCCGGTCCAGCGGCGGCCGCTACGGGCGATGCTGACGCCGGCCTCGAGCAGGGTGCGGCGGTCGTACCAACTGCGGAGCTTGGGGCCGACGACGGCGGTGGAGGGGCTGGAGTCCGCGACCCGCAGCAACTGTGCCAGGGCGTCGGGCTCGGGGGCGGAGTCGTCGTGGAGCAGCCACAGCCACTGCACGGGCTCGCCGGGCGGGGCGTCGGGCTCGTCGTCGTGCCAGGTGCGGGTGGCCGGGTCCCAGCCGCCGCTGGTGCGCCCCAGGTAGGGCAGGGCGGAGGGGTCGACGGGCGGCACGGTGCGCACGGCCTCGTCGACGGCGGCGCCGAAGCCGGTGCGGCGGCCGAGGTGGAGCACGCGCTGGTCGCCGAGGGCGTCCTTCAGCAGTTCGGCGGAGGCGTCGGCGCTGCCGGTGTCGGCGGCGACGACGTCCTGCACCGGGCGCTCCTGGCCGGTGAGTCCGGACAGCACGTCGGGCAGCCAGCGGGCGCCGTCGTGCGCGACGAGGACGGCCGTGACGATGTGGCGCGGGAATTCCGGGACCCCGGTGGGCCGCTGCGGCTGTGCCGTTGAGTGACTGTGAACGGACATCGAGGAGACGCGCCCTGGTTCGCTGGACGGTGGGGACGCGGTGGCGGCTGGCGCCCGCGTCCGGGACGGCCCACCACACTAACGTCTCGCTCCCGCGGCCTCCCCCGCGCGAGCGCCGGTCCGCACGAAGGCCCCACAACCCGGGCCCGGTCCGCGGCGGGGGGCGGGCACGCGGGGGGCGGGCCTCAGCCGGTGGGCCCGTCGGGCGGGCCGTACACAAAAGGTCCGCCTCCCGCTGTGCGCGGAGGGCGGACCCGGTCTTCCCGGCGGCGGGCGCCGGGTCAGACCGCGGCCTTCTTCAGGCGTCGCCGTTCCCGTTCCGACAGGCCGCCCCAGATGCCGAAGCGCTCGTCGTTGGCGAGTGCGTACTCCAGGCACTCGGAGCGCACCTCGCACGCCAGGCAGACCTTCTTGGCCTCACGGGTCGAGCCGCCCTTTTCGGGGAAGAAGGACTCGGGGTCGGTCTGCGCGCACAGCGCGCGCTCCTGCCATCCGAGCTCTTCTTCGGCTTCCTCGCCCAGCAGCAGCTCAAAAAGCTCGGTCATGTGCGCCCCTCGCTCCTGTTTGCTTCCCCGTGATGCGCCTGTGATGTGACTGCGACAAAAGACCGCGGACTGAACGACACGAGTGAAATTACAAGTGCGCTGATCCAGCCCAGTCAAGCCGAGATCTGCTATTGGGCCTCTCATTCACCCGCTGGAACCAAGGGCTCGCAGAAAGTGTTCAAATCATCCCAAATCACGACAGGACACTTCGGGTGACCTCGCCCACTCGTTCAGGACGCCGTACGGAGGGGCGGGGTTCCCCGGTGCCCGGGAGGTGCGACGCGGATCACGAATTCGTCACGGAATGACAACGGCGGACCGTACTCGCTGATGCCGCATCGGCTGCCCCCGGTTCCCCCGGCCAAACCTTTCCTCTCCGGTGGTACGCCGGATCGGGTGAAGGGGTTCACATCGCGGACGCCCCGAGTTGACAGCCCTCCTCGCCGCGCGGTCTGCTGGACGGCATGCCAGTGACCCACGCGCCCTCCCGGACTCGCCGCGCCGAGTTCCGCCGCGCCGTGCCGGCCCACTGCCCCTGTCTGTCCTGCCGCTGTCGCTCCTGTTCCGGCTGTCGCGCCTGACCCCGCCGGCTGCCCGCGATCGCTCGACGCGGTCCGCTGAGCCCAGCCCGCTCGGCCCAGCCCGCTGAACGGAGCGCGCCCGCGGCGGCCACCAGCCCCGCGGCCCGCCGCACGCCCCCTCCGCGCCACCGCGCCCCCCTCCCGCGTGCCCGCAGCCCCCGCTCCCCCGCGCCCTGCCCGCCCGCCCCTCACCCCCGGGGCGCCCCGGCCGGCGGCGCTCCCGCCCACCCGCCCGGCCCTCCGAGGAACCCTCCACCGTGAACAGCGCCCCGCGCCCCGCAGCCTCCGACGCGCTCCCGCAGCTCAGCGACATCTCCGTCGGCGGCGACCCGCTCGCCGCCGCCCATCTGGCCCCGCCGCGCGCCCCGCACCCCGCGACCGTCGCCGAGTTCGCCGGGCTGTCCCGCGCGATCGCGGAGGACCGCGGCCGGTGGGCGCCGCTGGTCCGCTTCGACCCGGTGAGCCGCTGGTACCACCGCCTGCTGACCGGGCCCGGGTACGAGGTGTGGCTGCTGAGCTGGCTGCCGGGGCAGAGCAGCGGGGCGCACGACCACGGCCGGTCCAGCGGGGTGCTGACGGTGCTCCAGGGGACGCTGACCGAGCGGTCGTTCACCCGGGGCGGCACGGGGCGGGACGGCGGCCGGGCCGGGCGGGCCGGCGAGGGGGCGGGCGGCGGGGCCGGGCGGGAGGTCAGGCGGCTGATCGGGCCCGGCGGGCAGCGGGTGTTCGCGCCGGGGTACGTGCACGAGGCCGGGAACGACACGCTGGAGCCCGTGGTCAGCCTGCACGTGTACTTCCCGGGGCTGACGGAGATGACGCCGCACCCCCAGCCGCACCTGCGGCACGCGTGCCTGGGCGTGGCCGCGGGGGCCGAGTAGGGCCGGTGCCCGGCGGTGGGCGCGTGGCCTGCGAGACTGGCCGCCATGCGCATCGTGGTACTGGCCGGAGGCATCGGGGGCGCCCGTTTCCTGCGCGGCCTGAAAGCAGCGGCACCGGACGCGGAGATCACCGTCATCGGCAACACCGGTGACGACATCCACCTGTTCGGCCTGAAGGTCTGCCCCGACCTGGACACGGTGATGTACACCCTGGGCGGCGGCATCCACGAGGAGCAGGGCTGGGGCCGCGCGGACGAGACCTGGTCGGTGAAGGAGGAGCTGGCCGCCTACGGGGTCGGCCCCGACTGGTTCGGGCTGGGCGACCGGGACTTCGCCACCCACATCGTGCGCACCCAGATGACGGCCGCGGGCTATCCGCTCAGCGCCGTCACCGAGGCGCTGTGCCGCCGCTGGCAGCCCGGGGTGCGGCTGATCCCCATGACGGACGACCGGGTGGAGACGCATGTCGTCGTGGACACCGGGGACGGGCGCAGGGCCGTGCACTTCCAGGAGTACTGGGTGCGGCTGCGCGCCTCGGTGGAGGCGCACGCGGTGGTGCCGGTCGGCGCCGACCAGGCCAAGCCCGCGCCGGGCGTGCTGGAGGCGCTCGCCGCGGCGGACGTGATCGTCTTCCCGCCGTCCAACCCGGTGGTCAGCGTCGGCACCATCCTGGCCGTGCCCGGGATCCGGGAGGCGGTCGCCGAGGCGGACGCGCCGGTCGTGGGCCTGTCCCCCATCGTCGGGGACGCGCCGGTGCGGGGCATGGCCGACCGGATGCTCGCCGCGATCGGCGTGGAGACCAGCGCCGCCGCGGTGGCCGAGCACTACGGCTCCGGCCTGCTGGACGGGTGGCTGGTGGACGAGGTGGACGCGGCCGCGGTGCCGCGGGTGGAGGCGTGCGGCATCCGCTGCCGCGCGGTGCCGCTGATGATGACGGACACCGCGGCGACGGCGCTGATGGCCCGCCGGGCCCTGGACCTGGCGGCGGAGGTGGCGCGGTGAGCGGCGCGGAGCGGGGCGCGGTGCGCGTGTGGGCGCTGCCCGGCATCCCCGAGGTGGGCGAGGGGGACGACCTGGCGGGGCTGATCGCCGCCGCCGCGGGCCCCTCCGGGCTCGCCGACGGGGACGTGCTGCTGGTCACCTCGAAGATCGTCAGCAAGGCGGAGAGCCGCCGGGTCGCGGCCGGGGACCGCGAGGCGCTGATCGACGCGGAGACGGCGGCGGTGGTGGCCAGGCGCGGGCCGACCAGGATCGTGCGGACCAGGCACGGCTTCGTGATGGCGGCGGCGGGCGTGGACGCGTCCAACACCCCGCCCGGCACGGTGCTGCTGCTGCCGCGGGACCCGGACGCCTCGGCGCGGCGACTGCGGGCCGGGCTGCGCGAGGCGCTCGGGGTGCGGGTCGCCGTGGTGGTGACCGACACCTTCGGGCGGCCGTGGCGCGAGGGCCTGACGGACGTGGCGCTGGGCGCGGCGGGGCTGCGGGTGCTGGACGACCACCGCGGCACCGCGGACCCGCACGGCAATCCGCTCCGGGCCACCGTGGTCGCGGTCGCGGACGAGCTGGCGGGCGCGGGCGACCTGGTCAAGGGCAAGACGCGGGGGCTGCCGGTCGCGGTGGTGCGGGGGCTCGCGCACCTGGTGGAGGACGGCGACGGGCCGGGGGCGCGGGCGCTGGTGCGCGACGCGGCGTCGGACATGTTCGCCCTCGGCACCTCCGAGGCGGTGCGGCGGGCGGTGACGCTGCGGCGCACGGTGCGGGAGTTCACCGACGCCCCGGTGGACCCCGGCGCGGTCCGGCGGGCCGTCGCCGCCGCCGTCACCGCGCCCGCGCCGCACCACACCACGCCGTGGCGGTTCGTGCTGCTGGAGTCGGCGCGGGCCAGGACGCGACTGCTGGACTCGATGCTGGACGCGTGGCGGGCGGACCTGCGCGCGGACGGGTTCGACGAGGCGGCGGTGGCCCGGCGCACCGCGCGCGGTGACGTGCTGCGGCGCGCGCCGTACCTGGTGGTGCCCTGCCTGGTCGCGGACGGCGCGCACGCCTACCCGGATCCCCGGCGGGCGGGCGCCGAGCGGGAGATGTTCGTGGTGGCCGCGGGCGCGGCCGTGCAGAACCTGCTGGTGGCGCTGGCCGGGGAGGGCCTGGGGTCGGCGTGGGTGTCCTCGACGATGTTCTGCCGCGACGTGGTGCGGCGCGAGCTGGACCTGCCGGGCGACTGGGACCCCATGGGCGCGGTCGCGGTCGGCCACCCGGCGGCGGCGCCGCGGCCGCGGCCGGAGCGGGACCCGGACGCCTTCGTGGCCGTGCGCTGATCCCCCGCGCGGGCGCGGCTGCGCTGATCCCGCGCGCGGGCGCGGCGGGCGGCGCCTACATGCCGCGGTAGTCGACCGGCGCGTAGCGCGGGGCGCGGCGGGGCGGTCTGCGGCCGGAGAGCAGGATGAGGCGGCAGGCACGGTGCCGCTGGCCGCGGTACGGCTCCAGGAGCGCGAGCATGCCGTCGTCGTCGGTGCGCTCGCCGGTCAGCGCGTACCCGACGGTGCCGGGCAGGTGCAGGTCGCCGACGGAGACGGCGTCGGGGTCGCCGTTGCTGCGCTGGAGGGTCTCCGCCGCGGTCCACGGGCCGATCCCGGGCACCGCCGTCAGCCGCCGCGCGGCGGCCTCCCCGTCCATCGCCGCGGCCTCCTCCATCCGCCGCGCGACCCGCGCCGCGCGCACCACCGCGCCGGAGCGGGCCTGGTCCACGCCGTAGCGATGCCACTCCCAGGACGGGATGAGCGCGAGCGCGCGGGGCTCGGGCATGACGCGCATCCGCTCGGCGGGCGAGCCGGACGGCCCCGGCGCGGGCTCGCCGTGCTGGCGCAGCATCAGCCGCCAGGCGCGGTACGCCTCGCCCGTGGTGACGCGCTGCTCCAGGATGGCGGGGACCAGCGACTCCATGACCAGGCCGGTGCGGGGCAGCCGCAGACCGGGGTGGCGCCGGTGCGCGGCGAGCACGATCCGGTGGCGGGGGGTGAACTCCTCGGGCCGGTCGCCCTCGCCGAGCAGGTCGGGCACCCGGTCGAGCAGCCAGCGGGCGCCGGGCCCCCAGGCGTCGGCGTCCACCGCGCCCTCCGCGGGGCGGGCGGCCAGGCGCACGGTGGCGGGGCCCTCCGGGGTGCGGGAGGCCCGCCACACGGCCAGGTCGGCGCCGACCCGGAGCGCGGGGTCGCCGGTGCCGCGGCGCAGCGGGGACAGGGTGAGCGCGAGGTCGAGGGGGCCCGCGGGGCGCCACCGGCGGGAGAGCGCGCCGCCGGCGCCGCGGGGCGCGGGCACGGCGGTGCGCGCGGGGGGCGGCTCCGGCGGCGAGGTCATGGCAGGTGAGGGTAACGGCCCGCCGGGGGCGGGCGGGGGCCGGGGCGGGCCGCCCGCGGGCGCTACCGGTCCGACGAGAAGCGGATCGCCGCCTCCGGCAGGCGCGCCCCGCACCACACCCGCGCGCCGTGGCGCAGCTCGTTGTCCGACCCGACCCACGCGCCGTCCCCCACGACCACGCCCTCCAGCACGCTCCGGGCGCCCACGCGCGCGCCCGCCCCGACCAGGCTGTCGCGGACGTAGGTGTCCGGGCCCACCACCGCGCCGGGGAGCAGCGCGCTGCCGTGGACGCGGGCGCCGGGGCCGACCACCGCGCCCGGCGCCACGGAGGTGCCGCCGGTCAGCTTGGCGTCGGGCGCGACGTCGGCGCCGTCCAGCACCAGGTGGTCGCCGCCGGGGCCGGGCAGCGCGGGCGTGGGGGCGCGGCCGAGGACCAGGTCGGCGGAGCCGCGCACGAACGCCTCGGGGGTGCCGAGGTCCAGCCAGTAGGTGTCGTCCACCACGCCGTGCAGGTGGGCGCCGGCGTCGAGCAGGCCGGGGAAGGTCTCCCGCTCGACCGAGACGGGCCGCCCGGCGGGGATGGTGTCGATGACGGAGCGGGTGAAGACGTAGGCGCCCGCGTTGATCTGGTCGGTGACGATCTCCTCGGGGGTCTGCGGCTTCTCCAGGAAGGCGGTGACCCGGCCGGTGGCGTCGGTGGGCACCAGGCCGTAGGCGCGCGGGTCGGGCACCCGGGTCAGGTGCAGGGTGACGTCGGCGCCGGTGGCCGTGTGGGTGCCGAGCAGGGCCTTGATGTCCAGGCCGGTGAGGATGTCCCCGTTGAAGACCAGCACCGGGTCGCCGGGGCCAGCCGCCAGCCGTGCCGCCGCGTTGCGGATGGCGCCGCCGGTGCCGAGCGGCTCCTCCTCGGTGACGTAGGTCAGGCGCAGCCCGAGCCGGGAGCCGTCGCCGAAGTGGGGTTCGAACACCTCGGCCAGGTAGGAGGTGGCCAGCACCACGTGCTCCACCCCGGCGTCGCGGGCCCTGGCCAGTTGGTGGGTCAGGAAGGGCACCCCGGCCGCCGGGACCATGGGCTTGGGTGTGCGCACCGTCAGAGGGCGCAACCGGGTGCCCTTGCCGCCGACCAGGAGGATCGCAACTGTCACCGCTTCGCCGTTCCTTGTCCTTGCTCCGTGTCCGGTTCGGATCTTCGTCCTCGGTGTTCCGCCATACGCGGGTGATCGGCAAGTCTATGCAGGTCCGGCCGGGTCCCCGCCGCGCGGCGGGGACCCGGCCGGAGGCGGTCAGCGGCCCTGGAGCCTGGCCGCCGCCGCGCGGACGGACGGCAGCTTGGCGTACAGCTTCGCGCCGGGGCACTCGGTGTTGAACCCGTCGCGGTGCCCGGAGATGGTCTTCATGCGGACCTTGGTGCCCTTCTCGAACTTGCCGCCGCCCGCCGTCATCGTGGTGGTGCCCTTGGGGTTGACGCCGGTCAGGCCGAGCTTCCACGCCGTCAGCGCGGACAGCGCGCGGACCGCGGCGGCGGGCGGCTTGACGGTGGTGTGGGTGCCCAGGAGCGTGATGCCGGTGCTGGCGTGGTTGAAGCCGTAGGTGTGCGCGCCCATCACATTCCTGGTGACGCCGCCGGCGCGGCCTTCGTAGATGGTGCCGCACTTGTCGATGAGGAAGTTGTAGCCGATGTCGCGCCAGCCGCTGCTGACCACGTGGTAGCGGTAGATGCCGCGGATGATGGACGGAGCCTGGGCGCAGGTGTAGTTGTTGCCGGTGGCGCTGTGGTGCACGAACGCCATCTTCACCGCGGTGGTGTAGCGGAACTCCTTCTCGCGCAGCCCTTCGTCGGCGCCCCAGCCGGCGCGGGTGACGATGCGCGGGCGCGGCGCGGTGTGCGCGGGCGTCTCGGCGCCGCTGTCGGTGGGCGGGGTGGTGGGGTCGGTGCCGGGTTCGGTGCCGGGGTCAGTACCGGGGCCGGGCTCGGTGCCGGGACCGGGTTCCGTGCCGGGACCGGGCTCGGTGCCGGGGCCGGGTTCCGTGCCGGGGTCCGGCTTGGGCCCGGGTTCGGTGCCGGTGCCGCCGCCCGTCCCGGAGTCGCTGCCCGTCCCGGTGCCGCCGCCGGTGCCGCCGCCCGTCCCGGTGTCACTGCCCGTCCCGGTGTCCGTGCCGCCGTCCCGCGGTGGGGACGGCGGGTCCTCGGCGGGGACGTCGCCGGGCTCCTCGCCGTAGGGGTGGGCGTCGTCCGGGACGTAGTCGGGGAAGGGGAACCCGCCCGGCGGCGCGTCCAGGTACTCGTACTCGTCCTCCCACCAGTCGCCCGGGTCGATCAGGTCCAGCCGCAGGTCGTCGGGCCAGGGCGGCAGGACGGCACGCAGCCCCTGGGCCTTGGCCCGCGGGCGCTTCGGCTCGACGCGGACCTCGACGGCGTCGGACGGGCCCACCCACAGCGGGGCGGTGCTGCCCCGGCGGGGCCCGGCCGCGCCCTCGTCGGTGCTGGCGTCGGGCCCGTCGTCGGTGTGCGTCTGGACCGGCTGCCACGCCGACCACTGGCCGCCGATGGCGCGGGTGCGCACCCGGACGGTGCCCGGGAGCTCCTGGGAGGCGTCCTTCCAGGTGACGCCGAGCAGGGAGAACGGTGCGACCTTGCGCGCGGGCAGGCCGCGCGGGGCGAGGCCGTCGCGGACGGCGAGGGCTCTGCGCTGGACGCCGAGTGGGACGAGTGGGACCGTCCGTGTGCTGCCCGGCACGGCACTGGCGGCCCGTGCCGTGCCGCGGGCCTCGTTGACCCGTTGCGGGGAGCGGTCGGCGGCGTGGACCGGCAGCGCTGTCGGGGCCGCCAGGACGGCCGCGCACGCTACTCCGACAGAGGTGACGAGGAATGCACGCATGCGAGAGATATTGACATAAAGGACATATCACTTGGCCGAACGTGCGCGCGACGCGCCCGGGGGTTCCCCTGATGTGCCCCTTGGAACGGGGTGCGGCACGGTCGCGAAGGGCGGCGCGGTCGCGGAGGGCGGCGCGGTCGCGGAGGGCGGCACGGTCGCGGAGGCGAGGCGCCCCGCGCGGGTCACGGGCACAGCACCTCCTCCCCGCTCACCGCCCCGTGCGGGTTCTCGGCCAGGCCCGCCGTGGCCGCCTTGACCCTGCGGACGCCCCGGTGGTCGGCGCCGACGGTGACCAGCAGCACCGGGCCGCGGCCCTCGACCGGCTTGAGGCGGGCGCCGGGCAGGGCGGTGGCGAGGGAGCTCGCCGAGCGGCTCCAGTGCGGGTCGTAGGTGATGACCGTCTCGCCGTGCGGCTTGCTGTCGGCCGGGCGGCCGCTGGTGGCGAACCCGGTCCTGCGCAGCTCCGCGTCGACCCGGCCGCCCAGGCCCGCGCGGCCGGAGCCGTTGGCGACCTGCACCCGGATGCCGCGCGGGTCGATGGGGACGGGGACGGCCCGGCGCCTGGTGGGGCGGGAGGTGAGCGGCTGGTCGGCGCGGATCCGCTCGAACAACTGCCTGGCCCGGTCGCGGTGCCAGAGCACGGACGAGCCCCACTCCGGGTCCCCGCGGTAGTCGTCGTCGGCCACGGGCACCTGCACGAACTCCGCTCCGGCCAGGGCGAAGGTGCGCATGGCGGTGCCCAGCGCCACCAGGTCGGAGCTGGTCAGGCCGCGGTCGGCGCGGACGGAGTCGAGGACGCTGTCCACCACGGCGGTGAGCCTGGCGGGGTTGGCCAGCAGCCCGCTGCTGCCGAGTTCCGCGAGCACCTGGGCCAGGAAGTGCTGCTGGCGCCGCATCCGGTCGAAGTCGGAAAAGCCGCCGACGTGCCGGGCGCGGACGTACCTCAGCGCCTCGGCGCCGTCCACGGTGCTGGTGCCCGCGGGCAGGTCGAGCCCGGAGTAGTCGTCCTTGAGCGGGGTCATGGTGCACACCTCGACCCCGCCGAGGGCGTCCACGGTGCGCATGAAGCTGCGGAAGTCCAGCTCCAGGTAGTGGTTGACGTGGATGCCGGTGGCGCGCTCCACGGTGGCGACGGTCAGCGCGGGCCCGCCGTGCGCGTAGGCGGCGTTGATCTTCCCGCGGTGCCGGACGACGCGGTGGCCGCCGCCGGGTTCGTCGTGCGGGGCGAAGTCCACGTAGGAGTCGCGCGGCAGGCTGACCACGCTGGCCCGGCTGCGGTCGGCGGAGACGTGCACGAGCATCAGGGCGTCCGTGCAGTTGCAGGCGGTGCCGCCCGCGTGCAGTTGCCGACGCTCGCGCCGGGTCAGGCCCTCGCGGCGGTCCACCCCGGCGAGCAGAAACGTCACGCCGCGCCGCGGCTCGGGGCGCACGGTGATGCCGTCGAACGCGTCCACCCGCTGGATGTTGTCGTTCAGGTGCCGCACCACGGACCAGCCCAGGCCGCTGAGGGCGAGGATCGCGCACGATAGGAGGACGGCGAGCCGCAGCCCCAGCAGGCGCAGCCCCCGCCGGGCGCCCCCGCGCGGGTCCCGGCGCGCGGACCGCCGGGGTGCGCCGGGATCGGCGCGGTGGGCGGGGGCGGGGCGGGGCGGGCGCATGGAGCGGTCACCTCCGAGGGGCCGTCCGAGGGGGGCCATGGGCACTGGCGTCCGACCAGTGTCCGAGGGGTCCGGGACCGCCGCCGGTTTCCACGCCGCCGCGGGAGCGACGGCCACTCTCACGGGGGACCGCGGCGGGTGAACCGGGCGCACCCCGGCCCAGGCTTGGGAGGAAACGTTTTTGCGGGTGAGGGGGCACAGCCCGCTCCCACGGCGGGACGGCACCGGGACGGCGTACCGGCCGGAGGACCGGCGGCCGCCCGGGCGGACTTTCCCGGCAACCCCGGCACGCCCACCCGTCCCGGCCCCCGCCACCCCCGGGGCGGTGGGGCGGGGAGGCGGGCGGGCGGTACCGTTGGCCGCGATGAATACGAGTGGCCAGCAGCCGCCGGCGGTCTCCGTGATCATGCCGGTGCTCAACGAGGAACGGCACCTGCGCACCGCGGTCCGGCACATCCTGGAGCAGGACTACCCCGGTGAGCTCGAGGTGGTGATCGCGCTCGGCCCGTCCGCCGACCGCACCGACGAGATCGCCGCCGAGCTGGTGGCCGAGGACCCGCGGGTGCGCACCGTGCCCAACCCCACCGGGCGCACCCCCGCCGCGCTGAACGCGGCGATCAACGCGTCCCGGCACCCGGTGGTGGTCCGGGTGGACGGCCACGGCATGCTGACGCCCGGCTACATCGCCACCGCGGTGCGGCTGCTGGCGGAGACCGGCGCCGCCAACGTCGGCGGGATCATGCACGCCGAGGGCGAGAACGACTGGGAGCGGGCCGTCGCCGCCGCGATGACCTCGAAGATAGGCGTGGGCAACGCGGCCTTCCACACCGGCGGCGAGGCCGGGCCCGCCGAGACGGTGTACCTGGGCGTGTTCCGCCGCGAGGTGCTCGACGAACAGGGCGGGTACAACGAGGAGTTCATCCGCGCCCAGGACTGGGAGCTGAACTACCGCATCCGCGGGGCGGGCGGCCTGATCTGGTTCTCGCCCGAGCTGCGGGTGTCGTACCGGCCGCGGCCGAGCGTGCGGGCGCTGGCCAAGCAGTACTTCAACTATGGCCGCTGGCGACGCGTGGTCACCCGCTACCACAAGGGCTCGGTGAACCTGCGCTACCTGGCCCCGCCGGTGGCGCTGGTCGCCATCGCGCTCGGCCTGGTGGCGGGCGTGGCCCTGCACCCGCTGGCGCTGATCGTGCCGGGCGGCTACCTGGCGGCGATCATCCTGGGCTCGGTCCCCGCGGGCCGCGGGCTGCCGCCGGGGGCGCGCGCCCAGATCCCGGTGGCCCTGGCGACCATGCACCTGTCGTGGGGCTGGGGGTTCCTCACCAGCCCGCGCTCGCTGGCCAGGAAGGTGATCGCCAGCAAGCCGCCCACCCCCCGCCGCACGGCGGACCCGGCGGGCGAGCGGGCCTGAGAACCCGGCGGGCCGGGAGCCCGCTGAGGGCCCGGGGCCTGAGCACAGCGGATCCGGGACCACGGCGGATCCGAGAACCCCCAGCCGAAACCCGGAGGGCGGCGCCGCGAACGGCGCCGCCCTCCGGCGTGTCACGCGGGGCCGGGCCCCTACCAGCGGTACGGCTCGTACACGTCCATGCAGGCCCCCTTGTCCGAGCCGTTCAGCGCGTTCGAGCTCTCCGGGACGTCGCCCTCCTCGGGCAGGGTGGCCGCGTAGTCGGTGCCCTCCCGCCAGTCGGCGCCGATGTGCAGCGTGATCACCGTGACGTCCTCGGACGCCTGCACCGCCGCCTCGGGCACGCCCAGCGCCTTGGCCACCGACCGGGCGTTCGCCTTGCCCTGGTCGCCCTCGCCCTTCGGGTACTGCACGACGGTGGACTCCCGCGGCTCCCCCGCGACGCTCGCCTCCGCCCGGGTGAAGCCGGCCGTGGCGAGCTTCTCCACGAGGTCGCTGGCGCGCCCGTCGACCGGTGCCTGGCCGCCGGCCCCGGTGCCGTTGACCACGCTGACGGCGATGCCGCCCGGGGCGGCCGCGTCCGGGCCCTTGTCCTTCGGGGTCTGCTTCTCCCCGGACTTCCCGTCCTTCTTCCCGCCGTTGGCGTCCAGCGGCACGTCGTTGCGCAGCATCGCGAAGACCTTGTCGGCCTCGCCCGGCGCGGGTATCACGTGGTTCCTGTCCTGCGGGTCGTCGACCGCGGGCATGGTCAGGGAGGTGATCCGGTCCGGCGGCACGCTCTTGAGCTCCATGCCCAGTTGGTAGAGCTTCTTGACGGTGCCGATCTCCTCACTGACCTGGAGCGCATTGGTGGCGGCCTCGGCCAGGCCCATCAGCCGTCCGGTGTCCGAGAAGACGCTCTGCGACCGCAGCTCGCGGACCATCGAGTTCATGTACATCCGCTGGGCCTTGGTGCGCTGGATGTCGCTGCCCCAGGCGTAGCGGGTGCGCAGCCACTGGAGCGCCTCCTGGCCCTTCACCTTCTTCCGCCCGGCCTCCAGCTTGAGGCCCGAGCCGCCCCTGCCGGTCTTCAGGTCGCGGTCCCAGATGTTCTGGTTGACGCAGACCTCGACGCCGCCGACCTCGTCCGCCATGGAGACCACACCGGCGAAGTCGATCATCATCCAGTGGTCTATGTACATGCCGGTCAGGTTCTGCCAGGTGGCGAGGGTGCAGCCGGCGCCGCCGCGGGCCAGGGTGTTGTTGATGGTGTTGTTGGTGGCCGGGAACTCCTCGTCGGTCTTGGGGTCCCGGCACTTGGGTATCTCCACCCGGGTGTCGCGGGGGATGCTGAGCAGCGCGGCGTGGCTGCGGTCGGCGGAGACGTGGAGCAGCATCTGGACGTCCGCCAGGGGCTTGCGGCCGACGTCGGCCTTCCTGCCGCCGAGCTTGAGGTTCTCCGCGGTGTTCCGGCTGTCGGAGCCGATGAGCAGGATGTTCAGCGGGGTCTGCCCGTCGGCGTTGGGCTTGTGCCCGGCGACGTCGCTGTCGCCGCTGGAGCGCTCGCCCTTGCGTATGTTGCCGTTCAGGTGGTTGATGTAGAGCCATCCCGCGCCCGCGGTGCCCAGCACGAGCAGGCTCAGACCGAGCGTCGCCCACTTGAGTATTCGGAGCCTGCCGCCCTTCTTGGCCTTCTTCCTCCGGCGGCTGCCGCGTCTGCGGTGCCCGCCCGCGCCGCCGGAGCCGCCCGGGCCGTCGGCGGCGGGCCCTGGCTCGGCGGTCGGGTCTATGGTGCGTGCACCCTCGTGCATGCGACGGCCTCCTCCAGGCACGTGTGACATAGGGCCGCGCATGGTGACGCGGTGTCGCTGCCGCGCGCCCGTGTAGGACGCGCGGCGGTGGTCGGCTGGTTCCCCGGGTCCTGGCGTCCCGGGGTTCCGGCCGGGTGTCGTGTGGGTGGTCGTGGCTACTTGGCGCAGACGTTCTCGTCGTCCGCCTGGACCCGCTGGAGGTCCTCGGGAGCGGCGGTCGGGGCCGTCAGCGGAACACCCGCGCCCTCGTAGTCCTCGCCCAGGGTGAGAGTCATCTCCTCCAGGGGCCCGGCCTGCCCGCCCGTCTCCTTCAGCGCGGAGTCGGGCAGGCCCATGATGTCAGCCAGGGCGCGCGCCTGATCACCCTGGTTGGACGCGTACCGGAGTGTGGTCTTCGCCACTTCGGCCGGGGCGTTGAGGCCGTTGCTGGAGCGGATGACGCCCTTCACGTTCTGCAACCAGTTCACCGTCTCCTGGGCGGCGCCCATCTCGCCGCTGCCGTTGACGACCTTCACCCGCACCTGGTCGGGGGTGGCCTTGGCGGTCTCCTTCGGGGACGGCTTCTTCTTCTCCTTCTTCTTGTCCGCGCCGGTGAGGGAGCGGTCGGCCTTCACCATCGCGAACAGTTGCCTGGCCTCCGTCTCCTTCAGCACCAGCCGGTTGTTGTCCACCGGGTCGTCCATGACGGGGACGGTGGTGAAGGTGATGTTCTTGGTCTTGACCCGGCCGACGTCCTTGGCGAGGTCGCTGAGCTTCTTGATGCTGTCGATGCCGCTGTCCACGGTCAGCGACTTGGTGGCCGCGTTGGCGAGCTTCCACAGCTTGCCGGGGTTGGTCAGCGTGCCGTTGCTCTTGATCTTGCGGATCATCGAGCTGAGGAACTGCTGCTGGAGGGGGATGCGGGTCAGGTCGCCGCCCAGGCCCACCGAGTGGCGGGTGCGGACGAACGCCAGCGCCTGCTCGCCCTCGATGGTGTGGCGGCCCCGGCTCAGCTTCAGGTGGGACTTGGGGTCGTCGATGTCCTTGTCCACGCACACCTCGACGCCGCCGACCGCGTTGGACATCGTCTTGACGGCGTTGAAGTCCACCATCATGAAGTGGTCGATGCGCACCCCGGTGAGCTGCTCCACCGTCTTCCAGGTGCAGTCGGGACCGCGCTCGTCCTGCCCCAGGCTGGTGTTGAACATCGCGTTGGCGGAGCCGGGGATCACCCGCTTCTTGTCCTCCGTCTTGCACTCCGGGATCTGCACCATCAGGTCGCGCGGGAAGCTGATGGCGGTCGCGTTGCTGCGGTCCTTGGAGACGTGGAAGAGGAACGTGGTGTCGGCGTGGCCGGGGCTGCCCGCGTCGCCGTACTCGTCGCCGAGGCCCTCGCGGCTGTCGGTGCCGATCATCAGGATGTTCAGGTCGCCGTCGGCCCCGCCGGAGGGGCGGTTGTCGCCGAGGTCGGCGTCGTAGGAGTCGATGTTGCCGTTGAGGTGCTGGTAGACGAAGTAGCCGCCGGTGCAGCCCGCCACCAGCAGGAAGCCCATCGTGCCCGCGGTCCAGTGCAGCACCCGCTTCTTCACCGACTTGGGCCTGCGCCGCCCGGAGCCGCGCCCCGCGCCGCGCCGCTCACCGCGCCGTGCCGCCGCCCGGCCGGAGGGCTCCGGGGCGCCGGAGGGCGCGGCGGG
>NZ_BAAGTD010000068.1:0-33020 GCF_054782095.1 Streptomyces capparidis | reverse complement strand
CCGCGCCGCCGCGCCCGCGGGCAGCCCGCCCGCGGCGGACCGCTACGCCCCCGAGCGCGTCGCCGAGGCACCCGTCGCCGCGCCCCGCGCCGCGCAGGACGAGCCCGAGGCGGCCCCCGCGCCGAGGCGGACCAGGGCGCGCCGCCGCGCCGAGGCCCCCGCGGGCACCCCCGTCGCCGAGGCCCCCGCGACCCCCGCGACCCCCGTGGAGGAGGCCGCCCCCGCCCCGGCGGAGGACCGCCCGCGGCGCACCCGCCGCCGCGCGGAGTCCGCCGAGCAGCCCGCCGCCCCCGCGGCCCCCGTGGAGGAGGCCGCCGAGCCCGAGGCCGAGGAGACGACCGGCAGGCGCGGCCGCCGCCCGGCGATGCGCCCGCCGACCGCGGTCTTCCAGCCGCCGGTCTTCGAGGCGCCCGTCTTCGCCGAGCCCGTGCACGTGGCGGCCGAGGAGGAGGACGAGGAGGAAGAGGAGGAGGCCGTCGCCGCCGCCCCCGTCTCCCGCCGCCGCCGTCGCCGCCGCGGCGAGCCCGTCGAGGCGTTCGCCGAGCCCGAGCCCGCCGCCGAGGCGGAGGACGGGGAGGAGGACGACCACGAGGCCGCCGAGGAGCACGGCCCCGAGGACGACGAGGACGACAACGAGGAGCGCCCGTCGCGCCGCCGCCGCCGCGGTGGCCGCCGGCGCCGTCGCGGGGACGCCGCCGAAGGGGACGAGCACGGCGACGATCACGGTGCCGAGCAGGGCGCCGAGGCGGAGGACGAGTCGGAGGAGGAGCCCGCCGACGAGGCGGAGCACCCGGACTCCGGGGCCGGCAGCTCCACCACCAGCCGCCGCCGTCGCCGCCGTCGCCGCAGGGGCGGGGAGGTCGCCGAGGCGGGCGAGCCCGCGCCGGACGACCCGGAGCGGACCGTCGTCCGGATCCGCGAGCCCCGCAGGAAGTCCGAGACGGACATCGACGAGGTGCAGTCCATCAAGGGCTCCACCCGTCTCGAGGCGAAGAAGCAGCGCCGCCGCGAGGGCCGCGAGCAGGGCCGCCGCCGGGTGCCGATCATCACCGAGGCCGAGTTCCTCGCCCGCCGCGAGGCCGTGGAGCGCGTGATGGTGGTGCGCCAGCTCGGCGACCGCACCCAGATCGCGATCCTCGAGGACAACGTCCTGGTGGAGCACTTCGTCAACAAGGAGCAGTCCACCTCCTACGTCGGCAACGTGTACCTGGGCAAGGTGCAGAACGTGCTGCCGTCGATGGAGGCCGCGTTCGTGGACATCGGCAAGGGCCGCAACGCCGTCCTGTACGCGGGCGAGGTCAACTTCGAGGCGCTCGGCCTGCACGGCGGGCCGCGCCGCATCGAGACCGCGCTGAAGTCCGGCCAGTCCGTGCTGGTGCAGGTCACCAAGGACCCGATCGGCCACAAGGGCGCCCGCCTGACCAGCCAGGTCTCGCTGCCCGGCCGCTACCTGGTGTACGTGCCCGAGGGCTCGATGACCGGCATCAGCCGCAAGCTCCCGGACACCGAGCGGGCCCGGCTGAAGCAGATCCTGAAGAAGATCGTCCCCGAGGACGCGGGCGTCATCGTGCGCACCGCCGCCGAGGGCGCCAGCGAGGACGAGCTCGCCCGCGACGTGGCGCGCCTCCAGGCGCAGTGGGAGGACATCCGGAAGAAGGCCGCGTCCGGCAACGCCCCGAGCCTGCTGTACGGCGAGCCGGACATGACCGTCCGGGTGGTCCGCGACATCTTCAACGAGGACTTCGGCAAGGTCATCGTCTCCGGGGACGAGGCGTGGGAGACCATCCACTCCTACGTCTCCCAGGTGGCCCCCGACCTGGTGGACCGCCTCCAGCGGTGGACCGGCGAGGTGGACGTCTTCGCCACCTACCGGATCGACGAGCAGCTCCTGAAGGCGCTGGACCGCAAGGTCTGGCTGCCGTCCGGCGGCTCGCTGGTGATCGACAGGACCGAGGCGATGGTCGTCGTCGACGTCAACACCGGAAAGTTCACCGGCCAGGGCGGCAACCTGGAGGAGACCGTCACCAGGAACAACCTGGAGGCGGCCGAGGAGATCGTGCGCCAGCTCCGGCTGCGCGACCTCGGCGGCATCATCGTCATCGACTTCATCGACATGGTCCTGGAGTCGAACCGCGACCTGGTGCTGCGCCGGCTGCTGGAGTGCCTGGGCCGGGACCGCACCAAGCACCAGGTGGCCGAGGTCACCTCGCTCGGCCTGGTGCAGATGACCCGCAAGCGGGTCGGGCACGGGCTGCTCGAGTCGTTCTCCGAGACCTGCGTGCACTGCAACGGGCGCGGCCTGATCGTCCACATGGACCAGGCGACCAGCGTCGGCGGCGGGGGCAAGCGCCGCCGCCGGGGCAAGGGCGCGGTCGCGGTGACCCAGCCGCACGTCGAGGAGCTGCCGGAGCTGCCGGACGGCGCGGAGCCCGCGGTCGTCGCCGAGGCCACGGCGGCGGAGGCGGACACCAGCGCGCCGGAGTCGGTGGAGCAGGTCGAGCCGGTCAGCGTCTCCGGCGTGGAGCTGGTGGACGTGCCGGAGCGGTCCCGTGCGGAGGAGCCGGCCGCCGAGGCCGAGCCCGCCGCCGAGCCGCAGGCCCGCCCCGCCCGCACCCGCCGCCGCGCCACGCGCACGGCCACCGCCCCGGCCGGCCCGCGGCCCGCGGCGGAGACCGAGGCCGCGGTGGTCGTGGTGGCCGCGCCGCGCGCCGAGGAGCCGCGCGCCGAGGCCGCCCCGGAGCAGCCCGCCCCGGAGCAGCCGCAGGCGCCCGCCGAGGCGGCGGCCCCGGCGGAGCCCGAGCCCGAGCCCGCCGAGCCCGTAGGCGTGCCCGCCGCCGCCGAGGCCGCGCCCGTCGGGGCCGAGCCCGCCGCGGAGGAGGCCGTCGAGGCCGCCCCCGCCAAGCGGGCCGCCCGCAAGACGGCCGCGAAGAAGGCGACGGCGAAGAAGGCCGCCACCAAGAAGACGGCCGCCAAGAAGACCGCCGCAAAGTCCACGGCCGCCAAGTCCACCGCCAAGACCGCCGCCAGGAAGGCGACGGCGAGGAAGGCGGCGGACACGGAGCCGGACCGGGTGGCCGAGGCCGACCGGTCCGCGCCCGAGGCCCCCGAGGCCCCCGAGGCCCCCGAGGCGCGGCCCCCGGCCGTCCAGGAGGCCCCGCAGGAGGCCCCGGCCGCGGTGCGGCCGCCCGCCGGCGAGCCGGAGCAGCAGCCGCCGTCCGAGCCGTCCGCGCCGGCCACCACCGCGCGCAAGGCCCCGGCGCGGAAGAAGGCGGCCAAGAAGGCCCCCGCCAAGAAGACGGCGGGCAGCAGGTCGTCGGCCACCAGGAAGGCCGCCGCGGCCCCGCAGACGCCGCCCCCGGCGGTGTCGGCCGCGGTGCCCGAGGGTGCCGACGAGTGAGGCGCGCGCGCCCGCCCCGGGGCCGGTTTGACCCCGGGGCGGGCGCTTCCGTAGCCTTGACCCTCGGCGTGTTTCACGCCGGCTCCTGAGCAACGACCTCCCGGTCTCCCCTCGCGCCGCTCTCCCTCACGGTGGGCGGCACGTGCGTGCGCCGGGAGAGGCCGCCCGTGTCCGTGATCCGGGGCGGCTGGCGTCAGGGGCTCCGACCCGAGCAGCGAAGAGAGTGGGATTCGCGGTGTACGCGATCGTCCGCAGCGGCGGCAGGCAGCACAAGGTTGCCGTCGGCGACGTCATTGAGGTTGACAGGATCCAGGCCGAGCCCGGTGACACCGTGGAGCTCTCGACGCTCCTCGTGGTCGACGGCGACCAGGTCACCAGCGACCCGTGGGTGCTGGCCGGCGTGAAGGTCCACGCCGAGGTGGTCGACCAGACCAAGGGTGCCAAGATCGACATCCTGAAGTACAAGAACAAGACCGGTTACCGCAAGCGCCTTGGCCACCGCCAGCAGTACACGGCGATCAAGGTCACCGGCATCGACTCCGCCGCGAAGTAAGGGGCGTAACAGATGGCACACAAGAAGGGCGCCTCGTCCACCCGGAACGGGCGCGACTCCAACGCTCAGCGGCTCGGCGTCAAGCGCTTCGGCGGCCAGGTCGTCAACGCCGGCGAGATCATCGTCCGCCAGCGGGGCACGCACTTCCACCCCGGTGCGAACGTCGGCCGCGGCGGTGACGACACGCTGTTCGCCCTCGCCGCCGGTGCGGTCGAGTTCGGCACGCGCCGTGGCCGCAAGGTCGTGAACATCGTCCCGGCCGCCGCCGAGTAATCACGCGGGCCAGGACGGCACAGCCGTACCGAGGGCGGACCGCCTCTCCCCGGCAGGGGAAGACGGTCCGCCCTTCGCGTGTTGTGGACCAATGGTGCCGAACGGCGCCATCCGCACCTTTCGCATCCCGCACACCCCCGCCGGCCGCGGGAGCACGCCCGGCCGGCACGTCCAGCACGCCAGTAGGAGGCCAGAGAAGATGACGACCTTCGTGGACCGCGTCGAACTGCACGTCGCCGCGGGTAACGGGGGCCACGGCTGCGCCTCCGTGCACCGGGAGAAGTTCAAGCCGCTCGGCGGCCCGGACGGCGGCAACGGCGGCCGGGGCGGCGACGTGGTCCTGGTGGTGGACCAGAACGTCACCACCCTGCTCGACTACCACCACTCCCCGCACCGCAGGGCCACCAACGGCAAGCCCGGCATGGGCGGCCACCGCTCCGGCGGCGACGGCCAGGACCTGGTGCTGCCCGTGCCGGACGGCACCGTGGTCAAGGACGCCCGCACCGGGGAGACCCTCGCCGACCTGGTCGGCCACGGCACCCGCTTCGTGATGGCCCAGGGCGGGCGCGGCGGCCTGGGCAACGCGGCCCTGGCCTCGGCGCGCCGCAAGGCCCCCGGCTTCGCGCTGCTCGGCGAGCCCGGTGACTCCGGCTCGTACGTGCTGGAGCTGAAGACCGTCGCCGACGTGGCGCTGGTCGGCTACCCGAGCGCGGGGAAGTCGTCGCTGATCTCGGTGCTGAGCAAGGCCAAGCCCAAGATCGCCGACTACCCGTTCACCACGCTGGTGCCGAACCTGGGCGTGGTGACCGCGGGCGACACCGTCTTCACCGTCGCCGACGTCCCCGGGCTGATCCCCGGTGCCAGCGAGGGCCGGGGCCTGGGCCTGGAGTTCCTGCGGCACGTGGAGCGCTGCTCGGTGCTCGTCCACGTGCTCGACTGCGCGACGCTGGAGCCGGGCCGGGACCCGGTGTCCGACCTGGACACGATCGAGGCCGAGCTGGCCGCGTACGGCGGTCTCGACGACCGTCCGCGCCTGGTCGCGCTCAACAAGGTGGACGTGCCCGACGGCCGGGACCTCGCCGAGATCGTGCGGCCCGACCTGGAGGCCAGGGGCCTGCGCGTGTTCGAGGTGTCCGCCGCCTCCCACCAGGGCCTGAAGGAGCTGACCTTCGCCATGGCGGAGATCGTCGCCGGGGCCCGCGCCGCCCGGCCCGTGGTGGAGGCCACCCGGATCGTGCTGCGCCCCAGGGCCGTGGACGACGCGGGCTTCACCGTCACCGCGGAGGAGGGCTTCTTCCGGGTGCGCGGCGAGAAGCCGGAGCGCTGGGTGCGGCAGACCGACTTCGCCAACGACGAGGCCGTGGGCTACCTGGCCGACCGCCTGGCCCGGCTCGGCGTCGAGGAGGAGCTGATGAACCTCGGGGCCAGGCAGGGCGCCGAGGTCGTCATCGGCGACGGCGACGACGCGGTGGTGTTCGACTGGGAGCCCACCATGGCCACCGGCGCCGAGATGCTCGGCCGCCGCGGCGAGGACCACCGCCTGGCCGGCCAGCGCCCGGCGGCGGAGCGCCGCAGGGAGCGCGAGGCGGCCAGGGACGAGCTGGAGGCGGAGTACCGCACGTTCGACCCGTTCGGCGGCTGAGGGCCGCCGGTCGGAGGCCCGGGGCGCAGCCCCGGCGGGGGACCGCAGGACGGAGCCCCACGGCCCCCGGAGGATCCACCCACCCGACGCAGCGGCCCCGGGAGTCCGCCAGGACTCCCGGGGCCGCCGTCCGCCGGAAGGGGCCGTCACCCCACCCCGGCAAGGGGCGTCCTCAGCCGACCCCCACCGTCTCCGCCTCCCCGTTCGCGCCCTCCGCGCGCTGCTCGGCGCTCTCCGAGGGCAGCTCACCGGGCTCCGCCAGGTCCGCGGACTCCGACGGCTCCTCGGCGCGTTGCAGCGGGATCTCGGAGCCGGCCGCGAGCCGCGCCTGGATGCGCAGCCGCCGCTGGTCGGCCCGCGCCGCCAGGGCCAGCGCCGCGTCGTCGAACCGCTCCAGCGAGCTGGGCTCGGACGGGCCGAGCAGGTACGTCTTCAGCGCGGCGCGCGCCGCGGCGAACCGGTCCTCGGCCGGGTCGCGCACCGACTCCAGCAGCGCGGGGACGCCCTTGCCGTCCGGGGTGAGCACGGTGGCGGCCCGCACCGTCGGGAAGCCGTGCCGGAACTGCTCCTCGCTCAGCCCGCTGGTGTTGGCCACCGCGTACGGCTTCTCGCTGCTGAGGAAGTCCGACACCACGCTGGAGACGTCGCTGATCAGCAGGTCCGCGCGGTTGAAGCAGGAGAACAGGTGCGGCCGCGCGTCGGTGATCACCTGGTGCTCCCACTCCGGCAGCGACGCCCAGTACGCGTCCTCCCAGGCGCGGGTGGCCACCTCCAGGGCGGCGGCCCGCTCCGGGTCGGGGCTGCCCTGCACCGACATCCGCTCCAGCTCGTCCGCGGAGGAGCGGAAGGCCACGGCGGTGACCTTCTCCAGCTCGGCGGTGCGCCGCCGCAGCTCGTCCAGGGCCTGCTGCCCGGGGCGGGTGCGCCCGCGCTCGGCGGCCCGCCTGGCGTTCGCCGCGGCGACCATGGCCTTGATCCGCTCGTTCGCCCGCCCGGCCCGCGGGTCCACCGAGCCGGTCATCGGGTGCGGCTTGTACAGCAGCCGCACCCCGGGGTCGGCCAGCAGCTCGCGGACGACGTTCTCCCCGGCCAGGATGATCGAGGTGTTGCCCGGGTCGTCCGTCCAGCCCTCCCAGGTGGGCGCGTACAGCACGGTGGTGAACTCGCCCTCGGGGGCGCCGCGGTACGGCTCGATCGGGGCGAGCTGCGGGCGGCCGACCTCCACCACGTCGCGGTCGTCCACGCCGATGTCGGCCAGCGCGTACCGCTCGCGCGCCGCCTGGCCCGCGACCCACACCTCGTCGTACGCCTTGGCGTACGGGTTGCAACTGGAGAGCTTGTCGCTCTCGCCGTGGTTGATGAACGCGTGCTTGATCGAGGGGATGCGCAGCACCTGCGAGGTCTTGCCGGAGTTCGCCGGGTGCAGCAGCACCTTCAGTGTGGAGTGCTCCAGGTTCATCAGGTGCGCCACCTTGGGGATGCAGATGATCGGCACGTCGGTGGCGTCGATCTTCTGCACCATGAAGCGCTCGCGGAGCACGATCAGCGGCCTGCCGTCCAGCGAGGCCAGCGTGGACAGCCACATGTTGGCCTGGTAGGCCGAGGACTGGCCGCCGGAGAAGTACAGGCCGATGGTCGGCTTGTACGTCTCCAGCCAGCGGTTCAGCCACGCGATGACCTGCTCGTCGCTTGCCGGGCGCTTGCCGGGGAGCAGCCAGGTGGCCAGCCACAGCGCGCCGCCGAGGGCCAGCGCCAGGGTGAGTCCCGCGCCGAGCACGCCCCAGACCACGTCCTCCGTCGCCGCGGTCGCCAGCAGGCCCGCCGTGGCGGGCACGGCCAGCCGCAGCAGCCGGTGCGGGCCGCGCCGCGCCAGGACGCGCGGCGGCGCCGGGCGCAGGTTCAGCGCGGAGGCGTCGATGTTCCGCGTCACCACGGGCAGCGAGCGGCTGCGGCGCACCACCACGGCCAGGGCCTGGATGGCGAAGTGGGTGAGGTACCCGGCGAGCACCAGGGCCAGCAGCGGGAACACCTCCCCGGTCGCGTCGATGCCGTCGATGCGCAGCAGCGCGATCAGGGTGAGGGTGTCGCGCACCTGCTGGCGGACGGTGGCGTCCAGGCGGATCCGGCTGAGCGCGGAGGCCAGGGGGGAGAACCGGTGCTGCACGTACAGGTCGATCGCCAGGCACGCGGAGGTGGCGGCGATCAGCGCGGGAACGTTCGGCAGCACCGCGGCGACGAGCTGGACGGCGAACGCCGCCGCCAGCGCGAGGAGGCCGGCGAGCTGCGCGACACGGGTGGGGGGACCGGCAGAGGGCACGGGCTGGGCTCCTGGCGACATGGGAGACGGGCAGAAGGGGGTGCGGCCACCGGTCGGGGCGGCCGCCGCCCTGTGAACGGCCGGGGTCGTCCGCAGGGTGTGCAGGCTCGTCCTTCCGCCGCACCACCCGTCACCGGCGTGGCGAACGAGGCGGCGGAAGGGCCTGAGCCTTGAAGGTTAGGACGACCGCTTCCGCTGTGACAAAGCGGGGCCGCCCGGTTCACCACGGTGACGGCCGCCGCGCCGCCGCGCCACTGCGGCGGATCCCGGGGTACCCCGGGCGAGGGCCGCGAAACGGACGCCGGAGCGTGAGTCGAGGTCGCTCCCGTAGATTGCCCAGGTGGGGGAACCAGTGGGGACGAGCGTGGGAGACGGACGGACACCGTGGACGCGGACAGGCGACAGGTGGTGGCGGCGCGCAGGGTCGTGGTCAAGGTGGGCTCCTCCTCCCTGACCACCGCCTCGGGCGGGCTCGACGCCGATCGGGTGGACGCCCTGGTCGACGTGCTGGCCAAGGCGCGGGACGGCGACGCCAAGGAGATCGTGCTGGTCTCCTCCGGCGCCATCGCCGCGGGCCTGGCGCCGCTGGGCCTGGCCAAGCGGCCGAAGGACCTGGCCAGGCAGCAGGCCGCGGCCAGCGTCGGGCAGGGCCTGCTGGTGGCCCGCTACACCGCCTCGTTCGCCCGCTACGGCGTCCGGGTGGGGCAGGTGCTGCTCACCGCGGACGACACCAGCCGCCGCGCCCATTACCGCAACGCCTACCGCACGCTGGACAAGCTGCTGGCCATGGGCGCCCTGCCGGTGGTGAACGAGAACGACACCGTGGCCACCGACGAGATCCGCTTCGGCGACAACGACCGGCTCGCCGCGCTCGTCGCCCACCTGGTCCGCGCCGACCTGCTGGTGCTGCTGTCCGACGTGGACGGCCTGTACGACGGCCCGCCGAGCACGCCGGGCGCCGCCAGGATCGCCGAGGTCGCGGGGCCCGAGGACCTGGCCGGGGTGTCCATCGGCAGCGCGGGCAAGGCCGGGGTGGGCACCGGCGGCATGGTGACGAAGGTGGAGGCGGCCAGGATCGCCGCGGCGGCCGGGATACCCGTGGTGCTGACCGCGGCGAGCAGCGCCGCCGACGCCCTGGCCGGCCGCGGGACCGGCACGTTCTTCCACCCCACCGGGCGGCGCTCGGCCGACCGCCTGCTGTGGCTGGCGCACGCCAGCGCCCCCCGGGGCGCGCTGCGGCTGGACGCGGGGGCGGTGCGGGCCGTGGTGGACCGCAGGAAGTCGCTCCTGGCGGCCGGGGTCACCGGGGTGGACGGGCAGTTCTCCGCGGGCGATCCGGTCGACCTTCTTGACGAAAACGGCCACGCCGTGGCCCGTGGACTGGTCAACTTTGATGCGAAGGAGCTGCCCCGGCTGCTGGGCCGGTCCACCCGGGAGCTGGCCCGCGAGCTGGGTCCGGCCTACGAGCGGGAGGTCGTGCACCGGGACGACCTGGTGGTGCTGCGCCCGTGAGGCGGACGGCCGCCGCCGCGCCGGACGGCCGGAGGCGGACCGGAGCGGGCCGCGCGGGTGAACCGATCCGCGCGGGGAACGAGCCACGCGAGTGTTGGGCCGTGCGGGGGAACGAGCCACGCGGGGGATTTGAGCCACGCGGGGGATTGAGCCACGCGGGGGATTGAGCCACGCGGGAGAAGAGGAGGCCGGCGGTGCGACGAGAGCGTCCGAAGGCGCCGTCCCGGGGGACGGCGGAGCGGTCCCTGGCGAGCGTGCCGAGCGGCGAGGCCGCCGAGGCGCCGCGCGGCGCCGGGCGAGAGGACGAGGGCTCGCGGCTGTGGCACGTCACCCTGAGCGTGTCGGGCGCCGAGGCGCAGCTCTCCGACGTCCGGCGGGGCCTGGAGCAGTTGGCGCACGACCACCCGTTCCTGCTCACCAGCAAGTACGGCAGCGACCACGCCGAGATCCGCTACTGGGAGGAGGCCCGCGACCTGCACGACGCGGCGGCGCTCGCCCTGCGGCTGTGGGGTGAGCACAAAACCACCGCGAAGCTGCCGCCGTGGGAGGTCGTCGGCCTGGAGGTGATCGACCGCCGCACCTACCACCAGCGCGTCAGCGAGGGCCGCGGCGCGCCCGCCGCCCGCCTCCCCACCCGGTTCCCCGGCGGCGGGTGACACGGGGCCGCGTCCCCGCCCCCCCGCCCGGCCGGGCCGTCTCGGCATGGGAACACTCCAGCGCCGTCCGAGCCCGCTCAGTACCCTGCGTACATGAGCCGCGAATCCGCTTCCCCCGTCATCGACAGTGCACGCCGTGCCCGTGAGGCGGCCGCCGTCCTCGCGCCACTGCCGCGCACCGCGCGGGACGGCGCGCTGCTCGCGGTCGCCGACGCCTTGGTCGCCCGCACCGCCGAGATCGTCGCCGCCAACGCCGAGGACGTCGCCAGGGCCAGGGCCGCGGGCACCAGCGACGCGATCGTGGACCGGCTCACCCTGACCCCGGAGCGGGTCGCCGCCATCGCGTCCGACGTGCGCGACGTGGTGGCGCTGCCCGACCCGGTGGGCGAGGTGCTGCGCGGCTCCACGCTGCCCAACGGCCTGGAGCTGCGCCAGATCAGGGTGCCGCTCGGCGTGGTCGGCATCATCTACGAGGCCCGGCCCAACGTGACCGTGGACGCCGCCGCCCTGTGCCTGAAGTCGGGCAACGCGGTGCTGCTGCGCGGCTCGTCGTCGGCGTACACCTCGAACACCGCCCTGGTCGGCGTGCTGCGCGACGCGGTCGCCGGCGCCGGGCTGCCCGCCGACGCGGTGCAGTTGGTGCCGGGGGAGAGCCGGGATTCGGTCAAGGAGCTGATGCGGGCCCGCGGCCTGGTGGACGTGCTGATCCCGCGCGGCGGCGCCTCGCTGATCCGCACGGTCGTGGAGGAGTCCACCGTGCCGGTGATCGAGACCGGCGTCGGCAACTGCCACGTGTACGTGGACGCCGAGGCGGACCTGGACATGGCGGTGCGGATCCTGGTCAACGCCAAGGCGTCGCGGCCCAGCGTGTGCAACGCGGCGGAGACCGTCCTGGTGCACGCCGACATCGCCGAGGCGTTCCTGCCGCTCGCGCTGAAGGCGCTGGGCGAGGCCGGGGTGACGGTGCACGGCGACGAGGCCGTGCGGCGCGCGGCGGAGGCGCAGGGCGCGGCCGTGGTCCCGGCGACCGACGAGGACTGGGCGGCGGAGTACCTGTCGTACGACATCGCCGCGGCCGTCGTGCCCGACCTGGACGCGGCGGTGGCGCACATCCGCCGCTGGTCCTCCGGCCACACCGAGGCGATCGTCACCCGCTCGCAGTCCGCGGCCCGCCGCTTCACCCAGTTGGTGGACTCCACGGCGGTGATGGTGAACGCCTCCACCCGGTTCACCGACGGCGGGCAGTTCGGGTTCGGCGCGGAGATCGGCATCTCCACCCAGAAGCTGCACGCCCGCGGCCCGATGGGCCTGCCGGAGCTGACCTCGACGAAGTACGTGGTGACGGGGGACGGTCACATCCGGTAGCCGATCCGGGCGGGGGCCGTCCCCGGCTCGGGCCCGTGCCGTTTCTTCGGGCCACAGCGGACGGACCGCTTCCGGAAGCGGTCCGTCCGCTGTGGCCCGAAGAAACACTGTCCAGGTTCGAGTGGTCGGTAATACGCTGGTTGGGTGCCGGACGACGTGGGGGGCTCAGCGTTCCCTGAGGGCGACCATGGAGGCGCGGACGACGAGTTCGCCTCCGTGGTCTTCGACGAGGCGTTCATCCGGTCGGCGCCGGTCCACGAGCCCAGCGCGCAGGAGCGGCTGCTGGCCGCCGCCCAGGCGCGCGCCGAGGCCGAGCAGACCAGGACCAGGCTCACCGGCCGGGACGACGAGGGACCGGACGGCGGCCACATCCCCGGCCACCCCGACGACGAGTACGGCCACGACTGGGACCACGAGTACTACGACGAGCGGCAGTCCGCTCAGATGTACCGCCGCCATGTGCGGTGGCACCGGACGGTGGCGTGGGTGCTCGCGGTGGTGATGGGCGTGGGCGTGCTGGCGCTGACGGTCGCGGCCGTGTACCGGGGCGCGTCCGGCGGCAGGCCGGAGCCCGCGCCGCCGCCCAACAGCCGGATCGACCCGCCGGGCGGGCGCGACGGCGCGCCGCCCTCACCCGGCCTGCCGAGCGCGGTCCACTCCGCGGTCCCCGGCTCCTGAGCCGGGCCCGCCCGGTGGAGAACTCCACTGACGGTGAATTCGCGGTACGCCGCCCCCACCCCGGCCGGGGGTGCGGCGCCCACCCGGGCCGGCGCCTGAATTCGCCTGACGAGGCGCCGTTCATCCTGCCGCGACCCAGTCTTACTCTGGTGGTATGACCGGCCGCGGAGGCCCTCCCGAGGGTGTGCCAGAGGGTATCCCGGGAGGTGACGACGAGTACGGGTCCATCGTCTTCGATGAATCCTTCGTCCGTGCTGCCCGCATCCAGGAGTACTCCGCGACCGAGCGGATGCGCTCGGACGCCAGGGCGGTGCGCACCCGGCGGGTCGCCGTGGCCGCCCCCGTGTCCCGGCAGGCGATGGCGCTGGTCCTGCTGATCGTCATCGCCTTCGGCACCGCCATCTACATGGGCGTTCGCCACCCCTACAAGGAGCCCACCCAGCCCACCCGCACCCCGCTGGCCGTCACCCTCGTCCCGCTGGCCCCGGCCACGGCGGGCCGCCCGGCCGCGGCCACCGTGGAGCAACTGCTGCGGCGCAGCCCCGCCGCCGGGTACCCCGTGGGCGCCCAGGGCGTCGTCCTGCCGCCCGCCAAGCGCACCGAGCACTTCACGCTGAGCCAGGTGCTCCAGGCCACCGCCACCGCCAAGGACTACGTGGTGGCGTCCTCCCTCGACCCCGACGTGCTGACCCGCGGCCGGACCGGCACCGTGCGGCGGCTGCTCGACCCCGGCCAGCGGGCGCAGTTCGACCGGGGCCTGGCCCGCCCCGCGGACGACGGGCGGCACGCCGCCACCGGCTGGATGGTGCGCTTCGACCCTGCCGAGGTGGCGCTGGCCGACCCGCACGTACGGGTGCGCGGCACGATCGAGGTCAACGAGACCGGCGCGAACGCGCTGGAGGTGGTGGCGGACCACACGTTCGTCTACGCCGTGCGCGAGCGGGGCGGCGCCGCCGAGGCGGGGCCGATGCTGTTCACGGTGCGCCGGGAGCTGCACATGCGGTTCGACCGGGAGGACCTGCGCGAGTCCCGGATCACCCTGGTGGAGTCGGCGGCCGAGGCCGGGCCGCAGGCGTGCACCGCGGACAGCGCCGCGTTCTTCCGGCCGCTGTTCGGCGGGGGCGGGGGCGGCGCCGACCCGCGCGAGTCCGGCGGCACGAACCCCCACGACCACCGCCGCCCGGTCGCCGCGGCCTGCGGCGTGCTGGACCCGGGGGCCTGACGGCGCACGGCGGGGCGGCGCGCGACCGCCGCACCGCCCCGCCTTCTCCGTTCGGGCGCCGTCCGCCGTTCGGGCCGTCCCCGGCCGGCCGGTCCCCGTCAGGTCACTCCGCGGTGCCGCCGCCCTCGCCCGCCGGGTCGCCGTCCCGCGGCGCCGCCCCGCCGGGACGGGTGCCCGTGAACCGGTCGCGCAGCTTGCTGCCGACGTCGCCCGCGCCCGAGCCCAGGTCGCGCAGCAGCCCCATCAGCGGGTCCTTGCTGTTCTTGACCGTGTCCTTGTAGGCACCGGCCGATTCCCGCCACGCCCCGGACACCGACGCGTCCTTGTCCTCCGAGCGCCGCGGGTAGTGGCCGTCCATGATCCGCTGGTAGTCGCGGCTCTCCGCCCACCGCTTGAGCTCGGCGGCCCGCACGGTGGTGAACGGGTGGCTGCGCGGCAGCACGTTGAGGATCTTCAGCACCGAGTCGCGCAGGTCGCCGCCGGCCTCGTACTCCTCGGCCTGGGCGAGGAAGGCGTCGACGTTCATCTCGTGCAGGTGGTTGCCACCGGCGATCTTCATCAGGCCCCGCATGGACGCCTGGAGGTCCTGGCCGACCAGCAGTCCGGCCCGGTCGCAGGACAGCTCCGACTTGCGGAACCACTCGCGCAGCGCGGTGACCACCGCCATGATCGCCAGATTGCCGAGGGGTATCCACGACACCTTGACCGCTATGCCGGTCAGGAACAGCAGGATCGTGCGGTACACGGAGTGCCCGGACAGGGCGTGCCCCACCTCGTGGCCGACGACGGCCCGCATCTCCTCCTCGTCGAGCAGCTCGACCAGGCCCGTGGTGACCACGATGATCGGCTCGTCCATCCCGATGCACATGGCGTTGGGCCGCGGGTCCTGCGTGACGTACATCGGCGGGACCTTCTCCAGGTCCAGGATGTAGCAGGCGTCGCGCAGCATGTCGTTGAGGTGGGAGAACTGCTGGTCGCCCACCCGCACCGAGTCGGAGAGGAACAGCAGCCGAAGGGACCGCTCGGGCAGCAGCCCCGACAGGGCCTTGAAGACGGTGTCGAAGCCGCTGAGCTTGCGCAGCGCGACCAGCGCGGAGCGGTCGGCCGGGTGCTCGTAGGCCCGTGAGGAGATGCCGGGGAAGCGGGTCCTGGCGCGGCTGGGCACGCTCTCGTTGGGCTCGGTCATCGGGTGTCTACCCCCTGGTTGCCTGGGCGGGCTGGTCGGTGCGGCGGCGGCGCCCCGCCGGGGTGGGCGGTCGCCGCGGTCCGCGGGGCTGGGATTAGGCTGGCCGGAGAAATGGCGGAGAGGTGGCGGTTCGTCCGCCTCGTGCCTGCGTCCGCCCCTTGCCGAAGGAGTACGCCTGTCATGCCCGACGTGCCCGACGACCTGCCGACACTGCTCGCCGTCTCCGCGGGCGGCGGCCCCGGCACGCTGCTGAAGTGGGTCATCGTCATCGCGGTCCTCGGCTCGGTCTTCCTGGCGTGGTTCCTCCTGCGCGGCTACCGGGACAGCGACTGACGCGGCGGGCGGGCGCCCGGCCCGGGCGGCCTCGGGGCCGTGCGGGCCGTCGGTAGGGAAGACGAGCGGAGCCTGCGTGAGGTTCCTTCGGGATTCGCCCGTACCATGGGGCGCACGAATGTCCCGCTCCACTGACAGACCGTGAGGGCCTGCCGCCATGACCTCTGAGACGTTGACCCTGCTGGCCTCGAGCGGCGAGCACGAGAGCCTCAACCCGTACCTGACCGGCGGCGGCGCCTTCCTGGCCCTGATGCTGCTGCTGTGGATCACCACGCGGTTCAACCGGGACCGCTGAGCGGGTCACCCCGTCGGCACCACACCCCCCGGCTCCGGCCGGGGGCGCACGGGAGGAGGCCGAAGGCCCCGTGAAGAAACGACTCGGCGTGATGGGCGGCACCTTCGACCCCGTCCACCACGGGCACCTGGTGGCCGCCAGCGAGGTGGCGTCGCTCTTCCGGCTCGACGAGGTGGTGTTCGTCCCCACCGGCCAGCCGTGGCAGAAGAGCGACCGCCGGGTGTCCCCGGCGGAGGACCGCTACCTGATGACGGTCATCGCCACCGCGTCCAACCCGCAGTTCTCCGTCAGCCGCATCGACATCGACCGCGCCGGGCCGACGTTCACCATAGACACGCTGCGGGACCTGCGGTCCGAGCACAGCGACGCGGACCTGTTCTTCATCACCGGCGCCGACGCGCTCTCGCAGATCTTCTCCTGGCGCAACGCCAAGGAGCTGTTCGAGTTCGCGCACTTCATCGGAGTCACCCGCCCGGGGCACACGCTGTCCGACCCCGGCCTGCCCGAGGGCGGGATCTCGCTGGTCGAGGTCCCGGCGCTGGCCATCTCCTCGTCCGGCTGCCGCGAGCGAGTGGCCAAGGGAGAGCCGATCTGGTACCTCGTCCCCGACGGAGTGGTGCGCTACATCAACAAACGCGCGCTGTACCGGGACGCCGGATAGCGCGCGGACGACCGAAGGGGCGCTGTGAACGACGCTGAATCCCCGCGGAACGACGCCATGGACGGCCCCGGTCGCCAGCCGCACCCCGACGACCAGGCGTACCCGGGACCCGCCCCGGACCCCTACGGCGCGTATCCGCAGGAGGGTTACGGTCACGATCCGTACGCCCCCGCCGACCCGTACGCGCAGCAGGCGTACGGCTACGACCCCTACGAAACGCAGGCGCAGACCGGTTACGCCGACCCGTACACCCCCGCGGAGCCCGCCCACCAGGACGGCCCGTACGGCACGGACCCCGGTGCCCGGCCCCGCATCCCGCACCAGTACCGGCCCGGCGAGTACCCGGGCTACGACGGGCAGGAGTACGGCGGGCAGGACCACGGCGGGCAGGGCTGGGACCAGCAGGGCCAGGACCAGGCGTACGGCGCCCAGGGCTACGACAGCCAGGGCTACGACACGCAGGGTTACGACACCCAGGGCTACGGCGCGCAGGGGTACGGCGCCCAGGGCTACGACGGCCAGGGCTACGACGGCTACGGGGGCGCCTACGCCGACCCGGTGGCCGCGCCCGGCCCCGGCGACCCGTACGCGGAGCCGTACGCCGAGCCCGCCGCCCCGCCCCGCCCCGAGCCGGACGAGGACGCGTCGCCTCCCGCCGGCGGCGCCCCGGCCGACCCCTCCGCCTCCGCCCCGAAGGCCGAGTACCGCACCGAGCAGTTCGCCTTCGTGGACGACGCGGAGGAGGACGAGGAGGTCATCGACTGGCTGAAGTTCGCCGAGACCCGCAGCGAGCGCCGCGACGAGCGCAGGCGCCAGGGCCGTCTGCGGATCGTCGCCCTGGCCCTGGCCGCCGTGCTGGTCCTGGCCGGCGGTGTCGGCTGGCTGTGGTGGCAGGGCAAGGGCCCCTTCGCCGGCTCCGGCGGGAGCGCCGCCACCGCCGCCGGGCAGAAGCGCGACGTGATCGCGGTGCACCTGATGGACCCGGACAGCGCCGAGAGCTCCACCGCGCTGCTGGTGAACAACGAGTCCACCGGCCGCGGCACCACCGTCCTGCTGCCCAACGCCCTGGCCGTCTCCACCGACGACGCCGGGTCCACCACGCTGGGCCAGTCCGTGGACGAGGAGGGCATGGGCCCCACGCGCGACGCCGTGTCCACCCTGCTCGGCGCCGAGATCAAGGGCTCCTGGCGGCTGGACACGCCGTTCCTGGAACTGCTGGTGGAGTCCGTCGGCGGCATCACGGTCAGCACCGACGTCGAGGTGCGCGGCACCGGCGAGGACAAGGACAGGACGCTCGTCGCCAAGGGCCCCGACCAGGAGCTGCGCGGCCCCGCCGCCGTCGCCTACGCCACCCACCGGGCGTCCGGCGAGTCCGCGGACAAGCAGCTCGCCCGGTTCGGGCAGGTCCTCCAGGCGGTGCTGAAGAAGGCGCCGGGCGACCCGGCGAGCGCCACCCGGCTCGTCGAGGGCCTCGGCATGGTCGCCGACCCCTCGCTGCCGGAGAAGGAGCTGGGAGCCAGCCTGGCGCCGCTGGCGAAGCAGGCCCAGGCGGGCAAGTACCGCACCGTGGAGCTGACCGCCAAGGCCGACGGCACCGTGGACAAGGCCGCCGCCGCGGACCTGGTCGAGGACGTGCTCGGCGGCACCGTGAAGAACGCCGACCCCCAGGCCACCCCGCGGGTGCGGGTCGACGACGCCACCGGCGACCCCGACGCCCTCCAGGACGCCCAGGTGGCGCTGGTCAACGGCGGCTACACCTTCGCCTCGGGCGGCAAGGCCGACGAGCCCGCCGCCACGTCCCGGGTCGAGTACGTCGAGGACGTGCGGGCCGCCACGGCCAAGGAGGTCGCCAGGACCCTCGGCCTGCCGGAGAGCGCCGTGAAGAAGGTGAAGGGCGAGCCCGGGAACCTCGACATCACGGTGGTGCTGGGCCAGGACTTCGGGGACTGAGCCGACCGGGGCGGGGCCGCGGCCCCGGCCGCCGGAGGTCCCGCCGTTCCCAACCGTCCCTCCCGGGCGGAAAACCCGGGAGGGACGGCGCGGCGGAACGTGTCATCCTGGAGTGGTACCCGTCCCCGAAACCGGAAGCGTGCTAGTGACCGCCACCGACCGCGCAGTCGAGCTCGTCAACGCCGCAGCGCAGGCCGCCGCAGACAAGCTGGCCCACGACATCGTCGCCTACGACGTGAGCGACGTCCTCGCCATCACGGACGCCTTCGTGCTGGCCTCAGCGCCCAACGACCGCATGGTCAAGTCCATCGTCGACGAGGTCGAGGAGCGGCTGCTCAGGGAGTGCCGGGCCAAGCCGGTGCGCCGGGAGGGCGAGCGCGACGGCCGCTGGGTGCTGCTCGACTACGTGGACGTCGTGGTCCACGTGCAGCACTCCGAGGAGCGGGTCTACTACGCGCTGGAACGGCTGTGGAAGGACTGCCCGCAGCTCGCCCTGCCCGAGGACGCGGTGAAGACCCGCGGCCGGAGCGCCGAGTACGCCGCGGCCGACGCCGACGCCTTCGGCTCCGACGGGGGGCCGCGCTGAGCGCCCAGCGAGGCCGCCGCATCGTGCTGTGGCGGCACGGCCAGACCGCGTGGAACCTCGAACGCCGCTTCCAGGGCACCACCGACATCCCGCTCACCGACGCCGGGCTCGCCCAGGCCCAGCGCGCCGCCCGGCTGCTGGCCGCGCTGCGGCCGGACACGATCATCGCCTCCGACCTCAAGCGCGCCGCCGCCACCGCGGACGAGCTGTCCGCGGTCACCGGGCTGCCCGTCACCCACCACCCCGGTCTGCGGGAGACCTACGCCGGGGTGTGGCAGGGGCTGACCGGTGACGAGATCCAGCAGAAGTACGGCGAGGAGTACGCGGCCTGGAAGCGCGGCGAGCCCGTGCGGCGCGGCGGCGGCGAACTGGAGACCGAGGTCGCCGAGCGCGCCGCGCCCGTGGTGCTGCGCGCGGCGGACGACCTGCCGGACGGCGGCACCCTGGTCGTGGTCAGCCACGGCGGAGCGATCCGCGTCACGATCGGCCGCCTGATCGGGCTCGCCCCGCACACCTGGGAGTCGCTGGGCGGCCTGTCGAACTGCTGCTGGTCGGTGCTCGGCGAGGGAGCACGCGGCTGGCGGCTGCTGGAGCACAACGCGGGCACCCTCCCCGAGCCGGTGCTCGGCGACGACGACTGACCGGGGCGGGCGACGGATTTCGTGGTTGCCCCGGTGACCCGCTAAGCTTTCACCCGTTCACGGCACCGCCCCGAGGGGCGAGCCGGGGCGGCGGGGCTATAGCTCAGCTGGTAGAGCGCTTGCATGGCATGCAAGAGGTCAGGGGTTCAAGTCCCCTTAGCTCCACTCGGGTGCGAGGGCGACTCGTGTTCGCGGGAAACGCGGACCGGTCGCCCTCGTTCTGTTTTTCGCGCGGCTTCGCCGCGCGCGGCGGGGGCTTCACCACCCGCACCCCCGCCTTGCCGTCGCGGGGTGGGCCTGTCCCGCGGGGGAGCCCCGGGGGCGGGGCGGGGTGGGGCTTGGCCGGGGTGGTGGGGGCCTGGAAACCGTTTGGTCAAACGCCCTCCGGCCCGTGTAATGTAGGTGCAGCCGCCGGGGTTCCGGCGGAAGATCTCGGGGCTATAGCTCAGCTGGTAGAGCGCTTGCATGGCATGCAAGAGGTCAGGGGTTCAAGTCCCCTTAGCTCCACTCGGGTGAGGGTGACCCGTGTCCGCGGGAAACGCGGACCGGTCGCCCTCGTTCTGTTTTTCGCGCGGCTTCGCCGCGCGCGGCGGGGGCTTCACCACCCGCACCCCCTCCGGCTCTCCCGGCGTGGGGCCTGTCTGCTGGAGTGCCGCCACGGGTCCGCGCTCCGCCTCAGGCGCACGCACCCTCTCCCGGCACGCCCCGCCGCCCGAGGCGGTCCGTCTCGCCGCTGTACGGAGTCTTGACGTGGTCGGGCCAATCGAGGGACCTTCGGGGAAGCGGGTGCGAAGAAAACGCTTTCCACTTCCCTCGGAGGAACTGTGGTCAGGACAATACGAACCCTCCTCCTGGTGCCGCTGATGGCGGTCGCCGTGATCCTCGGGCTCACCACCAGCGCCCACGCCGCGACATGGTCCTCCTCGGACCGCTGGGGCACCTGGCAGAACGGGGGCTACACCCTCTACAACAACATCTGGGGCAGTGGCCACGGCCCCCAGACCATCTGGGCGAACTCCTACAGCAACTGGGGTGTGTGGGCGAACCACCCCAACACCGGCGGGATCAAGTCCTACCCGAACGCCACCCGGCACATCGGCCGGAAGATCAGCGCGCTCAACAGCGTCAGCAGCAGCTTCAACGTCTCCGTCCCGAACAGCGGCGCCTACACCACCACCTACGACATCTGGGACACCAACCACGCGTACGAGATCATGCTGTGGATGAACAAGACCGGGCCGGTCGGACCGCTCGGTTCCCGTCAGACCACGGCGTCGGTGGGCGGCCACACCTGGGACATCTACCGGGGCAGCAACGGCGCCAACCAGGTCTTCTCGTTCGTCAGGACGAGCAACACCAACTCGGGCACCGTCAACATCAAGGCCGTGCTCGACTGGCTGCGGAACGCGAACTGGTTCGGTGACATCACAGTCGGCGACGTCCAGCTCGGCTACGAGATCACCTCGTCCAGCGGTGGCCTGAACTTCACCACCAACAGCTTCAACGTCTCCTTCGGCTGACCTCGGCCCACCCCGGGCGCGGCAGGATCCACGGCCGCGCGGGGACCGGCCGGGCCCGGGGCCGCCCTGGCGCGTACTGCGCGCCCGAGGGCGGCCCCGGTCGCGGTCGCCGGGGACGGCGGGGCCTCAGCCGTCGGACTCCAGCCGCAGCGCCAGCGCCGGGCAGCGCCGGATCGCGCGGCGGGCCTGGGGGCGCAGGTTCACGGGCAGGGCGAAGTCCGCCGAGTCGGGGTAGCCGTCCGGGCCGAGCCTGACCACGTCCGGCAGGACGTCCGCGCACAGGCCGTGGCCCTCGCAGAGCGTCCAGTCCACCAGCAGCCGGTCGGTGGGCACGGCCTGCGCCGCCGCCGGCTCGCTGCCCTCCACGGTGAGCGGGAACACGCCCTTCACCGGCCGCCCGCACCCGTTGCCGAGGACGTGCGCGGCCAGGTCGTCGGTGAACGTCCGGAGGGCGGAGGCGATGAAGCCGGCCGTGCCGTCGGGGTGGCTGCACGCGCCGCGCCTGCTCACCGAGTTGATCCAGTTGTTGACCTGCTCCAGGGACATCCGCCCGCCGCCCGCGAGCATCTCGTCCACCGCCTTCGCCAGCGCGGGCAGGCCGAAGGCGCACGGGCCGCACTGCCCGGCGGACTCCTTGGCCATCCAGTGCGCCACGCGGGCGGTCTCCCCGAGCGGGCAGGTGTCCTCCGGGATCGGGCAGACCGCTCCCGCGCCGAGGGTGGCGCCGTGGGCCTTCATCGACTCGCGGGAGATCAGCGCCGAGTAGGCGGCGTTGCGGTCCAGGAACCCGCCGTGGTAGCCGCCGACCAGCACACCCTGCCCGAGGTCCATGCCGCACAGTTGCAGCACGTAGCTGAGCGGGACGCCGGTCGGGGTCTCCACCACGTAGCGCCCGGCGACGGTCAGCAGCACGGTGCCCGGCTCCGTCGGCAGGCCCGTGGCCCGGAACGGCAGCGCGGTCAGCCGGGCCGCGACCGCCATCTGGGCGAACGTCTCGGTGTTGGAGAACAGGGTCGGCAGGCCGTCCACCCCATAATCGCTGGTGCGGATCTTGCGGCCGTTGGGCACGGTCGGCCCGCCGTTGATCCCGTTGACCTGCGCCGAGCTCTCGCCGGTGACGAAGCGCTCGGGGAGCATCGCCACCCGGGTCGCCACCCCCGCGGGGCCGCGCTCGGAGAGGGCGTCCAGCATCGACCTCTCGACATCCGTGCGGGTGACGCCGATGACGACCTGCTCCGCGCCCAGCGCCCGCGCCGCCAGCATCGCGCCGTCCCACACCAGGTGCGGGGCGCGCAGCAGCAGCGCCTTGTCCTTGCGGCAGGCGGGCTCGCCCTCGCTGCCGTTGACCACGACCACGCACCGCCCGCCGCGGCCGGCCGCGGACTTGATCACCGCCTGGAGCTTGCGGGCGAACGGGAAGCCGGCGCCGCCGCGGCCGCGCAGGTCGATGTTCTCCGCGAGGTCCACGACCTCGTTCTGCCGCAGCTCCGGCAGTTGGCCGTGGGTGACCAGGTGCGCGACGCGGTCCAGCCGGTCCACGCCGTCCAGCCCCGCCAGCAGCCGCGGCGGGCCGATGGTCACCACCTCGGGGAGGTAGCTCACGGCGCCCACCCGCGGGTGTCGTCACGGCCCCAGTTGCTGCCCGGCGCCGGGGGGACGGCTCCCATCACCTGCGTGGGCTCCTGGTCGGGGCCGAGGCCGGGGGAGCCGAGCGGGTCCACGCCCAGCGCCCCGCCGCCGAGCCCGCTGCCGCCGAGCCCACCGCCGCCCATCCCGATGCCGCCCGTGGTCAGCCCGGCCGCGCCGAGGTCACCCGGGACCGCGCCCATGACCTGCGTCGGCTCCTCGTAGCCGAGCATCCCGCCGGACCCCGGCCCCGGCGGGACCGCGCCCATGAGCCGGGTGGCCGCCTCCGGGTCGGAGCCGAGCGCGCCCATCGGCGGCGCGAGCCCGTCCGGCGGCAGCAGGCCGGCCGGGACCTGGCGGGGGCGCTCCAGCCTCGGCTGGTCGAAGGCGCGCCGCTGCTGGCGGGGCAGCGCGGCCACCTCCGGGCGGGCCGTCGCCGCGGCGGCCAGCGCCGCCTCCTTGGAGTGCGCGGGCCTGGTCCGCATCCGCACGAAGAGCGCGCCGATCACGCCCAGCACGCAGATCGCGTAGGCGGCGAACACCCAGCCCGCCGCCAGCCGGCCCGAGCGCAGCCCGTGCACCAGGGCCATGCCCCACGCCGGGTACGCGGCCATGTGCAGGACGCGCCACACACGGGCGCGTTTGGTCGAGGCGAACGCGCTGCGCAGCGCGCCCGTCGCGACCACGCCGACGAAGCCGTAGCCGGCCAGCGTGCCCAGGCCGACGAGCACCGGGCGGGTGCTGTCGGCGAACGGTACGACCGCGGACACCGGGTCCGCGTCCGCGCTGCTGCCGGAGACCTTCACGACCACATGTACGAAGAGGAAGAGCACACCGCTCACCGCCGCGGCGCGGTGCACGCCCTGGGCGACCAGCCGGTGCATGGGCTGGAGGAACAGCCGGTCCGTCGCCGCGATGCCCCACAGCACCGCGCAGGACAGCGACACCAGCGAGAGCACCCCGGCACCCCAGTCGAGGAACAGCCTGGTCTGCGTGAACATCGCCGAGCCGCCGGTGAACAGGGTCACCGGGAGCACCGTGGCGAGCAGGACGACCGCGCCGACCTTGACCGGGGCGACCGGGACGCCGGGTTGCGGCAGCCCGTCGTCGGATCGGCGGCGTCTTCTTTTGTTTCCCTGCGAGCGAGATATCTGCATCGGAGCCTTCCGAGCGCTCAAGTGCGCAGCAGCGATTGGACACTGCACGCGCGGCGGCACCATTGCGTTTACCGCCGTGCGTGTGCCTCACCCCCTGCGGTACCCTAGCCCTCATGCGATCCGCGCGCCGCCTGCTTAGCCGGCCGCGCTGACAAGGACCGGCCCAAATGGGTCGGAGTCGGCGCGGCATCCCCTCCTGAGCGAGGGGATTTTTTGTTGGTTCATGAGTCGTTCATGACGGCGGAACGTATTCAGCGAGGGGCAGGCGCCGTGTCCGGCCGCCGTGACATCGATGGAGCCCAAAGGACGATGAGCGAGACCACCCCGGCCGCCCGGCCGCACCGCAACGCCGCTCCCGGCACCGGGGGAGCCGCCGACGGCCCCGCCGGTACCGAGAAGGCCAAGTACACCGCCGAGCTGGCCGCCCGCATCGAGGCCCACTGGCAGGACGAGTGGGAGCGGCGCGGCACCTTTCACGCGGCCAACCCGGTGGGGTCGCTCGCCGGGCCGCGGGAGATGGTCGAGCGGCCCAAGGCGTACATCATGGACATGTTCCCGTACCCCTCGGGCGCCGGCCTGCACGTCGGCCACCCGCTGGGCTACATCGCCACCGACGCCTACGCCCGCTACCTGCGGATGACCGGCCACAACGTGCTGCACCCCCTGGGGTACGACGCCTTCGGCCTGCCCGCGGAGCAGTACGCGGTGCAGACCGGCACCCACCCGCGGGTGACCACCGAGGCGAACATGGCGACCATGCGCAGGCAACTGCGCCGGCTGGGCCTGGGCCACGACCCGCGCCGCTCGGTCGCCACCATCGACCCGGCGTTCTACAAGTGGACGCAGTGGATCTTCCTCCAGATCTACAACTCCTGGTACGACACCGAGGCCGACCGCGCCCGGCCCATCGCCGAGCTGGTCGAGCAGTTCGCCTCCGGCGCCCGCCCCACCCCCGACGGCCGCCCCTGGGACGCGCTGGGCGCCGCCGAGCGCGCCGCCGTCCTGGACGAGCACCGCCTGGCCTACGCCACCGAGGCGCCGGTCAACTGGTGCCCCGGCCTGGGCACGGTGCTGGCCAACGAGGAGGTCACCGCGGAGGGCAGGTCCGAGCGCGGGAACTACCCCGTGTTCAAGGCCAGGCTGCGCCAGTGGATGATGCGGATCACCGCCTACGCGGACCGCCTGCTGGACGACCTGGAGCTGCTGGACTGGCCCGAGGCGATCAAGCTCCAGCAGCGCAACTGGATCGGCCGCTCCGAGGGCGCCCGGGTGGAGTTCCCGGTGGAGGCGGACGGGCAGGCGCGGATCACCGTGTTCACCACCCGCCCCGACACCCTGTGGGGCGCGACCTACATGGTGCTGGCGCCCGAGCACGAGCTGGTGGAGCGGATCGTCCCCGCGGCGTGGCCCGAGGGCACCCGGCAGGCGTGGACCGGCGGGGCGCGCACCCCCGCGGAGGCCGTCGCCGAGTACCGCAAGCAGGCCGCCGCCAAGTCCGACGTGGAGCGGCAGGCCGAGGCCAAGGACAAGACCGGCGTGTTCACCGGCGCCTTCGCCGTCAACCCCGTGAACGGCGAGCGGGTCCCGGTGTTCATCGCCGACTACGTGCTGATGGGCTACGGCACCGGCGCGATCATGGCCGTCCCCGCGCACGACCACCGCGACTTCGCGTTCGCCCGCGCCTTCGAGCTGCCCGTGCGCTGCGTCGTCGAGCCGGACGACGGCCGCGGCCAGGACCCGGCCGAGTGGGACGACGCGTACACCTCCTACGACGGGCGGTGCGTGAACTCCTCCGCCGAGGGCGTCTCCCTGGACGGTCTGCCCGTCGCCGAGGCCAAGGCGCGGATCACCGCCTGGCTGGAGGAGCGCGGCATCGGCGAGGGAACGGTCAGCTACCGGCTGCGCGACTGGCTGTTCAGCCGCCAGCGCTACTGGGGCGAGCCGTTCCCGATCGTCTACGACGAGGAGGGGGTGGCCCACGCGCTGCCCGAGTCGATGCTGCCGGTCGAGCTGCCCGAGGTGGACGACTACGCGCCGCGCACCTTCGACCCGGACGACGCCGACACCAGCCCCGAGACCCCGCTGTCCCGCAACGAGCAGTGGGTCGAGGTCACCCTGGACCTGGGCGACGGGCCGAGGAAGTACCGCCGCGAGACCAACACCATGCCCAACTGGGCCGGTTCCTGCTGGTACCCGCTGCGCTACCTGGACCCGGACAACGACGAGAAGCTGGTGGACCCGGAGGTCGAGCGGTACTGGATGGGCCCGCGCACGTCCGGCGCCTCCGGTGGCGTGGACCTGTACGTGGGCGGCCAGGAGCACGCGGTGCTGCACCTGCTGTACTCCCGCTTCTGGCACAAGGTGCTGTACGACCTGGGGCACGTGTCGTCCAAGGAGCCGTTCCACCGCCTGTTCAACCAGGGCATGATCCAGGCGTACGTCTACCGGGACGCCCGCGGCATCGCCGTGCCGGCCGCCGAGGTGGAGGAGCGCGAGGACGGCTGGTACCACGACGGCGAACCCGTCCGGCGCGAGCTGGGCAAGATGGGCAAGTCCCTGAAGAACGCCGTCACGCCCGACGAGATCTGCGCCGAGTACGGAGCGGACACCCTGCGCCTGTACGAGATGGCCATGGGCCCGCTGGACGTCTCCCGGCCCTGGGACACCCGTGCCGTGGTCGGCTCCTACCGGCTGCTGCAACGGCTGTGGCGCAACGTCGTGGACGAGGCGACCGGCGAACTGAGCGTCACCGACGACGCGCCCGACGAGGCGACGCTGCGCGCCCTGCACAAGGCGATCGACGGGGTGCGCTCCGACATGGAGGGCCTGCGGTTCAACACCGCCATCGCCAAGGTGACGGAGCTGAACAACCACCTGACCAAGCTGCCCGCGGTGCCGCGCTCCGTCGCCGAGCCGCTGGTGCTGCTGGTGGCGCCGCTGGCCCCGCACATCGCCGAGGAGCTGTGGCGGCGCCTGGGACACACCGAGTCCCTGGTGCACGAGCCGTTCCCGGTCGCCGACCCGGCGCTGGTGCAGGACGAGACCGTCACCTGCGTGGTGCAGGTCCGCGGCAAGGTCAAGGCCCGCCTGGAGGTGCCGCCCACCATCGGCGAGCGGGAGCTGGAGGAGCTGGCGCTGAAGGACGAGGCCGTGCTGGCGGCGCTGGGCGGCGCCGGGATCCGCAAGGTCGTGGTGCGGGCGCCGAAGCTGGTGAACGTGGTGCCGGCGTAACGCGCCGGCGGCGGCACCGGCACCGTCCCGCCCGCGCCGGTCGCGGCGCGGGTGCCGGGGCGGTTGAGCGGTGGTCCGGGCAGGTCGCGGGGGAACCCGGGGCCTGCCCGGTTCGTTTGTGGGTGCGGGGAGCGGCTTCGGGTTACGGTGGAAGCCGTTCGGCCCGTACCCTCGTCCGACCCGCTCGGTTCCGCACGAGCCGTCCCCCCGCGGGCCGTTCGAGCACCGGCCGGTGGAGCCGTTCGAGCCTGGAGGCGCGCCCGTGGATGTCGTCCTTGCCGTCGTCGCGCTGTTCATCCTCGCGTCCGTCGCGGTGGGCGCGGTCGCCGTGGTGCGCACGAAGCGGGCGGTGCAACGGAGCCTGGAGCGGCGGGTGCCGCAGGCCCGCCGCATGCTGGAGGACACCACGCTGAAGGCGCGCAGCCTCACCCAGCCGGGCGCGGCGGGCCAGATCGCCGATGTCCGCCTGTCCATGCGCACCTCCCTGGACAGCACCCGGCGCACCCTCGAGGCGGCCGTCACCGACGACGCCTCGCTCGCCGAGTCCCTCGCCCTGCTCCAGCGGCTCGAAGCCCACGCCCGCACCCTCGACACCGAGCTGAAGGCCCTGGAGCGCGAACCCGACAAGTCCCGCGTCTCCGCCCGCCTGCCCGAGATGCGCGAACGCGCCGAGCGCATCGCCCACTCCGCGGACGCGCTGCGCTGGGCGGCGCAGGACCGGGCGCGGCAGTTCGCCGACGACGAGCTGGCCGAGCTCAGCCGCAAGTGCGAACTGGAGGCGGGGGCGCTGCGCCACTGGGACGCTCCCGGCGCCGCCGTCGAGGCCCCGGCCGAGCCGCCCGCCGTGGGAGCGGGCAAGGAGCGGAAGGCCGCGCCGGGCGAACCGCCCTCCTGACCGAGCCGTCCCCCGCCTGCGGGGATCGACCTGCCCGAAGCCGCTGAGCTGCGGGTACGCTCGCGGGCATGTCCAGCCACGTCGCCATCGTCACCGATTCCACGGCGTACCTGCCGCCGGAGGCCGTGGAGCGGTACCGGGTGGCGGTCGTCCCGCTCACCGTGGTGCTCGGTGACGAGGCGCTCGAGGAGGTCACCGAGGTCTCGGCCAAGGCCGTCGCGCACGCCCTCCAGCGCCGCCGCAGGGTGACCACCTCCCGGCCGGGCCCGGGTGACTTCGCCGCCGCCTACCGGGCCGCCGCCGAGGCCGGGGCCACCGAGGTGGTGTCCCTGCACCTGTCCTCCGAGCTGTCGGGCACCTACGAGTCCGCGTGCCTGGCCGCCGCCGGGGCCCCGGTGCCGGTGCGGGTGGTGGACACCCGCATGGTCGCGATGGCGCTCGGCCACGCGGTGCTCACCGCGGCGGAGACCGCGCGGGCGGGCGGGAGCGCCGACGAGGTCGTCGCCGCCGCCGCCGACCGCGCCGCCGGGACCTCGGCGTTCTTCTACGTCGACACCCTCGACCACCTGCGCCGTGGCGGCCGGATCGGCGCCGCCCAGGCCCTGCTGGGCTCGGCCCTCGCCGTCAAGCCGCTGCTGCACCTGGCGGACGGCAGGATCCAGCCACTGGAGAAGGTCCGCACGGCGGCCCGGGCCATCGCCCGTCTGGAGGAGATCTCGGTGGAGCGGGCGGGCACGGCCCCCGTGGACGTGACCGTCCACCACCTGGCCGCCGCCGACCGCGCCGAGGACCTGGCGGCCCGCCTCCGCACCCGCGTCCCCGGCCTGGCCGAGCTGACCGTGCTCGAGGTCGGCGCGGTGATCGGCGCCCACGTGGGGCCGGGACTGCTGGGGGTGGTGGTCTCGCCCCGGCGGGGGGTGGAGGGGTGACCCCGGGTCAGGGGGTGATGCGGGGGTGAGGGCCGGCGGGGTGAGGGGACCCGGGGCCGGGCGGGGGTGTCCGGCGGCAGGCGCGGCCGGGCGGGTGTACGGCGCGGCCGGGGCGCCCTGAGGGCCCGGGGCCGGGCCCTCGCCCGGAGGTTCGGCCCCCGTCCCGGGCGGCACCGTGCTTCTCCCCTCTTTCCCTTCCACCGCCGCCTCCTCCGCCAGCGCCCGGCGCACGTGCCTTTCCGGCCGTTCACCCGAGTGGTGGTGACAGCACCGGCGGAGCCGGCCGCGTCCAAGTGGCACCGAACGCAAACGGCCGGCCGCCTTGTCGATCAACTCCCGGATCGTCATTTCCTGCCTCCTGTCATCTCCTCCCGTTTTACCTCCCCTTTCGAGCCCGCGCGGAGAATTCCCTCCCGAGGGTGACGCGGTTGTCCACAGGCGCCTTTTCATCCACAACCGCGCCGCCCGCGAAAACGCGCGCACGGAAAACCGCCTACCGTCGGCCGCATGACCATTTCCACCGCCACCACCCCCGATATCCCCGCCCATTCACCGCCGGCCCGCCGCGAGCGCCCCGCCGCGGCCTCCCCGGTCGGCCGACCCGCGCCGCGCGAGCCGGATCCCGGCGCCGCCACCCCCGCCGCCTCCCCTGAGCTGCCCCGCCGGCTCCGGCTGCGGCTCGCGCTGCTGGAGCGGCTGCCCGCGGCCCGGCCGCGCCTGGGCCTCGACCGCAGGGCCGTGGCCGCGCTCGTGGTCCTTCTCCTCATCGCCCTCGTTTTCGCCCTGCACCACTTATGGACCGGACGGCCACGCGACGTTCCCGTCCCGGAAAGCGCCCCGCTGCGCACTCCCGCCGCCGCCCCCGCCCCGGCACCGCCCGCACCCCGGAAAAACGTTGTCGTGGACATCGCGGGAAAGGTCAGGGAGCCGGGCATGCGCACCCTGCCGCCGGGCACCCGCGTCGGCGACGCGCTCCGCGCCGCGGGCGGAGCCCTGCCCGGCACGGACACCAGCGCGCTGAACCTCGCCCGGATCCTCGCCGACGGCGAACAGGTCCTCGTGGGCGCCACCGCCCCCGCGGCCCCGGCCGCCCCGCCGGGCGGGCCAGCCCCGCCCGGCGCGGGGAGCGGCCCGCCGGAGCGGCTGAGCCTGGGCTCCGCCACCGCCGAGCAACTCGACACCCTCCCCGGCGTGGGCCCGGTCCTGGCCCGGCACATCATCGACTACCGCACCCGGCACGGCGGCTTCGCCTCGGTCGAGCAACTGCGGGAGGTCACCGGCATCGGAGACCGCCGCTTCGCCGAACTGCGCCCCCTGGTCCGGCCGTGAGTCCGCCTCCGCCTCCGCACCCCACCCCGCCTGCCCCCTCCGGCGGCCCGCCGCCCGCGACCGGCACCACGGCGTCCGCCACCCCGCGCCGGACCACGCCTCCAGGCGGCGCGTCTCCAGGCAGCGCCTCTCCGAGCGGTGCCCCCGACGGCGGCGCCCCTCCAGGCGGCGCGGCGCGGCAGCCCACGCCCCGTCAGGTCGCCCCGCCCAAGCCGCTGGACCTGCGTCTGCTGCCGCCCGCCGCCGCGGCCTGGCTCGCCGCGGCGCTCGCCCTCGGCGCCCCCGCCCGCCCCGTGCTGACCGGCGCCGCCCTGGCCCTGGCCGCGGGCTTGGTCCTGCTCCTGGTCCGCGGCGGGCGCGCGCCCGCCCGCGTCGCCGCGACCGCGCTGCTGTGCGCCTCCGTCTCCGCCGCGATCGCCTGCTGCCACGCCGCGGACGCGCGCCGCGGGCCGCTGCCCGAGCTCGCCCGCGAGCACGGCCGGGCCACCGTCGAGCTCACCGTCACCGACGACCCGCGCGCCCTGCGGCCGCGGGTGCGGGGCGCCGCCCAGGGCCCGGCGGCGGTCGTCGTGGAGGCCACCGCCCGGCGCGTGGTCCGGGCCGGTGGCGGCACCCGGGTGCGCACCCCGGTCCTGGTGCTGGTCCGGGGCCGCGGCGCCGCCGGCTGGCTGTCCCTGCTGCCCTCCACCCGGGTGACCGCCGAGGTGAGGGCCGCGCCGCCCAGCCGTCCGGGCGGTGGCGTCGCCGCCGTCCTCCACACCACGGGACCGCCCAGGGTCACCGCCGGGCCCACCCGGCCCCAGCGGGCCGCGGGGGAGCTGCGCGCCGGGCTGCGCACGGCCACCGACGGCCTGTCCCCGGACGCCCGGGCCCTGCTGCCGGGCCTGGCCGTCGGGGACACCTCCCGCATCCCCGCGGACCTGGCCGACGCCTTCCGCGCCACCGACCTGAGCCATCTGACCGCCGTTTCCGGCACCAATCTGACCATCGTCCTGGCGGTGCTGATCGGCCCCGCGGGGCTGGCCGGCAGGGCGGAGCGCCGCGGTCTCGCCGGACGCCTGGGCATCCCGCTGCGCGCGACGGCCGTCCTCGGCGGCGTGCTCACCCTGGGATTCGTCGTGCTGTGCCGCCCCGACCCGAGCGTGCTGCGGGCGGCGGGCTGCGGACTGCTCACCCTGGTGGCGCTCGGCACCGGCCGCCGCAGATCCCTGGTGCCCGCGCTGCTGGGGGCCGTGCTGCTGCTGGTGCTGTTCTTCCCCTGGCTCGCCCGCTCCTACGGCTTCCTGCTGTCGGTGCTCGCCACGGGCGCGCTGCTGACTCTCGCCCCGCGCTGGAGCGAGGCGCTGCGCCGCCGCGGGGTGCCGGGGCGCCTCGCCGAGATCCTCGCCGCGGCTGCCGCCGCCCAGGCGGTGTGCGCGCCGGTCGTGGCGGCGATGGCGGCCCGGGTCAGCCTGGTGGCGGTGCCGTGCAACCTCCTCGCGGAGCTCGCCGTGGCCCCGGCGACGGTCCTGGCGTTCGCCGCGCTCGCCGCGGCCCCCGTCGCCATGCCGGCCGCCCGGGCGCTGGCCTGGCTCGCGGGCTGGCCCGCCGAGTGGATCGCGGGTGTCGCCCGCACCGGAGCGTCCCTGCCCGGCGCCGAGGCGGCCTGGCCCGGCGGCTGGCGGGGTGGCCTGCTGCTGACCGTGGTCGTCCTGGCCGCGCTGCCGCTGCTGCGCCGGGCGCCGCGCAGCCCTCTCCTGGGGGCCGCCCTCGCGCTCGCCCTGCTGGCCGCCGTGCTCGCCCCCGCCCCGCTCACCCGGGTCCTCACCGGCTGGCCGCCCCGCCACTGGCGGCTGGCCATGTGCGACGTCGGCCAGGGCGACGCGCTGGCGCTCGCGGCGGGCGACGGCACCGCCGTGGTCGTGGACGCGGGCCCCGACCCGGCGGCCGTGGATCGCTGCCTGCGGGAGCTGGCCGTCACCCGGGTGCCGCTGGTGGTGCTCACCCATTTCCACGCCGACCACGTCGCGGGCCTGCCCGGGGTGCTGCGCGGCCGGTCCGTGGGCGCCGTGCAGACCACGCCGTTCCGCCCGCCGGACGGTCCCGACCCGGTGCTGGAGCGCCGGGCCGCGGCCGCCCGCCTGCCGGTGCTGCGCGCCGCCGCCGGGGAGGCCCGCTCGGTGGGGCCGCTGTCCTGGCGGGTGCTGTGGCCGCCGGCGTCCGGCCCGCCCGACACGGACCCCAACAACGCCAGCGTGGTCATGCTGGTGCGCGTCGCGGGCCTGACCGCCCTGCTCCTCGGCGACCTCGAGCCCCCGGCCCAGCGCGCCCTGCTCGCCGCGCTGCCCGGCCTGCCCCGCGTGGACGTGCTCAAGGTGGCCCACCACGGGTCCGCGTACCAGGAGGCGGAGCTGCTGCGCCGGGTCGCACCGCGCCTGGCCCTGGTGTCGGCGGGCCGGGGCAACCCGTACGGCCACCCGTCGCCGAGGACGGTCGCCGGTCTGCGCGGGCTGGGCGCCACCGTGCTGCGCACCGACCTCTCCGGCTCGGTCGCGGTGCTGGGGGAGGGCGGCTCGCTGCGGGCGGTGGTCCGCCGTGGCGACGCCGGGGACGGGGCGGCTAGTCCTCCTCGACCCAGCCCTCGTGTTCCTCCGCCAGGGCGTCCAGCGCCGTGGGGTCCAGGCCGTCGCCCCGGACGACCACCAGCCACTGAGCGTCCTCCGCGTCGTCCTCGCCCGCCAGCGCGTCGCGGACCAGCCGGGGCTCACCCTCCACCGGGAACCGCTCCGCCACCGCCCCGGCCACGGCCTCCGCCGCGTCCCGGTCGGGAAGGACCAGCACGTACTCCCTGTTCACCCGCTGCCCGCTCACGAGGGGCCATTGTGCCCGCAAGGAGCCGCCACCCCGCACACCCCCTCCCGCTCCCCTCCTGCTCCCCGGCCGCCCACCCGCCCCGGCCGCTCCCGACCCCCGGCCCCCGACCCCCGGGGTCCCACCCTCCGCCGCCCGGCCGCCCACCCGGCCCGGCCGCCCACCCGGCTTGGCCCCCACTTCCGCCCGGCCCCCACCCCCGCCCGGCCCCCACCC